>JAUIEM010000495.1 GCA_030428695.1 bacterium
CGCCGCGGTCGCCGCGGTCGACGGCATGCTCGAGCCCGAGCAGCTCGCCGAGTGCGTGGTGCGTACGATGGCGCGCGAGGAATTCCTGATCCTGCCGCACCCCGAGGTGCGCGACTACCTGCAGCGGCGCCTGGCAGAGGTCGCCGACACCCACGTCCGGTGGATCGTGCCCGGCCTGAAGAAGAAGATGCACGAGCGCTACTTCCGGCGCCTGCGCTCCCGGGGCGTGAAGGGCCCGCTGTGGGAAGTCCTCGAGGGCGTCTCCGCGTAAGGGCCCGCAGGGAGGGACGATGGCGCTGCGCGCCGAGCTGGCCGCGATGCGCAGGCTGTGGCGCGAGGTCGAGGTCTCGCCGCCGGCCTGGGACCTGCTCGGCATCCGCCGCTCCCTGCGCCGGGCCTTCGCCTTCGCCCGGCGCGAGCACGCCTCGCCGGGCAAGCTCGCCGCCGCGGTGCTGGTCGGGGTGTTGGTCGGCACCTCGCCCTTCTTCGGCCTGCACCTCCTGTTGTGCGTGCTGCTCGGCCTGCTCCTGCGGCTGAACAAGTGCGTGCTCTACGCCGCCGCCAACGTCTCCCTGCCCGTGTTCGCGCCCTTCCTGATCGTCGCGAGCGTCCAGGCCGGCTCCCTGCTGCTCGAGGGGCGGCTGCGGGAAGGGGCGCCGGGGGCGGAGGACTTCCTCTACTGGCTGTGCGGCTGGCCCCTGGTCGGGCTGGGCCTCGGCCTGCCCGCGGCCGGCCTGGCCTGGGGGCTGGCCCGCCTGCGCAGGCAGCCGCCGGAGTAGCCGTCAGCTACCGTCCGCGAGCAGCTCCAGGCTGGTGGTCGCCTCGCGCAGGAGCGCGGCGTCCTCGGTGTCCGCGCCGTACAGCAGCAGGGTCAGCGCGTAGTACACCGCGCGGAAGCGGGCCGCGCGCCAGGCGTCGGGGTCGCTGGAACCGTAGGCCGCGCGGAAGGCGTCGTGCGCCTCCGGGGGCAGGAAGCCGTGGACCACCGCCAGGTCGGTCGCCGGATCGCCGAGATGCACGTCCCCCCAGTCGATCACTCCCGCCGGCGCCCCCTCCGCGTCGGCGAGCAGGTGGCGGACGTAGAGGTCCCCGTGCACGACGACGTCCTCCCGCGGCCGCCAGTCCGGGGGCGGCGGCTCCCAGGCCGGCGCCGCCGCGAGCAGGCCGGCGGCGAGGGCGCGTTCCAGGCGTGTGCGCAGCTCGTCGATGCGCCGCGGGCGCGCCCAGCGGCCGAGGGGGTCGGGGCGCAGCCCCCAGCCGCGCGCCTCCTCCGCTGGCGTCGCGTGGAGGATGGCGAGGAAGCGCCCGAGCGGCGCCGCCCAGGTCCGCCGTTGCGGACGGCTCAAGGCGGCCCGATCGGCGGTGGTGCCCGGCAGCACGGGGTAGCCGGCGAAGGGCCAGGGGAAGCCGCCGCCGGGGCTCCCGCTCCAGCGCGGCGCCGGAACCGGCCAGGGCAGGCGGGCGGCGAGGTGGGGCAGGGCGCGGGTCTCGGTCTCGAGCAGCGGGACGGCGATCGCGCGGCGCGGGAAGCGGAACACGGCCCGCTCACCGACCAGGAAGGCGCGGTTGTCCCAGCCCTCGGCCCAGAGCCGCACGGGCAGCCCGGCCAGCTCCGGGTGCTGGGCGGCGATCAGGCGCGCGGCGAGCGGCGCCTCGATCGCGTGCTCGGCGCGCCAGGGCCGCTCCGGGTCGGTGGCCACCGGTCAGGGCCGCAGGCGCGCGAAGGCGCGGAGGAAGTTGCCGCCGAGGATGCGGGCGATGCGCTCCTCGTCCCAGCCGCGGTCGAGCATGCGCTGCACCAGCCGCGGGTAGGCGACCCCGTCGCGCAGCTCGCGGGGCGGGCGGATCGCCCCGTCGTAGTCGCTGCCGAAGGCGACGTGCGCATCGCCGACCAGGTCGATGATGTGCTGCATGTGCTCTACGATCATCTCCCCGCTGTCCGGCCCGCCCTTCCGCCGCAGGAAGGTCGGCTCGAAGATGATGCCGATCACTCCCCCGCTGTCGGCGATCGCCTTGACCTGGGCGTCGTCGAGGTTGCGCCAGTGGGGCGTGACGCCGCACACCCCGGTGTGGGTGACGAGCAAGGGCAGCGTCTTGTCGTGGACGTCGACGGCGTCCCAGAAGGCCGGGCGGTTGATGTGGGCGAGGTCGACGAAGATGCGCGCGGCGTCCATCCGCGCGACGTAGTCCTTGCCCGCCGCGCTCAGGCCGTCGTCCTTGCGCCACAGCGCCAGCGGGCTCGAGGTCGGGCCGTAGACCGAGTTGGTCAGGTGGACGAGGGTGATGCGGGTGATCAGCCGCTCGGGGATCGACAGCGGACCTTCCGGCGCGGCCTGCAGCGCGTTGCCCCCCTGGATCGCGAGCAGCACCGCGTGGGCGCCCGCCTCCCGGGCCGCGAGGGCCTCCGCGTGGCTGCGCACCAGGCGCAGCTCCGGCCCGGCCTCCGCGACGATGCGACGGAAGCGGCGCAGGTTCTCGCGGAAGCGGTTCCAGCGCATGCGGGCGGGCACGACCGGGTTGGTGGTGATCGACCACATCCCGCCCGCCAGCCCGGCATCCCTTGCCCGGGCGAAGTCGAGGTGGCCGAAGAAGCGCCCGCCGAGCGGCCCGCCCCGGTGGCGGCGGCGCAGGTCGTAGCCGAACAGCCGGGTCGGGATGAAGCTGTCGAGGTGCAGGTCGTAGGTCGGATGCCGGCGCATCAGCGCGACGGCCTCCTCCGAGATGTCGAGCCGGCGCGCGAGCTCGGCGGCGGGGACGGGGGGCGGCAGGGACATCGGTCGGCTCCGGTGGATGACGTCTGGAGACGATTGTGGGGGAAGCGGCGCGCGGGGCAAGGGCTACGCGGAGAGCGGCGCGCCGCGGGGAGGAGCACGACCGCCGCCCTCAGAGCAAGCCTCGGGCGCGAATGCACAAGAGCAGCGCGGCCCACGCCCCCAGGGCGACCTTGACCGCGACCAGCACGTTGAGCAGCGGCATCCAGCCCCCGCTCCACTGCTGCCCCACCGTCCCGTGCGGGAGCTCCAGGCCGGTCAGCACGAAGCCGGCCAGGAGCAGGAACAGCACGACCGCTGCCTTCTCGAGGGAGGCGGCGTGCCAGCGGGCGTAGTCGCGCTCCATCCGCTCGCGGCTGGTCGTCAGCGCCCACAGGCCGATCGCCGTGCCTCCCGCGACCCCGGCCGCGAAGCCGCCTCCGGGGCTGAGGTGGCCGCGGAGGGCGAGCTCGATCGCGACCAGCGCCGCGACCGTCGCCCCGACCCGCGCGAGCAGCACCGAGGTGTCGTCGGGGAACGCGATCACGTGCGGGGTCGGCGCCTCGTTCTCGAGCAGGAAGCGGATGCCGGCGACGGCGAGGGTGAAGACGACGACCTCGAAGATGGTGTCGTACAGGCGGTTGCGGAAGATCACCGCCGACACGGCGTTCGGCACCCCGGCCTCGCGCACCAGGGCGGGCAGCGGGCCGGGGCCCGCGGGCGCGACCTGCGCGTCGGACTCCAGCAGCAGCTGGACGCCGAGGAGCACCGCCGCGAGCGCGTACACGAGCTTCACGCGCCGCCCTCCGCGAGGCGCACGGCGCCGGCTTCCAGCGCCTCATCGAGGAGCCGCCGCAGGCGCGGCACCCGCACCTGCATCGCGAAGCCGTCCGCGGCGGGCAGGCAGATCCCGTGCAGCTCCCGGGCCAGGAGCGCGGCCCGCAGGGACGGCTCCGCTTCCTCCGCCACCAGCTCCAGGCGCAGGTGCACGCGCTGCAGCGCCGCGCGCAGGGGAGCGAGCTCTTCCTCTGCGGGCCGGGCCGCCGCCAGCACCCCGAGCCGCATCGTCAGCGAGGAGCGCACGGCGACCGCGTACAGGGTGACCGACAGCAGCGTCCCGACCAGCGCCTCGGTCAGCGCGACATCGGCGGCGCCGCACCACACGTAGACGAGGACCGCGACCGCGCCGAGCACCCCGCGCAGCACGAGCGCGTGGTAGGGCTGCACCTGGACGACCAGCATCAGCGCGGTCACGGGCAGGAAGGCGATCAGGGCGACGCCGATCCAGTCCTCAGCCATCGCGCCGGCGTCCGCGGGCGCAGAAGGCGAGGACGTAGCCGAACATCGTGTTCCACAGCGCCAGCGACAACAGGGCGAGCACGAGCAGCGGCCACTCGCGCGGGTTCTGCAGCAGGAGCCCGACCATGATCAGCGCCGAGCCGAGGGTGTCCGCCACGGTCAGGCCGTGCAGCTTGGCGAGCACGGAGCCGCGCCCGAGCAGGGGCCAGCTGCCCCACAGCCAGAAGAACAGGCCGACGGCGAAGAAGACGCCGCTGGTCACGTCGACGGCGAGCTCCATCAGCCCTCCTCGACGCGGCGCACGACGTGCGCGAGCAGCATCAGCGAGGCGTTGCCGACACACAGGATCAGCACGCCGACCACGCCGAGCCACCAGTCGTCGCGCATCACGGAGATCGCGAGGATCATGATCGAGGCCTTGCTCGAGGCGCTCGCGAAGGCGAGCAGCTTCTGCCAGATGTCCTCGTCCTGGACGGCCTCGTAGACGGGGATCGCCAGGGCGAGCAGCATCGTCGCCAGCACGACGGGCATCACGGGACTTCCTCCTCGGCTTCCAGGGTGTGGATCTCGTAGGTCCCGTCCTCGCCGTGCTCGGTGACGATCGTGGTCGGGGTGAAGGTGATGACGAAGATGTCGACGAACACGAGCAGCGGGGAGCGATGACCGGGCACCGGCTGCCGCACGAAGCGCTCGCGGCGGTGGGGGCGGCGCAGCATGCGGAAGGCCTCCGCGTAGGCCCGGGGCACCGCGAGCAGCGCCTGGCCGAGCATCCGCAGCCACTCCCGCCAGGGCTCGACGACGGGCCCGCGGCGGCGCAGCAGCAGCGACACCCCGAGGCCGAACAGCAGGTTGGGCCAGCGCAGATCGGCGGTCAGCAGCAGCCACACGGTCAGGGGCAGGATGATACGGGTCATCGGCCGAGCACTCCCAGCAACGCCATCGCGAGCAGGACCATCATGCCGAGCAGGTGATCGAGCCGCTCGAGGCTGCGCGGCAGCTTGATCTTCAGCCGCCGGAAGACCAGCGCGTAGGCCAGCCAGCCGGCGGCGACGGTGACCAGGGCCTTGCCGATCGCCGCCAGGCTGTAGGCCCCGGGGGCGAGCGCGTTGCCGAGCAGCAGCCCGGCGAGCAGCAGCCCGACAGCCGGCCACAGCTCCCGCGCCACCGCGCCGTCCCCGCCCCGGGGCAGGAAGATCAGCTTGGCGAAGGAGACCGCCGTGCCGGTCGCCGCCACGGTCATCGCGAGCTCCTGCCAGGGCAGCAGCGCCGCCGTCGTCAGGGCCTTGGCGCCGAAACCCAGGAACAGGGGCAGGCCGGAGATCGAGCAGCTCAAGAGGAGGAAGACGACCCACAGCCGCGTCGGGATGGGCGTCGTCTTCAGCGCGTACAGGTCGCGGCCCGGCAGCTCGCCGGCCGCGAGGAACAGCCCGGACTTGACCAGGCCGTGGGCGAGGGCGTAGAGCCCGCCGACCGCCGGCGCGGCGAGGATGAAGCCGAGCTGCGAGACGGTGTGGAAGGCGAGCATGCGCTTGACATCCCGCTCGAGCACGGCGTGGCCGACGCCCCACAGGGCCGTCGCGACCCCGAGCAGGCGCACGGTGGGATCGAGGGCGGGCACGGTCTCGGCCCACACCAGCAGCGGGAGCACGCCGGCCTTGACCGCGATCCCCGACAACATCGCGGAGACCGGCGTCTCGACCTCGCCGTGGGTGCCCGGCAGCCACATCCCCCCGAGGAAGATCCCGCCCTTGACCAGCAGCCCGACCAGCATCAGGGCGACCGCCCCGGACGGCGCCGCGGCCAGCGCCTCGTAGCCGAAGTGGCCGGCGGCGCGGTAGGCGAAGGCGACGCCGACGAGATAGAGCAGCATCGCGACGTTGCCGACCAGCAGGTAGCGCAGGCCGATCCACA
>JAUIEM010000496.1 GCA_030428695.1 bacterium
GCGGCGGACAGATCTCCTACCCGAAGGATATCGCCGTGCGCGACGGCAAGGTGTTCGTCCTGCTCGAGCGCGAGACGAACTGCATCCTCTCCTTCGGGCCGGACAACCGGGTGGTCGACAGCTTCCCGGCCGCGCCGGACGACATGCTCGAGACCCCGGGGAGCATCGGCGTGATGCCGAGGAACCTGGTCGTCGCGGCCTGCAACTACAACGTCAAGCTGCGCAGCTACCGCAACTCGACCGGCTCCTTCTCCGCCTCGGACAGCCACACGGTGTTCGAGGATCTCGACGTGTTCGACGACCTGGTCGGCATGAACAGCGGGCTGCTCGGCGTCGTCGCGAGAGATACCGGCTTCGGCACGGACTACTACGTCGCCGTGCTCGACGACGATGTGCGGCTGATCGGGCAGGTCACCGACAACATCGAGGCCAACTGCCCCTATCCCTCCGACATCGCCGCGGACGGCTTCGGCATGATGTACATCCTCGACGCGGAGAACCACCGCATCGCGATGTACCGTTGCCAGCGCTGAGGGCCTGGCCGTCCTTCTCCGAGCGGCCGCGGTCCCGCGTGCGGGGTGCGGCCGCGCCTGCATCGGGAGCTCACTGATGGTCCGCGCCGTCGCCTCCTTCCTGTTCCTCGCCTCCCTCCTCGGCGCCCAGGACTTCGAGGTCCGTGTCTACCACCACGGTCCGGCCGGTGAAGAGGAGGAGCTGCTGCGCGCGCCGCGCTTCGCCGACCGGGTCGACGTCTACGACGCCTATACCGGTCAGCTCCTGCGCAGCGAGGTGCTCGAGGTCTACGCCCACGTCTACGGAGACGGGCAGATCTTCTGGCCGCGCACGCCGGACAACCAGCATCGCCGCTACGTCAGCATGGCCTGGATCAGCGACGAGCAGGCCTGGAAGTTCCTCGGCATCCGCGACCGGCCCCTCGACGGCGACTGGGAGCGGGTCGATGTCGAAGCGGAGGGCGAGCGGCTCCGGGACATCGCCCGCGCGATCATCGCGGTCGACCGCGACGATCCGGGGGAGGCGACCCTGCGGCGCGAGGAGATCGGCACCGAGCTGATCTCGCGCATCGCCGCCGCGCCGCTGGAGGACAGCGTCGCCACCGCCGCGCTGTTCGCCTCCCAGGTCGGCATGAGCAGCGGCCAGCGCTACCTGGTGCTGCGGACCTTCGGCTGGGCCCTGTTCATCTACAACGATCCGGAGGGGATGCGCCGGGCGCGGGTGTTCTACGAGCAGGCGATCGAGCTCAAGCCGAGCTTCGGCAGCGGCTACTACAACCTCGCCCTGGTCGAGAAGCGGCTCGACAACAAGGACGCGACCCTGGTCTGTCTGCTGGCGGCACATCGGAGCTCGCCGAGCGCCAAGTACCTGCGCAAGCTCAAGGACGAGGTGACCCTGTACGGGGAGACCGAGTCGCTCGGCAGCGCTGAGCTCGCCGAGCTCTTGTCCCTGGTCCGCGCGCTCGACGCCGACGCGCCGGACTTCTCGGCCATCGACGAGCGCTTCCCCCAACTGCGGTACTCGCGATGAGATCGACCCTGTTCGCGGTCGGCGGCCTGGTGGTTCTCGCCGCGGTCTTCGGCCTGACCTTCTTCGTCCTGCACAGCCTCGATGCCGAGCCCCTGCCGACCATCCGCGTGCCGACGCCGGAGCCGGTCGAGGACGATCCGCGCGATCGCCCGCGGCCGACGCCGGAGCCGGTCGAGCCGGCGCCGGGCCCGGAGCCGGCTCCGGTCGAGCCGCTCGCCGGCGCCGAGCCCGCCGACCCCGGGCCCGAGCCTTCCCCCACCCCGGCCGGCAACACGGGCAGCGCCGCGCCGGCACCAGTCGAGCCTGGCCCCCCGGTCGAGCTCGCGACGCCGGAGGACAGCGCCGGGGTCGGCAGCCGGCTCGGCTACGTCACGCTCGGCGGCGAGCGGGTCACCTGGCTGACGGTCAGCGGCGAGCTGCTCTTCCCCGGCCAGCGGGACGGCGAAGGGCTGCACTTCAGCAGCGACAACGAAGGCACGATCCACTTCCCCGCCGACCTGCCGCTGGTCGGCTGCGAGGTGGTGCTGCGGCTCGGGAAGGGGCTCGCGCCGCGGGTTCCGATCGAGATCCCGCCGCTGCCGGTCGACATCGTGATCGCCCTCGAGGCCTACACCATCGAAGGAGAGGTCCTCTACACGAACCGCGGCCTCGAGATGGCGACGGTGCGGCTGGTCGACACCGAGGACTTCGAGGTCGTCTACGACACCCAGCTGACCGACGGCTACGGGCGCTTCGCGTTCGGCCCGCTGTTCCGCGGCCAGTACCGCATCGAGGCCGACCCGCCCGAGGGGCGCGACGACCTCGCGGGCAAGGCCTTCAACATGCACATCGGCAGCAACAAGAGCGACGTACGCGTCGACCTCGAGGAGGCCGGGGGCCTGCGCGGCACCCTGTTCGACCCGCAGGGCCAGCCGGTGCTGCAGGGCCGGGTGGTCGCGATGGACATCAACGGCATCGTGCCGCCGGGGGGCAGCGTCGAGGTGTTCGGCGACGGGACCTGGGAGCTCGTCAACATCGAGCCCGGCATCTACGAGCTGACCGGCTACGGCGCGCCGCCGCTGGCGGTCAAGGAGCGGGCGCAGGTCAAGACGGGCGAGTCCCTCGTCCACAACCTGCAGCTCAGCGCCGGTGGCTCGCTGCGCATCATCGTCGAGAACGCGCGCGCCGCCCCCCAGGAGGGCGCGACGATCTTCGTCACGCCGATGGGCCTGACCCCGGAGCCGCCGGTCGACTGGAACGCCCCGAAGACGGGTGAGGACGGCGTCTCTTTGGTCACCTCCCTCGCCCCGGGCGACTACTTCGTGACCGCCGAGATCGGCGTGCGGCGGGCGGTGTCGGGGATGCTGCGGGTCGACTCGGGGCAGACCCGTGAGGTGCGGCTCGAGCTGCCGGAGTAGGCTCAGGCCTCCGGCAGCCCCGGCGAGCACAACACCTTCGGCCCGTCGACCGTCGCGGTCGCCGACGGCCGCCAGCCACGCGCCAGGCGGGCCCGGCGGAGGGCCGCGGCGGAAGGGCGGGAGGTGCGGACGGAGACCCCCGTCACCGCGCCGAGTCAGGTCGCCTCGTAGACCAGGAAGAGCGCCGGGGCGAGGCGCACGATGAAGTCGTGGGTCAGCTCATCCTGGCGCACGACCTCGAGGACCTCGCCAGGAGGCGTGCGCCGGGCGAGCCAGCGCACGGCCTCGTCCATGCCGCGCTGGACCGCGAGGGCGGGCGCGAGCGCGGTGCGGGTGGCGGGG
This sequence comes from bacterium, assembly GCA_030428695.1. Next base: position 3,282 of record JAUIEM010000496.1, read on the forward strand.
TCGAGGGCGGGGTCGTAGTCGATGCTGTGCACGGCGGGCCTCCGGAACGGACAGCTCGATGGTAGCCGGAGAGGCCGGGTGCGGCCGAAATTTCTCGCACGAACCGGGCCCCTGACTGGCTAAACCAGGTACCACAGATCTCTGGGGAACCCGCGATGCACTTCCTCCGCTCCCTCCTGCTCCTCGCCCTCGCGCTGCCGCTGGCGGCCGACATCCACCTGATCCCGAACCCCAACGGGCCGCTGGCGGGTCGGACGATCGTGTTCAGCCCGGGCCACGGGTACAACGAGTACGACACCGGCTGGCGCTACCAGCGGGGGGTCGTCCACGACCTGCTCGAGGACATCCACACCAACGAGATCTTTATCGAGTACGTGCAGCGCTACCTCGCCAACGCCGGGGCGCGCGTCGAGTCGGTGCGCGAGCGCAGCTTCCTCGACGTCGAGGTCATCGTCGACAACGCCGGCAGCGGCTACAGCGAGACCGGCAGCTGGACCGCGTCGAGCAACGTCAACGGCTACTACGCGACCGGCTACCGATGGGCGAGCGCCTCGGTCAACACGACGGCGACCGCCGAGTTCCGGCCGACCCTGCCGAAGAGCGCGCGCTACCCGGTGTACGTGTGGTTCCCGACCGCCTCCGATCGGGTCCCCGACGCGCGCTTCGAGGTCCACCACAGCGGCGGGGTCAGCGTGGTGACCGTCGACCAGTCCGACCTCGGCGATCACTGGCTGTTCCTCGGCGAGTTCCACTTCGAGGCCGGCAACAGCGGGCGGGTGGTGCTCAGCAATCAGAGCAGCGACCCGAGCAAGGTCGTCATCGCCGACGCGGTGCGTTTCGGCGCCGGCATCGGGCCGAGCGGGAAGGTGCGCTGGCGGGAGTCGGCCAAGACCTTCCTGCCCCACAAGGGCTACGTCAGCGGCTACGGCGACGTGACGGTGCGGCCGCGCTACGCGACCTGGCTGGCCGGCGGCGACACCAGCCAGTGGCGGACCGACTTCCTGTACTTCGCCCTGCACACCAACGCGAGCGGCTCGGGCTCGGGCAGCACCGCGCGCGGGCTGTCGACCTTCTCCTACAGCAACGGCCGGCCGCCGAGCTGGGGGAGCGCGGGCGCCGCGCACTACCCGACCAACCCCTCGCCGCTGACGGCCGAGTCCGACGCCCTGCGCGCCGCGGTGCACGAGGCGGTGCTCGAGGCGGTGCGGGCCGAGTTCGTGCCGAGCTGGTCCGACCGCAGCCTGCACGTGATGAACTTCGGCGAGCTGCGCGAGGCGCGGAACATGCCGAGCGCCCTGATCGAGCTCGGCTTCCACGACAACGTCGACGACACCGACCTGCAGCGCAACGCGCGCTTCCGGGCGACCGCGGCGCGCGGGATCTACCGCGGGATCATGCACTACTGGGCGCCCGGCGCGACCATCGTGCCGCTGCCCCCCGACGGCCTCAGCCTGCGCAACCTCGGCAACGGCCAGGTCGAGGTGCGCTGGGACGCGGTGCTCGACCCCCTCGAGCCGAGCGCGGTGCCGACCGGCTACAAGGTGTACACCAGCTCCAACGGGCGCGGCTTCGACAACGGCACGGTCGTCTCCGGCACCAGCCTGACCCTGCAGGGGCTGGCCCTCGGCGAGCGGGTGTACGTGCGGGTCGCCGCCCTCAACGCGGGCGGGGAGAGCCTGCCCAGCCACGTCGGCGGGGCGCTGGTCGGCGCCGCGGGCACCGTGATCGTCGACGGCTTCGACCGGCCCTACGCCCACTCCTGGGAGAACATCGACAGCCGCTACACCGCCGACTACGTCGTCGAGCACCTCGACGCCTTCGCCGCCGCGGTCTCCGGCATCGACTTCGCCGCCAACGAGGCGGTGATCCGCGGCCACCTCCAGCTCGGCAACTACGACCTGGTCGACTGGTTCGTCGGCCGCGAGAGCACCGCCGACGACACCTTCGATGCCACCGAGCAGGCGCTGGTCGAGGCCTACCTGAACGGCGGCGGCGCGCTCTTCGCCAGCGGCACCGAGATCGCCTGGGACCTCGAGGCGCGCAACGGCGGCGTGCCCTTCCTGCACAACGTGCTGTCCGCGAAGTACGGGGCCGACGACGCCGGCACCCGCGACGTGACGGCAGTCGGCAGCGGGCCCTTCGCCGGCGTCGGCTCGCTCGTCTTCGACGACGGCTCGAACGGCACCTACGACGCGGCCTATCCGGACGTGCTCCTGCCGATGGGCAACGCGGCCGAGGTGCTGATGTACGGCAGCTCGGGCGCCGCCGGCATCGCCACGAGCAGCCCGCGCAAGGTCGTGCTGCTCGGCTTCCCCCTCGAGACCGTCGTCGATCCGCAGGACCGGCGCACGCTCGCCAGCCTCGGCGCGGACTTCCTGGTGCAGGGCAACGGCGGGAACACGGGCAACACGGGCGGCGGGAACACCGGCAACACGGGCGGCGGGAACACGGGCAACACGGGCGGCGGGAACACCGGCAACACGGGCAACGTCGGCAACACGGGCGGCGGGAACACCGGCAACACCGGCGGCGGCAGCAGCGGCAGCCGCGTGACCAGCTCGGGCGGAGGCAGCTCGAGCAGCTGCGCCGTCGCGCCGCAGACCTCGCCGTGGGGCGCCTTCCTGGTGCTCGGCGTGCTGCTGGTGCTGTTCCGGCGGCGGCGGGCCTGAGGTCGT
>JAUIEM010000497.1 GCA_030428695.1 bacterium
CCCGCTCGGCATCCCTCTTCTTCAGCTGGTGCTTCCAGTAGCTCAACGTCCCCGAAGGGATCCCACACCTCTTCGCGAACATCCGCAACGACAGGCCGCTCCGCTGCTGCTGGGCAAGCAGCTTCCGATAGCGTCTCTCCGTCTCGTCCTTCGTCGATCTCTTCATGACGACGTCCTCCTTTCGCGCACATTCTGCGCGCGAAGGCGGAGGACGTCAGGCCCGGGCTTACCGGCCGGTTACGATCGGTACGGACGACACCGGCGCGACGGACAGCGATCCCGGTGGCGGCGGTGCGACCGGAAACAACATGGTCCAGGTGACCGCAAATGTCTACGACGGAGGGAGTGACGGCGGAGACGGGAACCTCACCCAGCAGACGCAAAACGTCGACGGAGACGCAGCGAACAATCGGGTGACAAGCTTCCTCTACGATTTCCGCAGCCGGCAGACGGCGATCGATGGCGAGGTCGACTTCTACGAGATCAAGACTTTCGACAACTTGAACCAGGTGACCAAGGTCGAGCGCAAGAACACGACCTCAGGTGGGACCCTGGTTGCGCAGACCGAGACTTCATTTGATGACCTTCAGCGCGTCTATAAGCGCGTCCAGACCGCTGTCTCGAGCGGCACGCCGGGCAAGAACCGGGTCCTGGAGAACACGTTCCGCGACGGCAAGGGTCAGGTCATCGAGACAACCTCGGGCAACGCTGCGCCTGTGCGCAAGAACACGTATGACGGCGTTGGGCGCGTAACCCGAATGACCGTTGGCTACGAGGACAGTGGCAACGACTACGTATTCGAGCAGGTCGATACGACCTTTGATCCGGCGAGTCAGGCGACTCTGCGTGCTGTGCTCTCTCGCTATCACGACGACACGTCCAGCTTTGGACCTCTGGAGGCGGACATCGATGCGCGCCGCCAATACTCTGCAACCTGGTTTGACGGTGTGGGTCGTATGATCGCAACCGCCGCCTATGGGACCAACGGGGGCACGGCGCTGACGCGACCGAGCACGGCACCGCAGAGCAGCGACACAGTGCTCGTCAGCCAGACCCGGTACAATGACGACGGGGAGGCATTCGAGACGGTGGACCCCATGGGTCGTGTCATGCACAAGGACTTTGATGACCGTGTCCACACTCATCGAGGGCCCTCCGAGCGCGCTCACCGAGGGCCGCGCCACCGTCCACGCCGGGCCCCAGAAGCTGAACCACAGCCGCCCCCCTGGGGTAGAGAGGAGCGGACGTGCGCCATTGCCCGCGCGACGGTGCGCTGCGCGTAGCGCTCGGCATCGGCACCGCGCCGCGGGCGAGCGCGTTCGGTGAGGGCGCGAAGGACTTCGTGCGCGGGCGTGGCGCGTTCGAGCATCCTGCAGACCCAGCCCCACTCGTGGGCCGAAGGGCTGTGGTCAGTACCTCTGCGGGGAGGACGGGCTCGCCCCGCGCGAGTCCCGCGCGGCTGGTCCCCGAGTAGCTCAGCATCCAGCGCGGGGAGCGCGACGCTTTCGGCCACCACGTTGACCCAGACGCCCGCGCGCTTCTGGTTCCGGAAACCGGCGAGGCGTCCGAGGTGCTCACCGGAGATGGAACCCAGATCCGCGCCGACGCGGAGAGCCAGCGCGCGTTGCGCGCGGTAGCGCTGGTCTTCCTCGAGAGCCGTGCGGGTCCGCAGCCAGAGCTGGCATCCCCCTTCCGGCGAGGTATGGACCGCGAGGGCGGACACACGCTGAGCGATCGTCGCCGCCCGAGACGGTGGGACGTCGTCGAGAAACACCAGGGGCCACGCGCGTCCGCGCGCAGGCCGGACGTAGATGTCGGACCCGCGCAGGTTCTCCGCCCGCGCCCAACCCAGGTGCAAGGCGTCCAGGGGAAGGCCGCGGTGCCAGATCCAGGTCCCGCGTGCGCGGCGGACGGCGAGGTCTCCCGCAACGATCCCGGCCCGCTCCCACCAGGCGAGGAAGCGGGCCGTGTGATCGCGGGCCAGCGTCCGCTGCCTCAACGCTTGGATCCCGCACGGGCCCGCCGGCGGGCTTTCCCGGGCGCCGCCCCGAAGGTCTCGAGGAAGAGCTTCTCGTCGAGGCGTTCCAGGTCGCGGTGCTGTGCTGCGTCGAGCAGCTCGCTGGCCATGTTCATCAAGGTGCGCAGGTTGCCGAGTGCGCGCTCGCACAAGGTGCGGGCGAGGTCGGTGCTCAGAAGCTGCGGATTGCCTGCCTCCCGAAGGCGGTGTTCGAGGATCTCCAGCAGACTCTCGGGGCTCCGCTCGCGCAGCCGCAGGCGGACACGGACGCGGCTCCCCAACGCGGCGAGCTGCGTGGTGTGGAGCTTCATCGCGAGTCGTTCGTCGCCGGCGAGGATCACCGTGAGCAGCGACGAAGAGTCCAGGTCGGTGGCCGACAGCAGGCGCAGCTCATTGAGGACGCTGGACTGCGACTCCTGGGCCTCGTCGATCACGACGACCGTGCGGTGCAGCGCCGACTCGAGGTGCTCCCGCCAGCGCGCACGGAGCGCCTTGGCTCCCAGCCAGCGGTTGTGAGGACGGATCGCGACGTCGTAGAGGTCGCCGAGCTCGCGATAGAAGTCCGCCAGCGAGCCCTGCGGACGGGTAACGGTGTGGCAGACGAGGTCCGGTCGCTGCTCCAGTCGCTGGACGAGCAGCCGCAGAGCGACGGACTTCCCGTGACCCGGATCGCCGTCCACCTGCGCGAATCCGCCGGTTCGGGCGAGGTTCTCGGCGCGCCAGATGAAGTGCTCGATGTCGGGCGTGCAGAGGCAGGCAGCGATGGGAACCTCGGGCAGGAAGGGGTTGTACTTGAGACCGTAGCGGAGCAAGGCCTGGGGGCGCTTCATCATGGATTTTCCTCGTCTTCTGCGGGTTTCTCGCGCTTGTGGAGGTACGGCGGCGGGAAGCCGCTACGCCGCTGCTTGTCGAGCAGCTCCTGGAGCAGGGGCGGGAGCTTCGCTGGATCAGGTCTCGGCGCGGGGGAGAGGGAACTGACCGGCGGCTCGAGGGGCCGGCGGACGCCGTCGGCGTTGGCGGCCTTGTCGAGAGGCAGGATCGTACACACGACCGCGTCGTTGCGCGGATCGACGAGATAGGCGCGGGAGAGGTCCCAGCGCGCGTAGCGGACCGTCAACCGCACCATGTGCCGGTACCGCGACGGAACCTCGAAGCGCACTCCGTCGAGGGCGATCGTCCCGTCGCTGCTGCGCAGACACCGGCTGACCTGTCTCCCGAAAACCTGGCGAAATGTCTCGTGGTCCGGGCAATCGCGAAGGACGCAGGGCCCGTTCGCGAACCTATCGACAGGGGTGGTCCCCGTCGCGCGATGCTGCTTGATGTTGTACTCGTACGTGATCCAGGCCTGCGTCACGTCGTTCAGGAACGTCAGGTCGAAGCGCTCAACGCCGTCGAGCATCGCGAGGAGCCGCTTCTCCAAGGGGTTCCACCACGACTCCTGCTTGGCGTTCTGTTCGGGCTCCCCGACCTCGATGAAGGCCGGCTTGATCCCGAGTCGACCCAGTCCCTGGACGACCTCGAGGGCCTTCATCGCCGACCCGTTGTCCTCCTGGATCTTGTACGGCAGGCCGCACTTCTCAAACGCCTGTTGGAGGCCGTGCGCGAGGTTCTCGGCCGACTCGGAGAGGTACCACTGCGCGTGGCAGACCAGCCGCGAGTGGTCGTCGAGGATACAGAGCAGGTAGACCTTGGCCCACGCGCCGGTCGACAGCAGGACGCGCCGGGATCCATGGTGGAAGTCGAGGTGCCAGAGGCCTCCGACATGCGTGGCCTCGAAGGCCCGCCGCTCTCGGCGCCGCTCCTTGGCCTTGCGGGCGGACAGTCGCGGCTGCGGACGCATGCCGTTCGCCCGCATGTAGCGCCGCACGGCGCTGTAGGAAGGGACCGGTCCGACTGCCGGCTCGGTGCGCGCGAGCGCGACGAGATTGTCGTAGTGTAGCTGGTAGGTCCAGCGAGGGTGGTCCGCGTACTGTGTCGCGATCGCCTCCGCGAGCGCAGCGTGGATCGACTTGCTGACGCCGCGGTCCTTGCGCTGTTTGCTGCGCAGCGCCTCGATCGGGTCAACCGCGTCGCGCGCGGTGTAGTACCAGCGCTCGACGGTCGAGAAGCCGACCGTGAGCAACCCCTCCTTCGTCGGGTGCTTCCAGGTCTTGGCTGCGAGGCCTTGCAGTGCTTCTCGCAGGTCGTTCTGCGCAGGCGGGGCGGCGAGCAGACCGGCCACCACAGCAAAGCGGAACTGGGCCCAGGCCTGCGGCCTGGCGGGAACATCGGATTCGGACAAGCGTCGCTCCTTGGGCTCTTCGGAACCCCGGTTCTGGTGCTGGCCAGACCCTAGAGAAGCGAGGCGGAGACTGCATTGAGCGTCCTCTGCGGACTTTTCAGGACCCTCGAAAAGGGGGATCGCAGGCGGTGGAAACCGGGGCGAGAAACCGGAGCAGCTGCAACAGCCGGTGCCGCAATCCGCCAGCGAAGCTCCCGAGGAGCGCTCCCGGCAGATCCTCGGGGGCATGCGCTCCGGGAACCTGCAGGCGCGCCGTTCGCCAGAACGGCGTCGCGACGAACTTCTCCCGCCACCACTCTCGCCAGCGCGCGACCGTACGCCGGTCGGCCCCGACCAGCTCCTGGAGCCTTCGACGACGGCTCGGCGTCAGGCCGTGCGTCATAGCAGCGAGCAAGACCACGACGCCTCCGAGGTAGACCCGACGGGCGAGAAACCGCACCGAGGGCGGAGTCCGACGACGCCGGCAGCCTTCCGCGGCGCAACAGAGGCTGATCCTGCTGGTGTAGCGCGCGCGCTGCGCCAGCGACACGCCACGCGGCTGGCGAGGGAAGTCGGCTCTGTGAAGCGAGCTGCCGCAGTGTGGGCAACCGCTGCGCCTGGCGGACTCTGCGAGATCGATATCGATGACGACGAGAAGCTCGTGCACGCTCGCGCGCACGACGGGTTTCTGGGACAATGGGGTTCTCCTTCGGTTTGGCGATTGAAGGAGAACCCCTCGGAGGGCTCTAATCAAGCTCTTCGAGGGGCCTTACCACCCCTACCTCATCGAATGCGCTCAGAATGGGGGCCTACGCCCTCGGTAAGTGTGGTCACGGTCACTTTGACGACGCGGGGCGCGTGTCCACGACGATCGAGAACTATGCGGTTGGATCGACCGCCGTCGACGCGAACATTACGGTCCAGCAGGCCTATGACGCGTCCGGGAGGCTGGGAAGCGTGACCGCGGTCAATCCAGACACGGGCGACCAGGTCACGACCTATGTGTGGGGCGTCGAGGCGCCGAAGTCAGACCTGGCCTCCAATCAGCTACTGCGGGAAATGCGGTTCCCGGGTGACAAACTCGATGTCGTCGGCCAGGCCTACAACCGCCTGGGTCAGGTCAAGGAGTGGACCGATCAAAACGGAACCGTCCACGCCTACACCTTCGACAAGCTCGGCCGCATGACCGCCGACGAACTCGTCGCGCTCGGGCTCGACATCGACGGCGCGGTCACGAAGATCGGCCTGGCATTCGACGTCCGCGGCCTGGTCGAGAAAATCACCTCCTACGACTCGTCAAACACAGTGGTCAATGAGGTGCTCAACGAGTTCAACGACCTCGGGCAGGTGACCAAGCAGTATCAAGAGCACAGTGGAGCAAAGTCTGGGTCGACGCCGTTCGTCGAGTATGCGTACGATTCGACGGCACCAGGCACAGAGTACACCAAAGACTCGCGACGGACACGGCGGGACTTCCCCAATGGGGACGACTATGCGTACGGGTACGGAAGCGCTGGCTCGGCCGGCGATAAAATGTCGCGTGTCGAGAACCTCAACGATACGTCAGATAACTGGGTCGAGTACCAGTACCTTGGCCTTGGGCGATTCGTCGTTGTGTACTACCCGACGCCTGAAGTCACTATGACTTTGGACGAGGGTGGCATG
>JAUIEM010000498.1 GCA_030428695.1 bacterium
CGCCGATGTCCACCGCCACCCCTCCCCGCCGCCGTCGCTGGCCGTGGGTGCTGCTCGCGCTGCTGCTCGCCGGGCTCGCCGTGCCCTACCTGACGGCGCACCGCGAGGTGCTGGTGCTCGACGCCGCGGCGCGCGAGGCCCTCGGCGGCAGCTACGTCACGCTCGCGGACGGCGTGACCCACTACGAGCTGACGGGGCCCGCGGACAGCCCGGTCGTCGTGCTGATCCACGGCGGCACGATCCCGAGCTTCTACTGGGAGCGGCAGGTCCCGGCCCTGCGCGAGGCGGGCTTCCGGGTGCTGCGCTACGACCAGTTCGGGCGCGGCTACTCCGACCGCCCGGCGGTCGCCTACGACCGGGCCCTGTACCGCCGCCAGCTGCTCGAGCTGCTCGAGCTTCTCGGCATCGACACGCCGGTCCACCTGGTCGGCCACTCCTTCGGGGGCGGCGTCGCGGTCAGCTTCGCCGCGGCGCATCCCGCCCGCATCGCCTCGGTCGCGCTGCTCGCCCCGGTGCTGCACTACGCCGAAGGGCGCGCGCTGTTCCGCCTGGCCGGCCTGCCGGGCCTCGGCGCGTGGTACGTGCGGGTGCTCGGTGTGCCTGGTCAGCTCGAGCGCACGGCGCGCTTCTTCGAGCTCGCGGGCGAGCCGGAGTGGTCGCGCCAGTTCGACGCGCAGACGCGCTACCAGGGCTTCGAGGACGCCCTGCTCGGCTTCGCCCGCTCGGACGCCCTCGGCGACTACAGCGAGGCCTACGCCTCGCTGCCGGAGCGGCCGATCCTGCTCTTGTGGGGCGATGCGGACCGGCTGATCCCCGCCGGCCGCATCGAGCGCATCCGGGCGCTGGTGCCCTCCCTGCAGTACGTCGAGCTGCCCGGCGTGCCCCACGGCCTGAACGCGCTCCACCACGAGGAGGTCAACCGCCACCTGCTCGACTTCCTGCGCTGAGGAAACGGACCCCGGCCCGTCAGGCATCCGCGATCCGGCTGACCGCGTAGACGTTCGCGGTGTACAGCCCGAAGCGTCCCCGCGCTTGCAGCCCCGCGCTCTGCAGCACGGGGCGCAGATGGGCCCGGCCGTACAGGACGATCGGATGGCGCTCGATCCAGCGGGGCGCGACGGGTCGGGGCGCTTCCGGGCGAAGGCCTGCGCGCTGCGGGAGTAGGGCGGAACGACGGGGAGCCCGCGCAGCTCTTCGCGCGCGCTGCTCGTCGTCCATCGGGAACCGGCGGCTGCTCCTCGGAGGCCAGGGCTGCGCAGGTGTGCCGGTGGATCGCGTCCGGAGTGAAGATGCCGGCTCCGGGGGGCGCGTTGCCCCCGGTACGGTTCCGGGCGAGGCCGAGCAGGAACAGTCCCCAACAGACCATCGGCCCGTCTGATGCACCGGGATTGCGCCTCGAGCCGGTGCCGGCGCCGCGGGAGGTGCCGGCGCTGCGCGAGGGCGAAATCCCGGTGCATCAGCCGGGATCAGCAGCAGCAGGCGCCTCGTCGCTCAGCGCCGGGATCGTGGCGAGCGCGGCTTCCGTGATCAACGCTGTTCCTCCTGCTTCCCGGGCCAGGGGCTGCGTCCCTCAGCTCTCTGGAAGGTCCTCCGGCGCGTCGTCCTCCCCGTCCATCACCAGCACCAGCTTGCCCACGGTCTGCCCGGACTCGAGGGCCTGGTGGGCGCGGGCGACCTCCTCGAGGGGGAAGCAGCTGATCGGGAGAGGGCGGAAGCGGCCGTCCGCGCAGGCGGGCAGGAACTTCCCGAGGGCCTCGCGCAGGAGGTCCTGGCGGTCGAACAGGTAGCTGAGGTTGAAGGCCATCACGCTCTTGTTGTCGCTCGTCATCGCGAGCGGGTCGAAGCGGGGCGTGCGCAGCCAGTCCCAGGCGAGCTTGAGCCAGCGCGGGCGGCCCCCCTGGCGCGGCAGCATCGAGTGGAAGCCGTAGACCACCAGCCGCCCGGTCGGGCGCAGGTGGCGGTAGCTCTCCTTGAGGGTGCTGACCCCGTTGGCGTCGAACACCGCCGCGTAGCCCTCGGGAGCGTGCCGGCGTGCGGCTTCCCACAAGCTCTCCCGGGACTTGTCGACGATCGCGTCCGCGCCGAGGGCGCGCAGGGGCTCGACCTTGTGGCTCGCCCCGACCACCCCGACCACCCGGCAGCCGCGCAGCTTCGCGAGCTGCACCAGGCTGCCGCCGACCCCGCCGGCCGCGGAGTGCACGAGCACGGTCTCGCGCGGCCGCGGCCGCGCGAGCTCGTCGAGGGCGTACCAGGCGGTCAGCCCGACCGCGAGCAGGCTGGCGGCGGTCCGGCAGGGCAGCTGCGGCGGCAGCTGGAAGACCTGGGAGCGCGGCACGACCAGGAAGCTGGTGTAGCCCCCGAAGCGGGTGACCGCGCAGACCCGCGCCCCGGGCTCGAGGTCGTCGACCCCCGGACCGACGGCGGCGACCCGTCCCGCGACCTCGAAGCCCGGGGTGATCGGCCAGCCGACGTACTTCTTCGCCGAGGAGTACAGCCCCATGCGCACGACGCAGTCGGCGTAGTTGACCCCGGCGGCGACGACCGCGATCGCGACCTCGCCGGGGCCTGGAGCGGGGTCGTCCTCCTCGACCAGGACCAGGCGCTCGTAGCCGCCCGGAGCGGCGATCTCGATCCTGCGCACGGTGGCTCCCGGGCTTCTCGGTGGAGCCGCATGATAGGCTGTCGCCCGGCGCGGAGCAACGCGGCGTCGGGCGGGCGGGCGCAGCGACGGGGCGAGCGGGTATGATGGAAGCGCGCGGAGAGTTTCCGAAAAACCCTCCCCACTCCCCGCGCTCTCTTCGGAGCTCATCGTGAGGATGAATACGACCACACACATAGCCGGAGAGGCGCTGAAACTCGGACCTGGAGGCCGCTCGCTGCGCGCGGTGCTCTTCGAGCGGATCATCGAGCGCATCCATCGCTACTTCGTCAAGCTGATCTGGGACCCCCACGCGGTCGACGACTGTCTGCAGAAGACCCTGCTGCGCCTCGAGACCTCGCTGGCCCAGAGCTGCTACGACCCCGAGCAGTCCTTCAACCGCTGGATGTGGCTCAAGGCCCACTCGGTCTACGTCGACTACTGCCGCGAGCGGCGGATGCCGGCCGGGCTGCCCGAGGGGATCGAGGACCGGCGCGGCGATCCGACCGCCCGGGTCGACGCGAAGCTCGACGCCGGCACCGTGCTCGAGCGGCTGCGCCGCGACCTCGACCCGGAGGCCTTCGAGGTCTTCGTGCTGCGCCACGAAGGCGGCCAGAACCTCACCCAGATCGCGGCCCTGGTCGGGCGCGACCGGAAGACCGTGCGCAAACACCTCAAGCTGGCCGAGCGCGCCGCACTGCGGCTGCTCAAGGGGAGCGTGGCATGAGCGAGGATGTCGACTTGATCAAGCAGCTGTTCCGCCGCACCGACCGGCCGATGAAGGCGACCACGCGGCTGCGCACCCGGCGCATCGCCTCGCAGCACTTCGCCGCCGACGACGGGCCCGAGCTCGCGAAGCCCGGGGACACCATCGGCCGCTACCAGGTGCAGCAGGTGCTCGGCAGCGGCGGAACCGCCGTCGTCTACCTCGCCCACCACCGCCACCTCGACCGGCAGGTCGCGCTCAAGGTGCCGTTCGGCCCGCACCTCGAGGAGACGATGGACGCCGCCCGCGCCTGTGAGGAGCTGCGCCATCCGCACATCCTCGGGCTGATCGACGTCGACCCGGAGAACGATCCGCCCTACCTGGTGATGGAGTACTGCTCCGAGGGCAGCCTGGCCGACCGCCTCGACGCCGAGGGGGCGCTGCCCGAGCGGGAGGTGCTCAACGTCGCCCGCGAGCTGCTCGACGCCCTGGCGACCGCCCACGAGGCGGGGCTGGTGCACCGCAACCTGAAGCCGGACAACATCCTGTTCGACGCCCTCGGGCGGGCCCGCATCGCCGACCTCGGCCTCGGCGCCATCGCGGAGGAGCGCGCCCGGCGCAGCCTCGCGGCGGCTGGCGTGCCGAGCTCGCCGCTGTACCTCGCGCCGGAGCAGGAAAAGAACAGCCGCGCGGACTTCCGCTGCGACCTGTTCGCCTTCGGCCGCCTGCTGTACGCGATGCTGACCGGGGAGAAGCCGCGCAGCCTGCGTCCGGTCGAGCGCGTCAAGCCGACCCTGGACCCGGGCTGGAACGACGTCATCCTGCGCCTGACCGAGACCCATCCGGAGCGCCGCTTCGCCGACGCGGTCGCCGCCCTCGCCGCCCTCGACCGGCTCGGCCACGACCGCACCGAGCTGCTCGACGCCGACCCGGCCCTCGGGCCCTCGGTGCACGCCCGGCTGGTCGTGCTCGACGGCGAGCAGGCCGGCGACAGCTTCGTGCTCAGCGGGCGCCGGCCGACGCGCATCGGCCGGCGCAGCAGCAACGACATCGCCTTCAAGGACACGACCGTCTCGGGGGTGCACGCCGAGATCCGCTACGACGGCGGCTTCGTCCTGCAGGACCTCGACAGCGCCAACGGCACCACGCTCGACGGCCGCAGCGTGGTCGGGGCGTCGCCGTCCCGGCGCACGCTGGCGCCGGGCGCGGTGCTCGGCTTCGGCTCGGTGCGGGCGCGCTTCGAGCCGCTCAGCGCGGGCAAGCCGGTCACCACGCGCCGGCGGCGGCCGGCTCGGCCGCGGCGCTGGCCCGCCTGGAGCGCGTTCGTCGTGCTGCTGGCCGGCGGCTTCGGGGCCGTCGCCCAGGGCCTGTTCCGGGCCCCCCAGCAGCTCCTCGCCTGGGCCGGGGGCGGCCTGCTGGCGGTGCTGGCGGCGGTCGTCGTGCTCGGCCGCCTGCAGCGCTGGAGCCGGGCCGGGCGGCTGGTGATCTGCCTGCTGCTCGGCGGGCTCGCCAGCCTGTGCCTGAGCCGCCATCCCAGCCTCGCCGAGGCGCACGCCGGCCTCGCCCAGCTCGCGGGCTGCGTGCTGCTCGGCCTCGGCTGTCTGGCGACCTGTCTCGACGGGCTGTCGCTGCGTGCGGACAGGGATCCGCCGTCCTCGGCCTTCGCCCGCGCCTTCGCCCCCGGCCGGCACGCCACCCACCGCCTGCTGCGGTGGCTGGAGCAGGGGCTGTGGGCCCTCGGCCTGGTCGCGCTGTTCGCGGGCTGGCGTGCCCTGCCGCTGCTCAGCATCGGGGGCATGGCCGGGCTGCTCGCGGCGGTGCTGCTGGTCGGCATGCGGCGCGTCGGCTTCGTGCAGGTGCTCGGCCTGTTCCTCGCCCTCGGCGGCATCGTCTTCGCGCTCCTGCCCTGGGCGTCGGGACTGCCCCTGCCCGCGGAGACGCTGCCGCGGCTGAGCGGGCTGCTGCTCTACGCCGGCACGGCCTCTGCCTTGTTCTGGCGCTTGAGCCGGCGCCGGGAGACGACCCGGGTCGATCCCCTCGGCTGGCTGTACACCGGCCTGTTCGTCGGGATCCTCACGCTGTTCGGGGTGCCGTACATCAGCGCGACGGTACTTTTCTGACGGCGAGCAGCCCGTCTTTCCGCGAGCCGATGAGCGCGCGTCGTGCCCGCTCCGGGATTCGGGGGAGCCTGGTCGCCGCGCGGGGACGGGGACGGTGGACGCGGGCTTGCAAAATCGGCCGTCGGCGCCGATCCTGTCCAGGACGGACCCCCTGGAGACCATCCCACCGTGCAATGCCCGGCATGCGCCCACCAGATTCCCGCGGGGAGCCAGCGCTGCCTTGCCTGCGGACACGCTCCAGCCGCGCCCGTGAGCGGACGCGCGGCGGCCGCGGGGCAACCGCGCGGGGCAGGGTCCCACCCGGGGCGCGGGCACGGAGCGTGGCCGGCGGGGCAGCCCGCCGCGGCGGGACAGCCCCCGGCGGGGCAGCCTGCGGCGGGGAGGCCCCCGGCGGGGCAGCCCCCGGCAGGGCAGCCGGCGGCGGGACATGCGCAGCCGGCGGGCTATCCGCCAGCGGGGCATCCGCACCAGC
>JAUIEM010000499.1 GCA_030428695.1 bacterium
GCGGACGAGCAGGGAGTCGGCCGTCATGCCGTCGGGGAGGTTCTCCGGCCCGAAGCCGAAGCCCTCGATCAGCGCGAGGTGCTCGGGGCTGCCGAGGTAGCCCTCCAGCTCGCGGTTGAAGGCCGCGACCAGCGCGGTGTCCGCGCTGCGGAAGCAGAAGGCGCCGTAGTGGACGGAGAGGCCGTCGACGACCGGATCGCGGAAGGGCTCGGCCCGTTCGAGCTTCCCGTCGCGATGTTTGGCGAGCAGGTCGCGCACGGTCAGGCTGGTGCCGGCGAAGGCGTCGGCGCGGCCGGCGAGCAGCCCCGCGACCGCGCTCGCGTTGTCCGGGAACAGCACGGTGCGCGCCTCGGGGATACCGAGCTTCTCGGCGATGCCGTGCTCGACGGTGCCGCTGACGACGCCGAGCCGGGCGTCGGCGTGGGCGGCGACGTCGGCGAAGCTGTGCAGGGCCTTCGGGTTGCCGGCGAGGACCAGGAAGCCCTCGCCGATCTTGTAGGTCGGGTTCGAGAACGCGATCTGCGCGGCGCGTTCCTTCGTGATGTACATGCCGGCGGCGATGCAGTCGACCCGCCCGGCCTGCAGGCTCGCGATCAGGGCGCCGAACTCGGCGACCACCGGCTCGATCTCCGTCACGCCGAGCCGGCCGAGGATCACCCGCCCGACCTCCGGCGCTTCCCCGGTCACGGCGCCGGTCGCGGGGTCGAGGTAGCCGAACGGCGCCTCGTTCGCGTAGCCGATGCGGATGGTCTTGTCCTCGCGCACCCGCTCGAGGGTCGAGCGCGTGTCCGCGTCCCCGCATCCGCCGAGCAGGCAGAGGCAGAGGATCCACAGCCAGCGGCTCATCGTCCTGCCTCGAGCGCGTCGATCGGCACCACGTCGCGCTCCGCGAGGTAACGCGGCCGCGGGGGCTGCCCCGAGAAGGGCTCGACGAGTCGGTTCTCGACGCTGTTGAAGACGAAGAAGACGTTCGTGCGCGGGTAGGGCGAGATGTTCCCCGCCGAGCCGTGCATCGTGTTGCAGTCGAAGAACACGACGGTCCCCGCCTTGCCCTTCGCCGAGACCAGCCCGCCGCTGTCGATCAGCATCGCCAGCGCGTCCCGGCTCGGCACGCCGTAGACCTGCTTGCGCAGCGAGGTCTCGTAGTTGCGCGCGGGAGTCTTCCCGACGCAGCGGACGTACAGCTGGTGGGAGCCGGGCACCAGGAACAGCGGGCCGTTGAACTCGCTGTTGTCGGTCAGCAGGATCGACACGCTCAGCGCGCGCATGCGCGGCATGCCGTCTTCCATGTGCCAGGTCTCGAAGTCCGAGTGCCAGGGGAAGGCCTTGCCCGCGTAGCCCGGCTTGAAGTTGACCCGCGACTGGTGCAGGTACACGTCGCTGCCGAGGATCTGCCGGGCGGCGCCAGCCAGGCGCGGGTCGCGGAACAGCTCGAGGACCTGCGGGCTCTTCTCGTGGATCAGGAAGACCGACCGGATGATGTCGCTGTCCGGCTCGGCGATCACGTCCTCGGCGGCCGGATCGGCGGCCTCCGCGATGCGCTCGACCTCGCCGCGCAGGGCGGCGACCTCGGCCGCGTCGAGCAGGCCCTCGACGATCAGGAAGCCGTCGCGGGCGTAGCTCTTGATCTGGGCGCGGCTCAGGCTCTTCGTCCCCGGTCCGGGCGTCTGCCAGACGCAGGGCTCGAGCCGGGCGACGGAGCCGCCCGGTGCCTCGGTCCGTGATAGGTACGGATCGATGTCGGCGATCGATGCCATCGTTCCTCCTCGGCTCATGCCTTCGCGAGCACGGGGTACGCGCCGTCCTCGTCGTGCACTTCGGGCCCGACCAGCGGCGGGTTGAAGACGCACACCATGCGCAGGTCCTCTTCCGCCCGCAGGATGTGCAGGTCGTGCTGGTCGAGGGCGTAGACGGTGCCGTCGGCGATCGCGTGCACCTCGCCGGTCGTCAGGTTCTCGAGGGTTCCCTTGCCGCCGACGCAGTACACCGCTTCGAGGTGATGCAGGTACTGCATCTTCGTCGCGGTGCCCGCGCGGATGGTGGTGTCGTGCAGCGAGAAGCCCATGCCGTCGCCCGCGAGCAGCAGCCGGCGGGAGATCCAGTGCGGGGTGTCGACCGTGCGCTCGGGCCCGGCCTCGGTCAGTCTTCGGACGATCATGTGCGCGCCTCCTACACTTCGACCAGGTCGGGGGTTTCCACCGCAGAGCACACCGCGCGGGTCGCCTCGGCGATCACCTCGAGCCCGCGCCGCAGGTCCTGCTCGCCGATCAGCAGCGGGGGCAGGATCTTCAGCACCTGGTCGGCGGCGCCCGCGGTCTCGACGATCAGGTTGCGCTCGAAGCAGGCCCGGGAGATCTTGCCGGCCAGCGTGCTGTCCGGCAGCTCGAGACCCTGGATCAGGCCGCGGCCGCGGACCGTGCCGCCGAGCTCCTGCGCCAGGGCGCCGAGGGCCTCGCGGACCATCGTGCCCTTCGCCTCGACCGCCCGGGTCAGGCTGTCGTCCTGCCAGTAGGCCTCGAGGGCCGTGGCGGCGGTGACGAAGGCGAGGTTGAAGCCGCGGAAGGTGCCGTTGTGCTCGCCGGGGGCGAACACGTCGTGCTCGGGCTTGAGCAGCGTGATCGCGAAGGGTAGCCCGAAGCCGGACAGCGACTTCGACAGGCAGATCATGTCCGGCTCGAGGTCCCAGCCTTCGAAGCTGAAGAAGGGCCCGGTGCGCCCGCAGCCGACCTGGATGTCGTCGATGATCAAGAGCGAGCCGAGCTTCTTCGCGAGCCGTGCGAGGCCCTCGATCCAGGCGCGGGAGGCGACGTTGATGCCGCCCTCGGCCTGCACGGTCTCGACGATGAAGGCGGCGGGGGCGGCCATGCCGCTCGAGCCGTCGGTCAGCTTCTTCTCGATGAACTCCAGGGTGTCCTGCTCGCCGAGGTAGCCGTCGAAGGGCTGGCGCTGGACGTGGGTCAGCGGCACGCCGGCCGCCTTGCGCTTGCCGCGGTTGCCGGTCAGCGCGAGGGAGCCGAGGGTCATGCCGTGGAAGGCGTTCGTGAAGGCCGCGACCGGGGTGCGGCCGGTGACCTTCCGCGCGAGCTTGAGGGCGACCTCGACGGCGTTCGTGCCGGTCGGGCCGGGGAAGATCGTCTTGTATTCCATCCCCCGCGGCGCGAGGACGCGGCGGCGGAAGGTCTCGAGGAAGTGGCACTTCGCGCTCGTCGTCATGTCGAGGCTGTGGGTGACGCCATCGCTCGCCAGGTAGCGCACGAGCGCGTCCTTGAGGTGCGGGTTGTTGTGGCCGTAGCTCAGGGCTCCGGCGCCGGCGAAGAAGTCGAGGTAGGCCTCACCGTCGCGGTCGAACAGCCAGGCGCCACGGGCGTGCGAGAACTCGGCGGGGAAGCTGCGGCAGTAGCCGCGGACTTCCGACTCGAGGGTGCGGATCGTTTCGTTCATGGGGTGTCTCCAAGGGGGCCGATACGGAATCGATCTTCGGGCTCGTGGGAGGGATCCTGGAACCAGCGGGCTGCGAGGCCGGGTCCGACCTCGCACGGCACGCCCCAGGCCCGGGCGACGGACCGGAAGAGCTTCTGGGATGGGATGTTCGATGGGGTGACGGTCGACTCGAGGAAGCGCACGCCGCGACAGCCTTCGCTGGCGATCAGCTGCATCAACAGGCCGCGGGCGACGCCCCGGCCGCGGGCTTCGATCGCGACGCCGATCTGCCAGACGAAGACGGTCTCGCGGCGGGCCGGCGGCCGGTAGGCGACCACGAAGCCGAGCACGGCGCCGTCCTCTTCGGCGACCAGGCAGGTGTCCGCGAAGTCGCGGCACATCAGCAGATACGCGTAGCAGGTGTTCAGCTCGAGGGCCTCGGAGGCCTGCACCAGGCGCCAGATGGCGGCGCCGTCGGCGAGGCTGACGGGGCGGTAGCTCAGGGTGGCGGTGCTCATCCGGCAGCCCCCACCGCGGCGCGAGCGCGCACGTCGGCGAGCAGCTCGGTCCACGTCGTCCCGCCGGCGCTGTCGAACAGGTCCTGGTGGAAGTGGACGACCAGCTCGTCGATCGCGTTCTCGGGCACCACGAAGGTCAGGTGGGAGTCGTCGGCGGCCTGGCTGACCATCTCGACCCGATGCCCCTCGAGGAAGCGCATGCTCTCACCGAGGGCGTGCAGGGAGGCGCGCAGGTTCTGGCCGACCAGGCTGACGCTCGCCATCGCGTGGTGGGTCTCGACCTCGTCACACTCCTCGGCGAGGTCGGCGATCAGGGCCGGAATGCGGTCCTTGGCGGTCGGGTCGGCGCGCAGGTCGATGGTCGCCCGGATCTCCGACGAGGAGCTCGAGACGAGGTCCATCGACAGATGGTGGCGCTCGAAACAGCGCGCGACGTCCGCCATGAAGCCGACCGGCTGCCAGCGCCGCGGCTTGCTGATCGCGACCAGGCACAGCCCGCGGCGGGACGTGATCGCGCGCACTGTCTGGCTGTCGTCGAGCGACGCGCCGATGCGGGTGCCGCGGGCTTGCGGGTCGCGGGTCCAGCGGATCTCGATCGGGATGTCGTTGTCCCGGCAGGGCGGGATCGCCCGTGGGTGCAGCACCTTCGCGCCGAGGCTCGCCATCTGCTGGGCCTCGCAGTAGCTGAGGGCGCCGAGCTGGCGGGCGTTCTTGCAGCGCCGCGGGTCGGCGGTGAACACGCCGGGCACGTCGGTCCAGATCTCGAGATGCTCCGCGCCGACGCGGGCGGCGAAGTAGGCGGCGGAGGTGTCGGAGCCGCCGCGGCCGAGCAGCGAGGTGCGCCCGTCGGGGGAGCCGGCGATGAAGCCCTGGGTGACGAACACCCGCCGGGAGTCGGCGCGCAGGTCGGCCTGCAGGGCGGGCGAGCGCTCGTGGCTGCAGACCGCCGAGAGGTACTGGGCGGGGCCGGAGCGCGGCGCGCTCTTCAGCCAGTCGCGGGCGTCGAGCCAGCGCACGGCCAGGCCGCGGGAGGCGAGCCAGGCGGCGCCGAGGCGCGTCGAGAGCAGCTCGCCGGTCCCGACGATCTCGGCCTCGAGGGCCGGGGGCAGGTCCTGCGCGGCGCTGTCGAGCCGCGCGGCGAAGGTCCGCCAGGCCTCGCCGAGCACGGACTCGAAGTCGAGGCCGAGCTCCTGGGCGAAGCGGAGGTGGCGGTGCTTGAGCTCGGCGCGCAGCGTGCTGACGTCGGCGTTGGCGCGTTGGGCCTGGACCAGGGCGATCAGGGCCGAGGACACGCCGGACAGCGCGGAGCAGACGACGAGGACGCGGGCGCCCGGGACCTCGAGGCGCTCGCGCAGGATCTCTTCGATGGACTGCCAGTTGTCTCGCGATGAGACGCTGGTCCCTCCGAACTTCAGAACGAACAGGGGCGGCAGGACGGACATGGTGGGTGTGGATCCTCCAGTCGGGGTGTGGTGGCGCTGAGTATATGGGTGCGGGCGCGATGAGTGCAACAGTTATCATTGCTGACGCAACTATCTTCCCCGTATCTTCACAGAGGGCCCACGCCCTGCACTCCCCGGCCAGGTTCGGAAACTCCCCCCGGCGTGCCCCTTGCCAGGCCGCTACCGAGCTTCCACGTGGGAAACGGGGAGGATTGATGGTAGATTCGGACGACCTGTCGCGTCGGCGGAGAGCCGGCGTGGGGAACAGCATGGACGCAGATCAGCGCGTTTCCTTCGAGATCCTGCAGGCGCTGCGCACGATCGTGCACAAGGTCTCCGAACACTCCCGGAAGCTCTCGAAGACCGCCGGGATGACGGTTCCGCAGCTGCTCGTCCTCAAGGCGATCGGCGACCTCGACATCGACGAGATCACCGTCGCGCTGATCGCCTCCCACGTGCACCTGTCCCGGCCGACGGTCTCACGCATCGTCGAGCGCCTCGCGCGGGCGGGGCTCGTCGATCGGGAGAGGCGCTCGAAGGAT
>JAUIEM010000500.1 GCA_030428695.1 bacterium
GGATCACGTGCCCCATCGTGTCGAGGCCGACGACGTCCGCCGTGCGGAAGGTTCCGGACTTGGCACGACCGAGTCGCGCGCCGGTGAGATCGTCGACGATATCGTAGGACAGTCCGTGCGCCTCGGCCTCCGCGATCGTGCGCCCTTTGACGTACTCCATCGCGAAGTAGGGCCGGCCGGTCTTCTCGTGCAGCCCGACGGTGTAGATCTGCACGACGTTCGGATGCACCAGGCTCGCCGCGGTGCGGGCCTCGGACAGGATGCGCGCGGCGTGGGCGTCGTCGCCGCGGGCCGGGCCGAGCACCTTCAGGGCGACCTTGCGCTTGAGGGAGATCTGGGTCGCGAGGTAGACGGTGCCCATCCCGCCCTTGCCGAGCTTCTGCTCGATCAAGAAGTCGTCGATGCGCTCGAGCTTCTCGAGCACCGACGCCGGGACCGTCGCCGCGACCTCCTTGGACGCGTGGCGGGCGACCGCGGCGAGCAGCTCTTCCTTGCTGACGGGCTTGCGGAGGAACTCGCGGCCGCCGAGCTTCTCGGCGAGGGCCCGCGCCTCCTCGCTCGAAGAGGCGAACAGCACCGGGGTGGACAGGCCGGACATGCGGACGTTGTCGAACAGCTGCAGCTGCTCGAGACGTCCGGGATGGAGCCCGCACAGGACCAGCGCGTAGCTCTGCCTCTTGGTCAGCGGCAGCAGGGCCTCGATGCCCTCGTCGGCCGTCGTGATGCGGTAGCCTTCCTTCTTCAGGGCGGAAGCGGCCCAGTACAGGAAGGCGTCGTCCTCGTCGACGATCAATACCGCGCCCTTCATCACCGAGCTGTCCGCGTCGAGCAGGTCGGCGAGGGGGTCGGCCAGGGGGTCGGCCAGGGAATCCTTCTCGAGCTCGGCGGAGTCGAAGCTCGGAGGGGCGAACTCCCCCGTCTTGCGCTTCATGGTGGGCGGCTGCTGGCTCGACGGTTGCTGCGGCGCCTCGCGGGCGGGCAGCTGACGGGCAGTGCGGCGGCGCGGACGCGGCGGCTCGCTCTCGACCGCGAGCTGCTCGATCAGCTGCACCGCGATCTTCTCGGTCGCGTGGTCCTTGTCGCTCTCCTGGTCGAAGTCGGTGTCCCAGGCCTCGGCCTCGGGAGGCAGCGTCAGCTCGCCGCTGTCGCCGCGCTTGCGCGGCGCGCCGACGTCGTCGCTGCCGCCGGAGATACAGGCCTCGGTGCGCGCGAAGCGCAGCGCCATGCCTTCGCGCAGGCGCACCCACGAGGGTCCGATGCGCTTGCCGTCGACGCGCGTGCCGTTGGTGCTGTTGCGGTCGGCGATCCAGAGCTTGCCGTTCTTGCTCAGGATCCGGGCGTGGTTCCAGGAGATGCCGGCATCTTCGAGCACCAGCTCGGAGGTCGGACGCTTGCCGATGTCGGTCTTGTCGCCCAGCGGGACGCGGCGTCCGCGAGCGATCCCGCTGAGGATCTCCAGGAATTGGTCAGACATCCGGCGTCCCGACTCTCCTTCGAGAGGCTCAGTATAGCATCCCCGGCCCGCGCAGGCGAAAGCCGGTGAGCAGCCCGTCGCGCCCCCGCTCCGGGAGGTTCCCCGCGGACGTACGCGGATGGCGCGCTCCGTCGTCCGAAAAACTTCCACCGGCATCGCGGGCGCTCGCCTGCTATGCTACGGCTGTACAACCGAAAGCCGCGCCCACCTCAGGGTGTTTGGGGAGACACTCGATGGCCTTGGCCTACGCCTTCAGCACGTTCTCCGCGGAGCACGGGCTGCAAGCCAACCCCGGCGACATCATCTTCCTCTCGACGGGGCGCAAGGGCCGCAGCGCCAGCCTCGACCTGCTCGAGCAGAAGGAGCGCGCGCTGCGCTGGGGAAAGGGCACGCCACAGCGGATCATCATCCCCCTCAGCGAGCACCGGCCGAACCTCGACGACATGCTCGGCGCGGCGATGCTGCGCCTGTGGTCGGCGAAGAAGCTCGCCCCCGAAGAGCTGCGCAGCTTCGCCGAGTACGCCGCGAACGCCCGCCACGGGCTGTGCTTTCCGAGCCTGAGCCTGGTGCGCTCGCTGCAGGGCATCTTCCTCGCGATCCGGGCCCTGGCCTGGCGCGACGACCCCGAGCGCCAGAGCCGCGAGGCCGCCAACGCCTTCCTGACCCGCTGGTTCGCGGTCGAGCGGGTGATCGTCAAGGCCGCCCGCGCCGGCAGCACACCCCACACCACCGCCCTGTTCGACGGCCCGGGCTTCCTCCCCGAGCGCGCCTTCCTCGCGCGCGACCGCGCCGCCTTCCGCGACGACCTCGAGCGCGGCCGGCTGTGGGTGCTGCCCGACGGGCGCTGCGGCATGCTGCTGCGCGAGCCGCGCAGCCAGCTCCCGCGCCACTGGCTGCGCTGCGAGGCCCGCGCGAGCCGCGACGGGCGCTTCGCCTTCCTCGCCTGCCATCAGCAGGGCCGCTGGACCGTGGAGAGCGACCCCCTCGGCAGCTTGCCGCTGCAGACGCTGCACGAGTACCTGCGGCGCAGCCACCCGGGGTGGGGGCACGAGCGCCGGCCCGACGGCTCCGAGCGGCTGTCCTGTCAGGGCAACGACGAGCTCGAGCAGCTCTGCGGTGACGCGTTCGCGGCGACCTTCGACGCGCGCCGCGCGCTGTCCGCCCTCGAGCCGGACTACGAGCGGCTGACCACCGGCTGGCCCTTCCCCGGGCTGCGCGAGGTCAGCCTGACCGACGGGGCCGAAGGCAGCTGGCTGGCGCGCACCGCCCGCAACGAGGTCGTCAGCGCTTCGGTGTACGGCCTGCACCTGCCCGGCGTCGGCCTCGAGGAGGCGCGCGAGCTGCTTCCCCATCTCGAGGGCACGCAGGATGCCCGCTGCGAGAGGGTCGTGGTCCTCGGCCGCGAGCTGCGGGCGACCTGGGAGGGGCGCTCGCTGTCGGCGCTGGTCTCGAGCTACTGGTCCGTGCAGTCGCTGGCGACCTGGCGGGGTAGCCGGAACAACATCGGGCTGAACCAGCTGATCGCGCTGTTCTCGGACATCGCCGAGGGGCTCGCCTTCTACCACGACCTCGGCTTCACCTTCGACGACCTGTGCCCCGAGCGGGTGCTGGTCAAGCTCGAGGGAGGCGTCTTCCGCGCCCGGCTCGACGTCCCCTCGTGGGCGCTGGGCCGGTCGGTGCAGGAGGACGCGCGCTGCTACCTGTTCGACTCCGGCGAGAGCTCCCCGCGGGCCGATCAGCGGGCGCTGCTCGTGCTGCTCCTGTACCTGATCTACGGCGAGCTGCCCGAGCCGCTCGCGAACGCCGACGGCAGCGGGCTCGCCCCGGACGTGCTCGACGTCGCCGAGCAGAAGCGGCTGGTCGAGGACACGGACAGCCGCTGGTACCGCGAGCTGCGGGAGCTGCTCGAGAAGTGCTGGAAGTCGCCGAAGGTCGCGCCCGAGCGCATCGCCGACGCCTTCGCCCGCATCACCGAGGACGTGATCCCGACCATCGTCGTCGATCCCGGGCCGAGCACGCGGCACTCCTCCCACTCTGCCGTCGACACCACCGAGCTGCCGCCCGAAGAGGCGCCGCGCGACGAAGGCTACACCCTCGGCAACGTCACCCTGCACGAGAAGCTCGCGACCGGCGGCTTCGCCGACGTCTACCTCGGCTACCACAACAAGATGCACACCGAGGTCGCGGTCAAGGTCCTGTCGAAGCGCGGCATGGAGCAGGAAGCCTCCGTCGTCGACCGCTTCGTCAACGAGGCGCTGCTCTGCGCGAAGATCGACAGCCCGCACCTGGTGCGGGTGTACGAGGTCAATGAGGACAAAGGCCTGCACTTCCTCGTGATGGAGTTCATCGATGGCTGGACGGCCCACTCCATCCTCGCCAAGATCGTGCAGAAGGGCTACAAGGGCCTGACCGAGAACCTCTGCCTGTGCATCGGCGAGGCCTGCGCCCGCGGCCTCGGCGACCTGCACCGCCACAACGTGATCCACCGCGACGTCAAGCCGGCGAACATCATGATCCCGAAGACCGCGGGGAACCGCCCGGACGTGCTCGCCGCCAAGCTGATCGACCTCGGCCTCGCCAAGGAGCCGCAGCTCGGCCTGACCACGACCGGCGTCAGCTTCGGCACCCTCGGCTTCATGCCGCCCGAGCAGGTCGACGACGCCAAGGACGTCGTGCCCGCCACCGACGTGTTCGGCCTCGCGGCGACGATGTACCAGCTCCTGACCGCGCGCCAGCCGTTCGAGGGCGAGACCCCCGCGGACATCGTCGCGAGCACGATGGACGGCACCTACATCCCGGTCGAAGAGGTCCGCCCCGACGTCTCCCACGCGACCTGCCAGATGATCGCGACCGCGCTGGCGACGCACCCCGCCGACCGCTATCGCGACGGCTACGAGATGTTCGAGGTGCTGCGCGGGATCCGCAACCAGCTGCGGCGCTCGCGCAAGTAAGGCGCCGTCGGGGAACAAATCCTTGTTTTCGGTGAGGGATCGTCGTCGATGGCAAGGAGCGAGGAGCTCGCATACGGGCTGTATTCGGGCGACGAGCGACGCAGCCAGCGGCGACGAGGGCCAGCGAAAACGAGGATTGGTTCCCTGGCAGCGCCTGGCGTGGCCAGCGACGCGCCAGGCGGGGAGGCGGCCCCGGCGGACAGTCCGTTCGGGGAGAAGCGCAGCTTCAGCGCCCTCCGCCGCCGCGCCCGCGCCAGCCTCGAGGCGAACCTCATCGCCCATCGCCAGGGCCCCTTCCTGCGCGCCGGCGGCCACCAGTTCCGCACCCTGTGGACCCGCGACTTCTGCTTCGCCGCCCGCGGCCTGCTCGCCCTCGGCCAGTTCGACGCGGTCCGCGCCCAGCTCGAGGCGCTGCTCCGGCGTCGGCGCGGCGACGGGCTGGTCGCCCGCGGCCTCGACTCCCTGCCGCCGCCGCTGCGGGTGGTGCTCGCCGGGGCGGGTGTGTATCCGCCGCTGTCGCGCCTGCACCCGGAGTTCCACGGCGAGCATGGCACGCTCGCGATCGACTCCAACGCCCTGGTCGTGCTGCTCGCCCTCGACTGGGCGGAGGCGACCGGAGAGCGGCGCTGGCTGGAGCGCTGGCGGCCCGCCCTGCGGCAGCTGCTCGGCTTCTACGAGCGCTTCCGCCGCGGTGGCCTGATCCAGCAACCGGCCTTCTCCGACTGGCAGGACAGCGTGCGGCGCGTCGGGGCGAGCTTCTACACCAACCTGCTCGTGCACCGCGCGCGGCAGCGCCTGGGGACGGCAGGGGAGGCGGTGGAAGCAGAACGCGCGCTGCTCGAGCGGCGCTTCCGCGACCCGGAGAGCGGCCTGTTTCGCTCGCTGGAGGGGCGCCCGGAGATCTCCGTCGACGGCCCCCTGCTCGCCCTCGCCCTCGGCTGGATCGCCCCGGACTCCGCCGCCGGCCGCGCGCTCTTCGCCTCTCTCTGCGCCCACCCGGTCTGGGGCCAGCGCGGGCTGCCGCGGGCGAGCTGGCCGGACTGGCCGGCCGCGGAGATCAGCTGGACGACCCGCCTGGTCGGGTTGCGCCACTACCACGACGAGCTGGTCTGGTCGTGGCTGTGCGCCCTCGCCGCGACGGTCGCCTGCAAGGTCGGCGAGCGCGACGAGGCGGAGCGCATCCTCGACCACCTCGACGCCCTGGTCGAACGGGACGGCGCGGTCGTCGAGCTCTACGGCGCCCACGCCCCCTGGCCGGCCTTTGAGACACGCTTCTACCGCGCCGAGCGGCCCTTCAGCTGGGGGGCCGGCATGCTGGTGGAGGCGCTGGAGCTGTGGGGGGCGGGGTGACGGATGACCTGCAGCACCCCCGCGTCCAGCCGCTGACGCGACTGCTCGTTCCGATTGTCGCCAGGCCTGGGCACACGTTCCCGCCGACCCACGCTCCGAGGAACGAGGAGCGAGGGTCAAGGGCTGCAGGCTACACA
>JAUIEM010000501.1 GCA_030428695.1 bacterium
CGTCTTCGAGCTGCCCCGGCTCAGGGCCGCGGCGGTGTTCTGGCGGCGGGCGACCTGCTCGGCGTTCTCGATCATGCGCAGGTCGCGCTTGACCCGGTAGTACAGCGCGGCCGCGTGGGCGGGCTGCACCCCGTCGGCGGTCAGCGTGCCGAGGATCTCCTCGGGGCTGTGGCCGTGGCTGAGCTCCCTGCGCACGGTCTCCTCGTAGCCGTCGAGGATCTGCTCCCCCGGGCCGAGGTGGGCGAGGCTGTCGACGGCCGCCTCGCGCACGATCTCCTCGGGGTCCTGCAGGAGCTTGTACAGGTCGTTCATCACCCGGTGGCCCGCTTCGTGGAAGTGGCCGAGGGCGAGCACGGCCTGGGCGCGGGTGATCGGGTTCTCGCTGCCGAGCTTGTAGCTGAAGTAGTGCAGGGCCTTGGCGTGGTCGGGGAAGATCTTGTGCAGGGCGCGGCTGACCCGCATCCGGACCTGGAAGTGCTCGTCGTTCAGATACTGCAGGAGCGCGGGCACCGCGTCGACGGCGGCCTCCCCGAGCTTGCCGAGAGAGGACGCGGCGCGCGCGCGGGTCTTCCAGTTCTCGGAGTGCAGTCCCTTGAGGTACTTCTCGACGTCGGGGCTTGCCAAGACGCTTCCCTTCCTTGGTCGTCCTCAGGCCGGACGGGCCTTCACATGTCGGTTCGGATCGGTCCATGGTACCACAAGCGCGCGGTCGCCTCTACAGCTCGACGTTTCGCTCGCGCCGGCCCTTGTGTATCCTGTATCCTCGCCCCCGGCCCCGCGCCACTGCCACGGTCAGCGATGCCCGCCCCCGGTCCGCGCCGCTTCCAGCCCAGCTCCGAAGGAACCGGACCGAGCCCCGGCCTGTTCGGCGCCGGCTCTACGGGCCGGCTGCGTGGCCTGCCGCGCTACACGTGGAAGGATCGGCTGCGCTACCGCTTCGACAGCTTCATGTCGAAGGGCGGCAGCTCGGTGTTCATCAGTCTGCTCGTGCTGTTCATCAGCGCCTGGCTGGTGCTCGGCTGCCTGCGCCTCCTGCTCGCCTCGGTCCAGCCGACCGGCAGCGAGGATCCCGACACCGTCCGCAATGTGTGGTACACCTTTCTGCAGCTGACCGCCCCGAGCAACATGAAGGTCGACAACCGCTCGGCCTTCGCCTTCAAGATCGTCGCGATGGCGGCTGGTCTGACCGGCGTCGTGATCTTCTCGATGCTGATCGCCTTCATCACCACCGCGCTGTCGCGCAAGCTCGCGACCCTGCGCAAGGGCCACTCCGCGGTCATCGAGCGCGGCCACACCCTGGTCCTCGGCTGGAACGACCGGCTGCTCGAGATCGTGCGCGCCCTGGTGATCGCGAAGGAGAGCGAGCCCGGCGGGGCGATCGTCGTCCTCGCCGACCGCGACAAGGAGGAGATGGACGACTTCCTCGACAACCACCTCAAGGACACCCAGCGCCGCGGCACCCGGGTCGTCACCCGCCGCGGCGCGACCTCTTCCCTCGTCAACCTCGCCAAGGTCGCTTCCGGCGAGGCGGCCTCGGTGATCGTGCTCGCCGACTGCGGCGACCACGCCACCGCCGGGCGCAAGCTCGCCAGCGACACGCGGGTGGTCAAGACGGTGCTCGCGCTGCTCGCCGCGCGCCCCGCGGGCAAGCGCTACCGGGTGGTCGCCGAGCTGTACACCGAGCGCAAGCGGCACCTGGTCAAGCAGCTCGCCCCCGAGGAGATCACGACCTTCGACAGCGACGACATCCTCGCCAAGATCCTCGTGCAGACCTCGCGCTCGAGCGGGCTGTCGGTCGTCTACAACGAGCTGTTCTCCTTCGACGGCTGCGAGCTCTACTTCCACCGCGGCGACTGGCCCGAGCAGCCGTTCGGCACCTTCCAGCTGCACTTCGACGACGGCATCCCCATCGGCGTGGTCAAGGGCGACCTCGGGCTGATCATCAACCCGCCGCCCGACCTCCCCGTCGTCGCGGGCGAGCGGCTGGTGCTGATGGCGCGCGACAACTCCAGCCTGCGCTACCATCCGTCCCCGCTGGCGACGCCGCGACCGCTGACGCTGCACGGCGGGCGCCTGCAGCCGGTGGTCGAGCGCAACCTGATCCTCGGCTGGAACCAGAAGGCGCCGACGATCATCCGGGAGTACGAGGACTACGTGCTCGAGGGCTCCTCGATCCGCGTCGTGCTGCGCCGCGCGACGACGAGCATCCGCGCGGAGATCGAGGCCTTGCAGCAGGAGCTGACCCGGGTCGAGCTGAGCCTGCAAGTCGACGATCCGCTCGAGGTCGACACGCTGGTCGCGCTCGAGCCCTTCACCTTCAACAACATCATCATCCTGTCCCAGGACGGCGTCGCCTCGGACCCGGAGAAGACCGACACCGACACGATCCTGATCCTGCTCCTCCTGCGCACGATGTTCGAGCAGCACGAGCAGACGAACCGCTACACCAAGCTGATCACCGAGGTGCTCGACTCGGGGAACAAGGAGCTGGTCAGCAAGGCCGGCGTCAACGACTTCATCATCTCGAACCGCTTCGTCTCGATGATCATCGCGCAGTACAGCGAGGAGCCGGAGATCCAGCGGGTGTACGGCAACCTGTTCCGCGAGGCGGGGTCGGAGATCTACCTCAAGCCGGTCGCCCTGTATCTCGGCGAGCTGCCGACCGAGGTCAGCTTCGCCGACCTGCTCGGGCTCGTGCAGAAGCGCGACGAGATCTGCCTCGGGGTCAAGCTGCAGGATGCGGAGAGCGACCCACGCCGCAACTGGGGAGTCGAGCTCAACCCGCCGAAGACGAGGCGCTACACCTTACGGCCGGGCGACTCGCTGGTCGTGCTCGCGGAAGACGACACGTAGCACCTGCTCCCGTGCCGGGCGCCCGGAGAGCGGCTCCCCGCTCAGCCCGCGCGGTCGACGACCTTGGCGAGCCAACCGGCGCGGCTGCGCCAGCCGAGCGCCTCGGCGCGGTCGCGCGCACGCGCGGCGAGGGCGTGTCCCTCTTCCGCCTGGCCGCAGGCGATCAGCGCGAGGCTCTCGACCTCCGCCCAGTCGAGCCACAGGTAGTCGTTGCCGCAGGTCTCCAGCCGTGGGCCGAGCTCGGCGAGCAGGGTCAGGGCCTTGTCGGGGGCGCGGGAGAGCTCGGCGCGGCCTTCGAGGATCTCGAGGTGGGCGCGGAGCTGCTCGATCACCGTGTCGCCGAGCAGGCCGCGCGCCTCCTCGAGGAACGTCCGGGCGCGCTCATCGCTGCCCTCGCCGCCGCGCCGCAGCTCGACGTCGGCGACCCCACACAGCAGCGAGGCGAGGTGGTGGGGATCGGCGAGCTCGCGGGCGGCGGCGATGCCGTCCTCGAACCAGGCGCGGGCCGCGTCGTAGTCCTCGCGGTCGCGCTCGAGCTCGCCGAGCAGCTCGCAGGTCGCGACGTGCCCCGGCGGATGGTCCATCGCCGCGAAGTCCTGCTGCAAGCCGAGCAGCGTCGCGCGGGCCGCCTCGCGCTCGGCGCGGCGCAGCTGCATGTGGCCGATGCCGAGGCGGGCATAGGCCTCGCCCTGGGCGTCGCCGCACGAGGCGTAGGCGGCCCGGGCCTGCTCGTACCAGCGGCTCGCCTCCTCGTTGCTGCCCGAGCAGCAGGCGAGCTCGGCCAGGCCCCCCATCGCGCTGCCCTTGCGCTGGGCGGCGAAAGGCCCGCGGAAGCTGTCCAGGCAGCCTTCGAAGACCTCGCGGGCCTGGCGCAGGTGCCCTTCCTGCGAGAGCAGATGGCCGAGGTTCAGGCCGATGCCCGCGGCGGTCTGGAGGTCGCCGCGGGCGCGGAACTCCTCCTGGGCCTCGAGATAGGCTCCGCGCGCTTCCTCGAGCCGGCCGAGCTCCTGCAGGGCGTTGCCGCGTCCGGCGAGGCCGGGGCCGTGGCGCACATCGTCGTCACCCTCGGCGTCGCCCGCGATGGCGATCGCGCGGTCGAAGGTGGCGAGGGCGCGTTCGGCGTGGCCGAGGGCGAGCAGGGCGTTGCCGAGGTTGGACAAGAGGGCGACGCGCAGGGCCCGCGCGTCGTCGGGCACCTGCTCGAGCGCGAGCGCGTAGATGCCGCGCGCCTTCTCGACCTGGCCGTTGTTCCGGAGCAGCTCCCCGTAGCGGCACAGGGCGTCGGCGCGCAGCAGCGGCTCCCCGTAGCGACGCGCGACCGCGGTCGCCGACTCGCTGATGCGTAGGGCCTCGTCGCCCTTGCCACACTCCTGGCTGATCGCGGCCTTGAGGTGCAGGGCCTCGAGGTGGAGCTCGGGCGGCAGCGCGGCGCCGTCCTCGATGACCTCGTCGGCGACGGCGAGACCGGCGGGCGCGCGCCCGAGCTGGACCAGGCAGCGCACCTTCCACAGCTTGAGCTGCGCCTTCAGAGGCTGGGCGGCGAGCCCGATCGCCTCTTCGAGCAGTGGAAGGGCGGCGGTCGGATCGCTGCGGAAGGCTTCCTGGATCGCGCCGAGCAGTTTGTTCAGTCGGGACATCGCCATCTCCGGGGTTCGGTCAACGCAACAGATGCTGGGTGCCGTACCAGCCGAGGGTGCCGTCCTCGCAGCCGACCAGGACCAGGCCGCCGTCCGCGCTGAGGGCGATGCAGCGGACGCTCGAGTCGGTCTCGAGGATGCCGATCGGGCGCCAGGCCAGGTCTTCGGTCCGCGCCCACAGCACGGTCGCGTGATCCTGCCCGGCACTGAGCAGGAGGTCGCCCGTCTCGTTGACGGCGAGCGCGCGGATCGGCGCGCGGTGCCCGTCGATGCGGAACGAGCTCCCGCGAGCGAGCGATTGCGCGCTCACGCCGTCGTGGACGTAGAGCACGCCGGTCTTGTAGGCGACCGCGATGAGGTCGCCCGCTTCGTGCACGAGAACCGCCGCGATGCCGGCATCGTCCCGCACCACCGGGGTCATGTCCCGCAGCCGGTTGCGGATGAGCCGCCCGCTGTAGAGCCGGGCGAGGGAGGTGCCGACCAGGAGGCGGTTCGACGAGCTGCTGACGCCTTCGATCCTGCCGTCCAGGGTCTCGCGGTCGACGGGCCGGAGGCCGCCGTTGGCGACCCGCAAAAGGACCAGCTCCGCGCGCTCGGCCGCGAGCAGGAGGCCGGCCTCGCCGACGAAACGCAGATGGCTGACCGGATGGACGTGGGGGATCGAGGAGATCTGGGCGAGCTGGTCGCCGCGCAGCTCCCAGAGCAGGGTCTGGCTGTCGTGGGCGGTGACGATCTCCAGGCGTTCGTCCGACGTGACACGCGCGTCGAAGGTGTCGAGCTCCTGCCCCGTCGGCCAGCGCTCGGTCCTCACCGCAAACGGCTTCGTGCCGGTAATCGCGTCGCAGCCGACCTCCCCCGCGGCCGTCGCCCACACGGCCCGGCCCCCTGGCAACAGCTTCAGACCGACGACGGCGGCCGGGCGCTGGTGGAGGAACAGGGGCCGCAGGGTCGGCAGATTCGAGAACGGGCTGGTCAGCGCGTGGTGGGCCTGCAGCCCCTCCGCGAGATCCTCGAGCAGCAGCCGGGCGACATGGCTGGCGGCGACGCTGGACGAGGCGCGCCCGCCGTCCCGGAAGTCTTCGAGGACGGCACGTGCGGCCGCCAGGTCATCGGCCGCCTGGGCGAGCAGCCCGGTCAGGGCACCGTCGAGGTCGTCGTAGCTCTGCCCCGACCCGCTGCTGCGCAGCCCGCTGAGATCAGGCAGGCCGCGGCGCCGCAGCAGGAGGCCACCCCAGAAGTTGCCCACCGCGGTCATCATCATCTGGTAGCTCTCGCCATCGTCGTAGACCACCGAGCGCTGGGCCCCATGATTGAGGTCGACGAAACGCTTCAGCAGGGTGTCGGGGACGACCTCGCCCCAGGGGTCGCCGGCGAGCAGGACGCGCGCGGCGCCCTTCGCGACCTTGACATCGGGA
>JAUIEM010000027.1 GCA_030428695.1 bacterium
GGAGCCTCCGCCCTGGGCCGGCGCCGGCCCGGCCGCGCGCTGGCGGCTGCGGCGCGCCCTGGCCCACGGCCCCCACGAGCTGTGCGCGGCGCTGCTCGACGCCCTGTGGCGTCTGCCCGCGCCGGAGGGAGACGGGACCGCCGCGCCCGAGGAGCCCTTCGCCTACCCCTACGCGAGCGCCGCCAGCGGCCTGTTCGAGGAGCTGCACGAGGGCTACCTCCCGAGCCTGGAGGGCGGGCCCGCCGCGGTCCTCGAGGCGCTGTGCGCGGGCCTGCGTGTGCGCGCCGCCGCGGGCCTGGTCGCCGCCGCCCGGGCCCACCGCGAGCGGGCGACACGTGCCCTGCGGCGGACCGGAGAGGTCGACGAGCGCGTCCAGGCCTTCCGCACCCTCGCCGCCCGCGAGCACGCGCGGCTCCTGCCCCGCGGCACGGTGCTGCCGGAGCGCGCGAGCGGCTGGACGGCGGCGGGCGACGAGCGCTTCGGGCGGCTGCTCCGCGAGCGGCTGCTGCCCGGCCTGCAGGACGCGGGGAGGCGCGCGGTCGCCGGGATGCAGGCGCTGCTGGAGGGCTGAGGGCGGCGCCGCCCGCTTTGCTTCGCCGCGCGCCGATGCGGTATGATCGCAGTCTTACTGACCTCAGCGTAGGTGCTGTCCCGCGAGGGGAGGTCAGTTCTCGAAGGACGACGGGAGGGGTGAACCCCTCCCCTACATGTTTGTCCAACGACTGCTCGAAACCAATGTAGGGGCGGGGTTTACCCCCGCCCGCCGATCTTGGACAGAACTTACGCGGAGCTCAGTATGCTTCCCGAGGAGATGCGATGGAATCCCTGAAGAACCGCGTCGCGATCGTGACGGGCAGCAGCCGCGGCGTCGGCCGCGCGTGCGCCCTCGCGCTCGCCCAGGCCGGCTGCGACATCGTGGTCGCCGCCAAGTCGACCGAAGAGAAGCCCCGCCTGCCGGGCACGATCCACACGGTGGCGAAGGAGATCGAAGCCCTCGGCCGCCGCGCCCTCGCGGTCAAGACCGACGTGCGCAAGGAAGAGGACATCGACAACCTCGTCGCGCGCACCGTCGAGACCTTCGGGCGCGTGGACATCCTCCTCAACAACGCGGGCGCGCTGTGGTGGGAGAACATGCTCGACACGCCGGCCAAGCGCTTCGACCTGGTGCTGGACGTCAACGCCCGCGCCGCCTTCCTGCTCTCGCGCGCCTGCCTGCCGCACCTGATCGAGAACGGCTGGGGGCACATCATCAACATGTCCCCGCCGGTCGACGTCGCGGTCACGCCCGGCAAGATCGCCTACTTCATCAGCAAGTTCGGCATGACCCTGATCGCCCACGGCCTGGCCGGCGAGGTCCGGGACCAGAACGTCGCCTGCAACGCCCTCTGGCCGGCGACCCTGATCGAGAGCCAGGCGACGAAGAACTGGGGGCTCGGCGGACCCTCCTCCTGGCGCAAGGCGGACATCCTCGCCGACAGCGTCGTCGCGATCTGCCAGAAGACGCCCTCGGACTTCACCGGCCAGGCGCTGATCGACGAGGACTTCCTGCGCGCCGAAGGGGTCACGGACTTCGCGCGGTACAACTGCGTCGAGGGCGGCGAGCCGATGCGCATCCACGGGGCGGGCGCCGCCCTGCCGGGGGCGGAGCCCGCCGCCCCACGCGACCTCGCGATGCGCACCGCGGCGACCGAGCCCGAGCTCAAGGCCGCGAACAAGCCGCTGCCCCCCGACCACTGGCGCTGCCCGAGCTGCGGGGAGGCGGTCGCGGACACCTTCGACGCCTGCTGGAGTTGCGGAACCTCCGTCGACGGCACCCCCGACCCGAACTTCGAGCGCAAGCCGCAGGTGCTCGGGGAGTCGCCCCTCGAGCCGATCCTGCACATCCCCGGCCTCGACGAGATCGGCAGCGAGAGCAGCGAAGACCTGAAGCCCGTCGTCGAGGATCCCCCGGAGTGAGGGCTTCCTGCGGGGCTTGAGCGACTCCGCCGCCCGGCTTGCAGGAGCGGCGGGGACCCTAGTACACTGTCCCGGTCCAGGAAACCCAATGGCCCGGCGCGCGCGCGCCGTGTCGTCGTTTCGGGGGAACACACGGCGGAGCTCTCCGAGGCTGGATCGAGAATGCCTGTGAGTCCCAGGCAGCCGGGGCACGAGGCAGGCTGGGCGAACGGCCGCAGATGTGCGCCGCGAGGCACGAGCGGTGCATGCCAGAGACTCCGCCAGAAGACGAAGGGATCACGATGAGCGAAGGCGCGGACACCTCCGGCGAGCGGGAGCGGAAGCCCCCCGCCAAGCTTCCCAGCGGCCCCCCGGGGGCGAAGGCCGGGGACGCCGAGCGGCCCGCCCGGCTGCCGCAGGGTCCTCCTGGCGAGGAGGCGGAGGAGCGGCCGGAGAAGCTGCCGGATGGTCCTCCGGGGAAGGGCGCGCCGAAGCTTCCTCCCGAAGACGCCGCCGAGGCGCGACCGGCGAAGCTGCCGGCGGGTCCTCCGGGGAAAGGCGCGCCGAAGCTTCCTCCCGACGACGCCGCCGAGGCGCGACCGGCGAAGCTCCCTGCGGGTCCTCCAGGGAAAGGCGCGCCGAAGCTTCCTCCCGACGACGCCGTCGAGGCGCGACCGGCGAAGCTGCCGGCGGGTCCTCCCGGGGCGAAGCAGGAGCATTCGCCGAAGCTGCCTGACGGCCCGCCCGGACGCAAGGGCGAGGCCAAGCCGGCGGCGCCACGCCCGCCGAAGTTGCCCGGCGGCCCTCCCGGGCGGGGGCGCAAGAAGCTGCCGGCGAGGATCCGCTGGACCCAGGTGCGGGCCGATGTCGACGCCTGCCTGCCCCATGACGGCGACCACATCGACGAGGTCGGCATCGAGGTCGAGAGCGGCGGCCGCGTCAACGGCGACGTCTGCGCCCGGGCGGTCAAGGTGCTGCCGAACGCCTGCGTGACCGGCGCGGTGCTGGCGAGCGAGCGGGTCGACGTGCAGAACGGCACGGTCGAGGGCACCGTCGTCGCCGATGCGATCCGCAGCAACGGCCGCACCGGCGGGCTCCTGGCGCGCAAGGTCGAGCTCGCGCGCGGCGCCGACGTCCACGGCGACGTGCAGGCCGACGCGGTCGAGCTCGAGGGGGCGGTCACCGTCAGCGGCGTCCTCAGCTGCGGCGGCAGCGTGCACATCCCGCCCGGCTCGCGGGTCGGCGGCGTCGAGGCGGAGACCGTCAAGGTCGGACGCGGCAGCCGCATCGGCTACGTCAAAGCGAACGCGGGCCTCGAGCTCGAGGCCGACGTCCAGCTCGGCGACGCCGTCGCCACCCGGCTCCAGGCCTCGTCGGCCCTGCGTATCGGCAGCCTGCGGCTGACCGGCGACGAGCCGCTGCGGCTGCCGCAGGGCAGCCGCGTCGACCTGGTCGAGTGCCGCGGCGCGGTCGACGTCGAGAGCGAGGTCGAGCTGTCCGCCCTGCTGACCGACGGCGACGCCGAGGTGCGTAGGGACGCGGAGATCGGCAGCATCCTGCAGGCCCGCGGCGACGTCACCGTGCACCCGGGGGCCGCCGTGCGCGAGATCGTGTCGGCGGGCACCGTGTCGCTGTCTTCCGAGGGCGAGACCTCGATCGAGAGCTGCCTGGCCGTGCGCGGCATCGTCGGCCGCGAGGTCGAGCTGCGCGTCTCCGCCGACGGCACCGTCGTCCCGGACGGCCAGGCCGCCGGCCGGCTGGCCTCGCGGGCCCTGACCCCGGAGCTGTACCGCGCCTACCGCGAGGCCGGCGTGGCCGCCCTGCGGGTGCCCCTGCCGCCGGCAGCGGAGCCGGCCCGGCCGGGTGGACAGGAGGAGAGCGCATGAACGCGGCGAAGATTCCGACGATGGCCGCCAACCTCGAGGCCTCCGACGAGCGCCGGGCGCTGACGGCCTGCGCCCTGAGCGACGCCCACCGCGAGGCTTCCTTCCGGCGCATGCTGCGGCTCGGAGGGGGCGCCGCGCTGATCGTGATCGGTCTGCTCTTCCTCATCCTCGGCATCAGCGGCGCGGGGGCCTCTCCGGCCGGCGGCGCGCCGGCGGGCGACAGCCTCGCCGTCGCCG
Source organism: bacterium (assembly GCA_030428695.1). Next base: position 4,059 of record JAUIEM010000027.1, read on the forward strand.
ACTCCACCGCCGCCCCCGCGCCCGTCCCCGCCGACTCGGCGGCGGTCGCGGAGAGCGCCGCCTCCTCTGCCCCCTACGTGTCGCTGCTGACCGGGCTGATCATCGGCCTCCTCTGCATCGGCGGCGGGGGCGGCTGCATCTACCTCGGCCTGCAGATCGGCGCGCCGGCGGTCGAGGCGGTCGAGCGCGGCAGCTGGCGGTTCTTCGTCCACCCGATCGGGGGCTCCGGGCGCGGCCTGGCCGACCCCCTGTCCTGCTCCGAGCACAACGAGCAGCGGGTCTCGATCTTCACGCTCCCGGACGATCTTCCCCAGCAGCCCTACGCCTTGCCGACAGACGCCGACCCGGAGATCGCGCTGGTCGGTGCGATGGGCGGCCTGCGCGCCCAGCTCGAGAAGATCGAGGTGCGCGAGGTCGCCAACGCCTTTATCGCCGACCAGGGCCTGCTCAGCGAGGTCGCCTCCCTCGCCGAACGTGCCGCCCTCGGCGAGCCGGGCGGCGCGGCCACACCCGAGGCCCTCGGCAGCATCTCGACCTTCGCGGCGGAGAAGGAGCAGATCTCTTCGGCGCTGAAAACCCTCGAAGGCCGCTACATCGACCCCGTCGGCACGGTGCACGCCAGCCTGGAGTCGCACCTCAAGGTGCTCGAGAACCGTGCCCCCGCCAGCGACGGGCTGCCGAAGGCGCCGGCCCCCGCCGAGGCGGACTGGGAGCAGGCCCTGCGCAGCGGCATCCGCTCGCTCAAGGCCGAGCTCGAGCCGGCGACGAAGAAGCTGGAGAAGACCCGCGACGACACGGTGAGCAAAGCCCGCGCGGAGGAGAAGGAAGCCCGCGAGAAGGCGACCGCGGCCTGTGACGCGACCGGGACGGACACGCGGCTGAAGAAGGCGAAGGAAGAGCTGGAGACGGCCGAGGACGCCGCCCGCAAGAGCGCCGCGAAGAAGAGCGCCAAGGAGGCCAAGGAGGCCGAGATCGAGCGCCTGAAGGCCGAGCCGAACCCGGCCGAGGCCGAGCCCGGCAAGAGCTCGCCGCTGCAGAAGATCGGCACCCTGCGCAAGGAGCTCGAGGCCCTCGGCGAGGTCGACGCCCAGGCGGCGAAGGACAAGGAGGCCGTCGAGCAGGCCGAGCAGGCCGTCGAGGCCGCGAAGAAGGCGCGGAAGGAAGCCGAGAAGGCGCGCGACGAGGCGATCGAGAAGGCCGAGCGCGAGGCGAAGGAGACCGTCGAGAAGGCCGAGAAGACCTGCCGCGAGGCGATCGAGAAGCTCGAGGAGCCGATCGCCGAGCTCAAGCAGCAGGCCGCCAGCCTCCTCGCCCATCAGCGCGAGCACGCCGCGCCGAAGCCGCCGCGTCCCCCCCAGGGCATGCTCGAGCGCGCCCTGGCCTGGCGCCGCGACGGCCTGGCCGAGGTCCACCAGCACGCCCAGGAGGCCGCGCGCCGGCTACAGAAGGTGCTCGGCGAGACCTCCGGCAAGCTCGAGACCGCGCAGCTCTCCGGCCAGAGCTTCCCCTTCGAGAGCCTCGACGTGCCCGTCTACCGCATCCGCGGCAACTTCGGCAGCAGCGGCGGAGACTGGGAGCGGGTCTACGTCCCGGGCGAGTACTCCGGCGTCAACGACACGCCGAGCTTCCAGCCCCTCGCCCACCTGATGCAGCGCGTCCGCGCGGGGCTGTCGCACGACCAGCTGCAGCTGGAGACGCTCGGGTAGGCGTGGCTGCGTTGGTTGACCAGGGTCGTGGGGGAATCGGGGCCGCAGGTCCAGCTTCCTGGACCGGCGTTCTTGCGGTCGTTTCCGATCCCGATCCCGATCCCGACTGAAGTCAGGCAGGGACTTCCGTGGCGGGCCATCGTCATTCTGGCCGATCGCGGAGTCGTCCTGAAGGGGCGGGGACAACGTCGTCCCTGCCAGCCTTTCTGACACGGCAATGGTTGGGGGAATCGGGATCGCAGGTCCAGCTTCCTGGACGGCTCTCTTGCGGTCTTTTCCGATCACGATCCCGATCCCGACGGAAGTCAGGCAGGGACTTCCGTGGCGGGACATCGTCAGCCTGGCCGATCGCGGAGTCCCGTCCGCCTAGCTCACCGGCGGCAGGAACAGCGGCGGGGCGTCGTCTTCGGGGATGATGGTCGTCGCGTTCGCGGGCGGCTTCAGGCGCCCCTCGCGCGCGAGCTTCTGCATGCGGCGCGAGCCGGCGGGGGTCGGTCGCGGCATCGAGATCGACCGCGCCGGACGCACCAGCCGGGTCGGGATGGCCGGGTTCTTCTCGGTCTTCGCGCCGATGGGCTCCAGCCCGTTGCGCGCCGAGCGCGGGCGGGCGAAGCCCGGAGTGAGGGCGTTCCCCCCGCCGACCACGGCGTCCGGCTTCAGCTCGTTGGTCACGACCTGCTGGCGGACGGTGCGTCGGCGCGGGGCCCGGAAGCTCGCGTCGTAGCTCGCGCTGTAGCGGCCGCTCTCCGTCTTCGCCTTGGGATGGCGGGCCTTCGGACCGCGCAGGGCGGACAGCTCCTTGGTCTTCTCGCGCGGCGCGAGCGGCGCCGCGGGCGGCAGGGCCTTCCCGCTGTTCTCCTTGCCGTCCTTCTGGATCGCGGGCAGCCGCACCGTGCGCCGCCGGGCCATCCCGGAAGGCGGCGGAAGTCGCGGGACCGCGGGGTCGGAGCCCCAGTTGGCGGGCGGCGGGGAGGATGGAGTTCGTGCGGACACGGCGCGCCTCGCGAGCAGAAGGGTCGGTGCTGGCATCATCGGTGATAGCAGTTCGGGGCGCAAGCTGCCAGCCCCCCCGCGCGAGCCCCCGAGGATAGCGCTGGCCCGGGGCCGCTGGCTGTGATAGCTTGGAAATTTGCGAGGATGGAAAGGTCATGGATCGACGCGCGGTCTTCTACACCTGCGGACACGTCGCGCGACCCGACCGCGACGGCACCTGGCGCATGGTCAGTGATCCCGCCCAGCCGATCGTCAAGGACCCCCTCGCCGTCCCCGGCCGCGAGCGCGTCGCCGAGCTGCGCACCAGCGTCCTCGGCCAGAGCTTCGAGATCCGCCACGGCGAGGTCGTCCTCAGCTCCCAGGCCTCGGTGCTCGAGCGCCTGGCGGAGCGGCGGCTGCCCGAGGCCGAGGCCGAGCCCGCCAGCATCGCCCTGCGCGGCCTGGTCTATCACCTCAAGGGCATCATCACCAGCTACGCCCGCGTCCAGCGCGAGCTGATCCCGATCGTCGCGGCGACCCGCGCGGCCGGGCAGAAGCTCGAGGGCATCCTGACCCCGGCGGTCGACGATGCCCACCATGAGTGGACCGCCCTGAGCGCCCACCTCCAGCGCCTCGAGCGCGACCCCCCGCACCCCGGCATTCAGCCCCGGCGCATGGCCTTCGACGCGAGCATCGCCGGCTTCCCCCGCTTCCGCCTGCCCCTCGGCGACGCGCTGCGCAAGGAGGATCCCGGCTGGGACCTGCTGCTCGAGGCCCGCGCCCAGGTCGCCGCCGCCCTCGACGAGCTCGAGCTGCGCTGGCGGCAACGGAGCGCGTCGTGAGCAAGCGCCGCGGCCGCACCCCCCGGGCCGACGGCCTCGCGACCCGCAGCCGCATCCTCAAGGCGGCGACCTCGATGTTCTCGGCGAGCGGCTACGAGGCGACCTCGCTGCGCCAGATCGCCGGCGCCGCCGACATCGACCTCGCCACCCTGAAGTACCACTTCGGCGACAAGCCGACCTTGTTCGCCGAGGTCTACCGCGCCGGCCACGAGGCCTTCGTCGCCTGGTTCCGCCCGCTCCTCAGCTCGATGCACGCCCTGACCACCCGCGACGAGGTGCGGGAGAACATCCGCGCGCTGGTCGCCTCGATGCACAGCTACGTCGAGAAGCATCTGCCCTTCGTGCGCCTGGTGCTGTACCGGATCCTCGAGGACTCCTCGGACATCATCGGCCTCGAGGAGGAGCTGCAGGGCAGCGCCGCGCAGATGCTCGAGGACTCCTTCCACGGCATGTGCGAGCGCGGCCTGACCCGGCCGATCGACGCCCGCGCCTGGATCACCTTCCTGACCACCAGCTTCTCGATCTGGCACGCGACCTGCCGGGTCAAGCCGGGCTGGGTGGGCGAGCCGGTGCCGACCACCCCCGAGGGGCGCGAGCGCTCCGAGGCCTTCTTCCGCAACCTGCTCGAGTCGATGCTGCTGATGCCCGAGGGCTGAGCGATGCGGATTCCCTGGAACCGCCCGCTGCAGAGCTTCACCGCCCCGCAGTCCCTCGGCGGCATCACCGTCTACCACGACTTCGCGTGGCGTGAAGTGTTCGGGAGCGGCCGGCGGCGCTTCCGTCAGGCCAAGGCGATGGTCCGCGAGGCGCGCGAGAACGCCCCGCGCGGTAAGGCTCCGGCGCTGTTGTTGACCCGGGAGCCGCAGCTGCACGCCGGACCCCATCTGCTCGAGACGGACGAGGCCTGCGTGCTGGTCAGACAGCCCCTCGAGGTCTTCGCCCGGGCCTGGGCGGAGGCGCCGCCGGCGCTGCACATCGTGCCGGGGCTCTCGGCCGCTAGCGCCCTGCGGGAAGCGCTCGGGCGCGAGGTGCGCAGCCTGTTCCTGATCGACTCGGGCCAGAACGGCCCCTGCCGCGTGGGGCCCGAGGACCACGACGCCGTCCGGCTCGCCTTCTGGTTGGAACATTGGCGCCGCGCCGGGAAGGCCCGTGAGGGGTGGCCGCCCAGCCACGAGGCTGCGGTGCGCGGCGGAGCTGCGCTGCGCTCTGCGCTCGCCGCCAGCGCCCGGGACACGCGCCTGTGCCTGTGGAGCTCGACGGCCTGGTCGGATCAGCTCCCCCTGTGGCAGACGCTGGCTTGCCTGCGCCCGGAGGATCGCGGGCGCGTCGACGTCGCCTTCCTGCCGGAGGGTTGCGGTCGCCGATACGAGATCGTCCTGCCTTCAGGACTTGCCATCACTCCGCCGGCGCTCTACCGGGCCGTCTGGCAGCGACGCGCGGCGCTCTCCGCCCGCTGCCACGCACGCGGCGCAGAGCTCTGGCGCGCCTACGCGGGGGACGATCCGCGCCGCTTCCTCGCGCTCGCCGAGCAGGAGCTTCCTCCCCTCCTGCATGTCGAGCGCGCGGCCTGGCTGCTGCGCTTCCCGCGCGTGCTCGCCGGCCGCCTGCGCCTCAGCCCGCTCGACAGCGCCCTGCTCGGCGCGTTACTGGAGGGGGAGCGCCCCGCCATCGGCGTCGTGCACCGCGCTGCCCGGGCCGGGGTACAGGTGCTCGACTGGCTCGGCGACTACGTCCCGTCACTCCGCCTGCTCGCGTGGACCGAAGGGCCGCTGCCGGCGCTCGAGCTGGTCGAGCGCAGCGAGCTGCCCGTCCACCACCGCTACCGTCTGACCCCGCACGGGCGGCGCCTGCTCGACCAGGGCGCCGGCGGGCCGGAGGAGATTCCGCCCATCGACATCGGCGGCTACCGGGCCGATGCCACGCCCCCGATCTGGGCGGTGGACGAGGACGGGGAGCGGCCGCAGCTCGTTCTCGCTCCGCCCAGCCCTCCGCTCGAGGGGACCGCCCACTTCGTGCTCGGGGACAGCGCAGGGGGCAGTCTGCTCATGCTGGGCCTCGCTCCGCAGGCGATCCTCAGGGCGTGGGACCCGTGCACCGACGGTCCCTGCCGCGCAGATCCTCGCGCTCACCTCCGGGTGAGGGCGCGCGCGTGGCCTGCGGAAACCTCGCCGTGGGCCGGTCGCGTCTTCGGGCGGCGCGTCGCCGAGGCAGCCGGGGGGCGGCTGTGCCTGTGGATCGGGACGGACTGGGGGGAACAGCTGTTCCTGTGGCGGATGTGCGACAAGCTCGTGAGGGAAGCGGTCGCCCCCGCGCGGATCGAGGTCGTCTTCCTCGACGAAGCGCTGGAGAACGGCTGCCCGCGGACCATCGGCATGTGCGATCCGCACCGGCTGCAAAAGCTCTGGCGCCAGCGGATGCCCACCTCCGCCAAGCTGCTCGCCCGCGGGGCGGCCCTGTGGCACGCGTTCGTGGCGGACACTCCGGCGCCCTTCGCGGCCCTGTGCGCGGAGGAGCACCCCGACCCGCTCCGTCCGCGGCTGACCGAGCTCGCGTCCCTGCTCCCGCGCCGCACCGCGCGGGGGCTCGCCCTCTCCCGGCTCGACCACACCCTGCTCGCCCCCTTCCGGGACGGGCCGGGGCGCTGGCTTCGCGGCCTCGAGGACTGCGCGCGAGGGTGGGACGCGTTGCTGCAGGCGTTCGGCGACAGGATGCTCCAGGACCGGGTCGTCGGCTGGAGCCGCGCCGCTCCCCCGGCGCTCGAGTGCTCCCGGCCGAGCGCGCGCTCCGGCGCGGATGTCTACCGCCTGACCCCCCACGGCGAGCGCCTGCTCGCCGAGGGCTTCCGCGACCCCTCCGAGCATCTTCCCCTGCCCTTCGGCGGCTACGCCAACGACGGCCGGACGCCGGTCTGGGTGTGCGTGGAGGGGAACGGAACCGTGCAGGTGGCACCGCTATGAGTCCTCCCTGGAAACGCCCGCTGCAGAGCTTCACGGCCCCGAAGTCCCTCGGCGGGATCACGGTCTACCACGACTTCGACTGGGAGGCGCTGTTCGGCCACCGCCGCAAGCTCTTCCCCGGCGCGAAGAAGCTCGCCGCCCAGGCCCGCGAGGCCTGCCCCGCGGGCAAGACCCCGGCCCTGCTGCTGACCGACCAGCCGCTGGCCGAGCGCTTCTTCCGCCTGATCCAGACCGCCGACGCCGCGGTGCTGGTCGCCCAGCCGGAGGCGGTGTTCGCGCGGCGGGAGCGGGTGACGGGGAGCTTCCAGATCGTGCTCGGGGGCTCTCCGAGCGGAGCGCTGGGGAAGCTCGTCGCCGACCGGTCGACGATCTACTTCGACTGGGACCCGTGCACCACCGGACCCTGCCGCGAGGACCCCGCCGCCCACCGCCGCGTGCGCGAGAGCCTCTGGGCGGAGTGGGCCCCGGAGAGCCCGCAGTGGCTCGGCAGCGGCGAACGCATGGTCGCGGCGCTCGGGGCCCTCACGGAGCGGGGCCGGCTGTGCGTGTGGACCGGGCCGGCGTGGGACGAGCAGCTCTTCCTGTGGAGGGTCCTCGACTGCCTCGAGCGCCTCGGCACCGATCCGGCCGGGGTCGACCTCGCCGTCGTCCCCGACGAGCCCGCCCTGGCTCCTGACCGCGGCTCGATCCGTCATTGCGGCCCCCGCCAGCTGTGGAACCTGTGGCGGCTGCGCACACATCTGGAGGCGGAGGTGCTCGCCCGCGGGGCCGCGCTGTGGCGGGCCTTCGTCGCCCCGACCCCGGCCCGGCTGGCCGCCCTGTGCGCGAAGGAGCAGCCTCCGCCCCTCTTCCCCCGGGTCGACGAGCTCGGCGCCCTGCTGCCGGGTCGCAGCGCGACGGGACTCGGCCTGAGCCGGCTCGACCGCGCGCTCCTCGGCCCGTTCCGGGAGGGGCCCGGCCGGCCGTTCTGTGTCGTCCAGCGCAACCAGGAGGCATGGATGGAGCTGATGGACCACTTCGGCGACGTCCTCCTGGTCGATCGCATCGTCGCCTGGTCTCAGGCCCCGCAGCCCGCGCTGTCGATGGAGGGCGACGCCGAGGAGTCCCATTGGAACGTCTTCCGCCTGACCCCCCACGGCGAGCGCCTGCTCGCGGAGGGCTTCCGCGACCCCTCCGAGCATCTTCCCCTGCCCTTCGGCGGCTACGCCAACGACGGCCGGGCGCCGGTGTGGGTGTGCTTGGAGGGGGATGAAGCGAGGGTGGCGCCGCTGTGAGCCTCCCCTGGAACCGCCCGCTGCTGAGCTTCACCGCCCCGAAGTCCCTCGGCGGCATCACCGTCTACCACGACTTCGACCGGGAGGAGGTGTTCGGCCACCGCCGCACGGTCTTCGCCGGGGCGAAGGCGCTCGTGCGGCGGGCGCGGAACCTGTGTCCGCAGGGCAGACGGCCGGCGTTGCTGCTGACCGGGCAGATCTGCGCGAGGGACGGCCGATCATCCGCCAGAACGCCGAGGAGCACGCGATGGTCGCGCGACGCTCCGGAAGATCCCTCCGACCCTCCGCCTGTGTGTCTGGAGCTCGCGCGCCTGGCCCGACCAGATCATCCTCTGGGAGGTGCTCGCCAGCCTGCGCCCTGCCGACGACGAGCGGGTCGAGCTCGCCGTGGGTGCGCAGAGGCTTCCGCCGCACGCAGGCCCCATCTCCGGTTCTGGCCTGGTCACAGTGAAAGACCTGCTCCGCGCGCTCTGGCAGCGCCGCTTGCCGCTCGAGGCCCCGGTCCGGGAGAAGGGAGCGGAGCTGTGGGAGGCGTACGCCGGGGACGACCCGCGCAGGCTGTTCGTGCTGCTGCGCAAAGAGCTCCCGCCGCCCCTGTGCGCAGACCGCGCCGCCTACGCCGCCCGCTTCCCGCGGAGGATCGCCGGCCGCCTGCGTCTCAGCCGCCTCGACACGGTGCTGCTCGAGGCCGCCCGGGACGAGGCCGACGTCCCGTCGGTCATCCAGGCGGTCGAGCGCGCGGGGCTGGACGGGGCCCTGCCGAAGGCGTACGTCCAGGACCGGCTGCTCGACCACGTCGAACACCAGCCCCCCACGCTCGCGCTGGCCGCGGACACCTCCCTGCCCCCTTTCGTCCAACCGAGCACACACCGCTACCGCCTCACCCCCCACGGTTTGCGCCTGCTCGACCGGGGCGCCGACGGCCCGGAGGAGCTTCCGCCGCTCGACATCGGCGGCTACCGGGCCGACGCTACGGCCCCCGTCTGGGTGGTGTGCGAGGACGGGGCGGAGCCGCGGCTCGAGGAGTGGGCTCCGGGGCCGGCGGAAGAGCCCGCCTGGAACCGGCCGCTGCAGAGCTTCATCGCGGCGCCGTCCCTCGGCCGGATCAAGATCTACCACGACTTCGACTGGGAGCGGGTCTCCGGCCACCGGCGCCGCAGCTTCCCCGGAGCCGGCTCCCTCGCTGCCGAGGCGCAATGGAGCTGCCCTCCCGGGAAGAGCCCCGCGCTGCTGCTGAGCGACCAACCGCTGCCGATGAGCACGTTTCAGAAGACGCTCCAGACCGCGCGCGAGGCGGTGTTCGTCCGCCAGCCCCTGGCGGTCTTCGACCGGCACAGACCCGCCCTCGAAAACACCGCCCACCTCGTGCTCGGGGGCAGCGCAGGGGGCAGCCTGATCATGCTCGGTATCACTCCGCAGACGATCCTCGCGGAGCGTGACCCCTGCACCATCGGCCCCTGCCGCGCCGATCCTCAAGCGCACCTGGAGACGAGGAACCGATTCTGGGCCGAGCAGGACCCGCGCTGGGCCGATCGCCCCGGCCAACGACTCCTCGCCGAGCCGCCCGCGGGCCGCCTGTGCCTGTGGGCCGGGACGGCATGGGCGGAGCAGCTGTTCCTGTGGAGGATGTGCGACGAGCTCGCCCGGGCATCGGTCGATCCCGCAAGGATCGACGTCCCCTTCCTCGACGAGGAGCGGGCCGGAAGCAGAATGACGATCGGCTCGTGCAATCCGAGCACGCTGTGGCGGCTGTGGCTCCGGCGGACGCCCCTCAGCGCCGCGCTCCTCGCCCGCGGCGCGGCCCTGTGGCGCGCCTACGTGGCGGACACTCCGGCGCCGTTGGTCGCCCTGTGCGCGGATGAGCATCCCGATCCGCTCCGTCCGCGGCTGACCGAGCTGGCGGCCTTGCTCCCACGCCGCACGGCCCGGGGGCTCGCCCTGTCCCGGCTCGACCACAGCCTGCTCGTTCCCTTCCGGGCCGGGCCGGGCCCCTGGTTTCTCGGCCTCCAGATCGACGCCGACCGCTGGTACCCGATGATGGACATGTTCGGCGACCTCATGCTCGAGGCCCGCTCCGCCGCCTGGACCCGCGCCGCTCCCCCGGCCCTCGAGCGCCACTACGAGGGGGAGCACCGGGGCGCGCACCGCTACCGCCTCACCCCCCACGGCGAGCGCCTGCTCGCGGAGGGCTTCCGCGACCCCTCCGAGCTTCTACCGCTGCCCTTCGGGGGCTACGCCAACGACGGCCGGGCGCCGGTCTGGGTGTGTGTGGAGGGGGAAGGGCTCCGGCTGGAACCCTGGCCCTGACCCCACCTGTACGGAACCCGGACAGTCGAGCTTCCCACGCCGCAGCTCTCCCCGGCCTCCTCCGCAGGATCCGGCGAAAGGCACGGTGCTTGCTTTCGCAGACCGAGGAACTGCGGGCACGGCCCGGGAGGTGCGACATGGCGGATGTGATGCGGGTGGTCAAGACGGTGCAGGGCATGGGGGCGGTCGTCACCGTCGCCGTCCAGAACGGCGGGCTGCCGGGGACCACGAACGACAGCCTGCCACAGCTGGCGGCCAAGCTGGTCAGGCTGGAGCGGTGGCTCAAGCGGGTCAAGGCCGCCGGCAACACCGCCCAGCTCGTCGCGATCGGCCTCGCGATGCGACGCGCCCAGCAGAAGAAGGACGACGGGGCGATGCTCAACTGCGTGTGCCAGCTCGCGGTGCTCGCCGCGGTCAACCTCAACCCCTGGGTCGGGGCTCTGAACCTCGCTCTCAATGTCTTCGTCGGGCCGGACTGGATCGCGAAGGTCACGGCCGGACCGAACGCCCTGCAGCGCGACATCAAGCGCTACAGCAAGCACGGCATGGCCCACCTGCTCAACCCGCACGCGCGGGCGCTGAACCAGATCGGGACCTTCAACCGCTGCTTCGTCGTGTTCGGCGGCCTGAAGCTGCGCGCGAAGAAGTACGACCGCGGCCTGACGACCCGCCAGACCTGGCCGGATCCCTTCGTGTATGTGCGGTGCTACAACAACGAGGGAGCCCACCGCTCGTACCGCACATCGACGATCGCCAACGTCGCCCCGGCCTCGGACGGGACCTTCAACTGTGCCGGCTTCAAGCCCCCGCGCATCGAGCTGTGGAACGACACGAAGCGCGTCGACATCACGGTCTACGACCAGGACGCGGTGTTCAACGACAAGCTGGGCAGCCAGACCTTCCACAACCTGTTCCGGACAAAGGGAAGGAAGATCGAGCGCACGATGCGCGACGGCGACGTCGAGAGCCTCCGGCTGTGGTTCATCACGGCCTGAGCGCCCTCAGTCGGCCTTCTCTGCTTCCTTCGCCTTCTTCCCCGCCTCCGCCTTCTCCCCCTCCGCCGGCACCCGCACGCGGATGTCGAACAGCTTGCCGCGCCGGGTCCGGCGCACGGTAAAGGTTGCCCCCTCGCGCTGCAGGCTCGCGCCGAGGCGGGGCGCGAGGCCTTCGGCCAGCAGCCAGGCCGACAGGGTCTGCTCGTCCTCGGGCAGGGCGAGGCCGAGCTGGCTGCCGACGTCCTTCATGTGGACGCCGCCCCCGACCAGCCACTGCTGCTTGCGCAGGCGGTGCATGCTGTGGGGGAGCTGGTCGAACTCGTCCTCGAGCTCGCCGATCAGCTCCTCGATAATGTCCTCGAGGGTGACGATGCCGAGGCTCTTGCCCTCGGCGTTGATCACGATCGCCATGTGCACGTAGGCGCTCGCGAAGATCTTGAGCAGGCGGTTGGCCGGCGAGTCGGGCTCGACCGACTGCAGCGGCCGCAGGATCTCGTCGAGGGCGTCGGAGCCGGCGTCCTGCTGCAGGAAGACCAGCTCCTTGAAGTTGACGTAGCCGACGATCTTGTCGAGGTCGCCGTCATCGCACACCGGGAAGCGCGTGTGCGGGTTGGCGCGGGCGACGGCGACCGCCTCCTCGAGGGAGTGGCCGGTGCTGATCCAGGTGACCTCGGCGATCGGGATCATCACCTCCTCGACCTTGGTCGCGGCGAGCTCGGAGGCGCTCGCGATGATCTTCTCCTGGGTCGGGCCGATCAGCTTCGACATGCGCGCGAAGCCGGCGAGGGCCTTGATGTCCTCGAGGGTGCGGGGGCGGCCGTCGTCCGGGATCTTGCGCTCGAAGGGCTTGTTCAGGAGGTGGACGAACCAGCTGACCGGCGTCAGCACCTTGGTCAGGAAGGCGAGGGGATAGGCGATCAGCGGCGCGAAGCGGGTGTTCTGCTGGACGCCGATGGTCTTCGGCAGGATCTCCGACAGCTGCAGCATCAGGAAGGTGAAGACGACCGCGAACAGGGTCGCGTGGAAGGGATCGCTCGACACCTGCTCGAAGCTCGAACCGGCCAGGGTCGCGCCGATGGTGTGCGAGGCGGTGTTGATGATCAGGATCACCGCGATCGGCCGCTCGATGTTCTTCTTGAAGTCCGACCAGATCGCTCCGATCCGCGGGTTCTTCTGGTTGAGCTCGGCGATCTGGGTCGGCGTCATGCTCAAGAGCGTCGCCTCGAGCAGGGAGCACACGCCCGAGATGACGAGCGCGAACACGACGCTGAGGATGAACAGCAGCACGGTCGGCCTCCGGTGGGGAATGAGCGGTATCCTACCGGCCGCGGGCCCTTCGCTCCAGCTTCCGCTCGCTCCTCCCTTCCCGAAGCCAGACCCGCGGGGTCGACCGTTACCATCTGCGCCCGTCGCGATCTCCGGGCGTAGCTGGCGCGTCACGGAGGACCACGACCGCCCCGCCTCTTCCCGCGTCCTGCGGATGGTCCCGTTGTTGCACCGCGTCAGGTACCTGCAACGGGGAGAGAAGTATGCATTCCCCCTACACCATCGCCGTGGTCCTCGCCGGCGGCCGGGGCACGCGCCTCGCGCCGCTGACCTTCCGCCACGCCAAGCCCGCGCTGTCCGGAGGACCGGGCCTGCGCCTGGTCGACTACAGTCTGCTGAACTGCCAGGCCTCGGGCATCACCGAGGTCGGCGTCCTGACCGAATACCGCCGCCGCGCCCTCGAGCACCACCTCAGCCAGTGCTGGGGGGACGGGCCGATGCGGGTGTGGCCCCTGCCGAGCGTGCCCGGCAGGCCGTACCGCGGCACCGCCGACGCCGTCCGCAAGAACCTCGCCTGGATGGGAGGCCTCGGGGCCGACCGCGTGCTCGTCCTGTCCGGCGACCACGTCTACCGCTACGACTACCGCGCCCTGCTCGAGCACCACGCGCGCCACCGCGCGTCCCTGACCATCGCCTGCGTCACCGTGCCGGTCGCTGAGGCATCGCGCTACGGGGTGCTCGAGGTCGCCGGCGGCGCGGTGCTGTCCTTCGAGGAGAAGCCCGCCGAGCCGCGTGCGACCGACGGGGCCGCCCTGGTCTCGGCCGGCATCTACGTGTTCGACTTCGCGGCCCTCGCCCACCTGTTGCTGAGCACCGAGGGCGAGGACTTCGGCCACGAGCTGATCCCCGCGGCGGTCGGCCAGGGCCTGCGGGTCGCGGCGCTGCGCTTCCCCGACGACCTCTACTGGCGGGATGTCGGCACCGTCGACGCCTTCTACGCCACCCACATGGACATCGCCGCGGGCCGCTTCGACCCCGGCGTCGACGCCCGCTGGGCCCATCCGGACTTCCCGGGCTGCGCGATCTCGCCCGCGGCAAGCGTCTCGCCGGACGCCGAGCTCGACCGGGTCGTCGCGCTGCCCGGGGCGGTCATCGAGGGGCGCTGCCGGCTGCGGCGGGTGCTGGTCGACGAGGACAGCTACGTCCCGGCCGGCACGGTCGCCGGCTACCCCGGGAGCCCCTTCGGACGCAGCCCCGGTGGCGTGACCCTGCTGCACCGGAAGGTGCTGACGGCGCGGCTACACCATCCCCGCTGAGCGGCAGGCCCGCACGGCCCGGGTGACGACCTCGACGGCGGTCGCGATCTCGGCCGCCGTGGTGCCGCGCCCCAGCGAGAAGCGCAGGCTGCCGCGGATGCGTTCGTCGTCGCAGCCCATCGCCCCGAGCACGTAGCTCGGCTGCGCGGCGGCGCTCGTGCAGGCCGCCGCGGTCGAGACCGCGAGCTCGGGCATCGCCTCCATCAGCCGCGTGGCGGCGACGCCGGCGAAGCTGAGGTTGCTGGTGTGCGCGAGGCGCGGCCCGGCGCCGTTCCGCTCCACCCCGCCGAGGGCGAGCAGCCCGGCCTCGAGCCGGTCGCGCAGGGCGCGCAGCCGCTCCCGCTCCGCCGCGTCGCAGAGCGCGGCGGCGGTCCCCATGCCGACGATCAGCGGCACCGGCAGGGTGCCGGCGCGCAGGCCGCGCTCGTGACCTCCGCCGATCTGCCGCGGGAGCAGGCGCACCCGGGGCTTGCGGCGTACGTACAGGAAGCCGACGCCCTTCGGGCCGTGGAACTTGTGTGCGCTCGCGCTCAGCAGGGCGACGCCGGGGCTGACGGTCAGCGGCTCCTTGCCGAAGGACTGGGTCGCGTCGGTGTGCAGCGGGATGCCGCGCGCCTCGCACAGCCGGGCGATGGCGGGCAGGGGATGGAGGACGCCGGTCTCGTTGTTCGCGGTCATCACCGAGACCAGGCCGGTGTCCCCGTCGAGGGCCGCCTCGAGGGCGGCGAGCTCGAGGTGTCCGCCGGCGTCGACGCCGAGCCGGACGATGCGGAAGCCGCGCCGCGCGAGCCGCTCGCAGGGCTCGAGCACGGCCCGGTGCTCGGTCGCGACGGTGACGATCGTCCGGCCGCGCAGGGTCGGCGACTCCGCCATGCCGAGCAGCGCGAGGTTGTTCGCCTCGGTCGCCCCGCTGGTGAACACGATCTCCCGCGGGTCGGCGCCGAGCACCGCGGCGACCTGCTCCCGCGCCCGCTCGACCGCGCTCCGGGCGGCGCAGCCGGGGGCGTGCGGGCTGGCGGGGTTGGCAAAGCGCTCGGTCAGCCACGGCAGCATCGCCTCGAGCACCCGGGGGTCGAGGGGCGTGGTGGCGTTGTGGTCGAGGTAGAGCATCCGGAGCCTTCGCTGGACGTGCGCCTCCGGTCTACCCGCTGGGGGAGCGTCGGTAAAGTGGGTCCTGCCGCGGCGGAACCCACACGGGATCGAGATCCGGCCCGCGGCCGTGCCGGCTCCGGCATCGTCGCGCCGTGGATTGACGTTTCCGCACGGTCCATCGCGCTCCGAAGTTGCGTCGCAATACCATGGGACAGCGATGGTTCCACCCCGCCCCCAGAAACGGGCACAGGATTTGTGCGAGCGGGCGGCGGAAGCGCTTCCCCTTCCGCGTCGGAAGGCACCACCACGCGTCACCTCGTCGAGGCAGCCGGCCGGCCAGGCCGCGCGGCTGCCGTGATGGACGAGGGCGCCAGACCTCTGGGGAGGCTGTTTCATGCCAGCTCGTTTGTGGATCTTCATCGCCTTCGGCCTGTGTGGGCTCCTCGCCTCGTGCTCGGACGACAGCGACGACTGCGAGGACGCGGAGCACGAGGAGGAGTGCGAGGACGATTCCTGGCTCCTCGACCTGCTGCTCGAGGGCCTGGAGGACGAGGACAAGCCGCCGTCGGGGCCGCCGCTGGTCAACTCCGGGAAGTCGGCGCTGTGGTCGACGGAGGAGGGGCTGCTCACCCACGGCAGCGGCCGGGTGCGCGTGATCGTCCGGGATGCCTGCACCCGCAAGCCGCTCCCGGCCACGGTCTGGATCGATGACGGCGACCAGCACCAGCAAACGGGCAGCGATGTCACCTTCGAAGGGGTCGCCGGCGATCCGAGCCCGCGGACCGTCTCGGCGGGCGCCCCGGGCTACTCCCTGGCCAGCATCCGCACCTCCGCGACCGAGGTGCGGCTCGCCCTCCTGCCCGTCGACACGACCGCGGGCAGGGTGCCCCTGCCCATCATCGTCGAGCCCGCGTCCCCGGACCTCGAGGCCTGGGCCCTGGGCCACGACGGCAGCCTGGACCAGCTCGCGCTCCCGGCCAGCGGACGGGGGCAGCTGGAGGTCGTGCCCGCCCGTCTGCGCAGCGTGCTCGCGGTCCGTCGTGAGACCGGCACGATCACCGCGGCCGCGGTCTGGAAGGCCTCTGCGAGCGGCCCGCCGGACAGTCTGCGCCTGCAGCTCGCGACCGTCGGAACCGCCACGGACGGCGGCCTGGGCAGCCTCAGCGGGATCGCGGCCGGCCACGACACCGGCCAGGCGCGCTCCGTGCTGCGCGGCCGCTGCTTCGCGCTCGAGCTCAGCCCGCCCGTGGCCTTCCTGCCCAGCTCCCTGATCGACGGTTTCCGGCAGCTCGACCCGGGCGTCTACGAGGAGCTCACACGGCTGGGAGGCTACGCCCGCCTCGAGCTGGAGACCCGCGACAGCGCGAGCGGCGAGGAGACCTTCCTCTACCAGCCGCACCTGCCCGGCACGCCCCTGCCCCATCTGGCGCTGCCCTGGGGTTACGTCCATATCGACCAGCTCGAGCAGGGCACGACGCGGCCGCGGCTCGACTTCGCGAGCAGCATCCAGCGCAGCTCCGGCTTCTTCGAGGTGCGCCTCGAAGCGCGCGAGGGCCCGCACCGCACACGCCTGTGGACGCTCTACCTCGACGGCGATGCCCGCTTCCTGCAGCTCCCGGCGAAGCCGGCCGCCCTCGCCGACGAGGGGCTGGTCGCCGGGCAGGTCTACGAGCTGGTGCTCAGCGCCTGCTCGGCACCGGTGCTGGACTTCGACAAGCTGGACCTGTCGTTCTTCCTCGACAACCCCGCCCAGAGCGGCTGGCGCGACCGGGCGGTGTTGCAGCCCTGAGGGGGGCCGCAGGTGGGGAATCCGAAGTCTGCTCTGTGTGTCTGGTCTTGCGCAAAGCAACGCTCGTGAGCAACGGCCCGCGCTTCGTGCCCTCCGGGCGGAAACGGGGACGCCGGCGTGTCGGAGCTGTCGGGGGACCTGGACAGGGCGGGCTGCGTCGCACCGCCACGCCGGGCCGGTGTCCGCGCCGCCTGGCGCCGGCGGGGGACCAGAGGTACAACGGGAAGAACCCCCGCCGGAGCTCGTCACGTGCCCGAAACTTCCAAGAACATCCCCATCCACACCGGCAAGTCCTACCGCTTCGAGGTCAAGAACGGGCGTGTCGCCGCGTTGCGCCGTCGGTTCCGCGCGCGCGTCGCGGCGCTCGCCCGGACCAGTCCCGACGCGCTCGCCCGGAGCCTCGCGCTGATCTTCGGTCCGAAGATGTCGCCGGCGGCCCTCGACGCAGTCCTCGAACAGGCCCGTCAGGAGGAGTTCCCGCTCCCGCCGAAGGCCGAGCTCGTCCCGCGCGACGTGCTCCACGGCCACCACGGCGCGTACGCGGCGATCGACGGCGGCACGGCCTTCCTCGACGAGGGCCTCGCCGACGACGAGCTCGACCTGACCTTCGCCGAGGAGGTCGGCCACCACCTCGACCGCGAGCTCGGCGGCGCGGACACGATCGGCGACGAGGGGGAGGCGCTGCGCGCCGTGCTCGAGGAAGGCGGTGCGCTGCCGCCCGAGCGTCTCGCCCTGGCGCGCGCGGACCGCGATCAGGCGACGATCACCTGGCAGGGCAAGCCGGTCGAGGTCGAGCTGCGCGAGAAGGAGGCGTGGCCGGAGTACCCGTGGAAGCGCCACCTCTTCGTCTTTTCCCGGGACAAGGAGGTCGACGTCGCGGGTTTCACGAAACGCGTCATGGGCGTGTGGCACCTGCAGGCCGAGGACATGCTCAAGCGCGCTCGCAGCCGCCGCAACGCGACGGACCCGGACAGCTTCGAGAAGTGGTGCATCAGCGAGTTCAACGCCCGGGGCGTGCTCGACCGCGTGACGGGCGAGATCTGGCGCGACATCGCCTCCGCGAGCGTCAATCTCGGCGGCAAGGGCCCGAGCGGCAAGTTCAACCGGGCCAGACCCGGCAAGGACGCGCTCAAGAAGGGGATCAAGAAGGGCCTTAAGAAGGCGACCGACAAGCAGGGCGAGGGCAACGACTGGACCCGATACACGCTGTACGCCCCCGATCAGGAGCTGTCCCTGCACTTCATGCTGGACGAGCGCGGCATGGCGGCGATGTACAACGGGAGAATCGTCGTGTCGACGGACGCCGAGCTTCCGGCGCTGCTCATCGAGCCCCTGTTCGCGAGTGGAGAAGGCGAGAGCAGCGGCTGGGCCGCGGTCCGGAACGACAAGGACGAGGTCGCGCGGGCGCTCTTCATCTACCGCTACGTCGGCCTCTGGCCGTTCTACCTGATCCACCGCAAGATCCAGGAGCACCAACACTCGTTCGCCGCGCAGCTCGTCCCCGCCGTGTGCGTGCGGCACAGCCTGAAGCCCCGCTGGTTCGCCATGATGCGCGATCGCTACTTGCCGATCTACGAGGCCCTGCGGAGCATGGACGTCAGCGCGATGCGTGCCCGTCTGGGCGCCCTGGTCCAGCGGGTGTACGACCAGTACCGCCCGCCGGATCCAGGCGTCCAGATGCAGTTCTGACGGAGCGGCGGCGACCCCGGGGCACCGGCCCTCGTTCGGCATCAGCCGACGTCCTTGCGCGGAAGTACCTACGGGCCCCCCTCGCTCGTCGGCGACCGACAGCCTCTCGCGGTCCCGACCCCGTCGACCATTGCTCATCGTCATCGAGCCCCGCCCCTTGCGCACCCCCACCCGCCTTGCACGGCGCCCCCCGATCTGGCACCATCCCGCCCTTCCGGGGGAGGAGCGATGGAAGACACCGCGTGGCAGCCGCCCCGCCTGCGCCGCGACGGCCTCGCCCTCGGCGTCGTGGTCCTCGTCCTCGTGGGCCTGTACGCGGCCTCGATGCCCCGCGGCATCACCCTCGAGGACGCGGGCAACTTCGTGATGGCCAGCGCCGGGCTCGGCCTCGCGCATCCGCCCGGCTTCCCGCTCTACACCCTGCTCGGCAAGATGTTCAGCCTGCTCCCCTTCGGCACCGTCGCGCTGCGGGTCGCGCTGCTCAGCGTGGTCTGCGGCGCCCTCTGCTGCGGCCTGGTCGGATGGATCGTGCGCGGCCTGAGCGGCAGCCTCTGGTACGGCTGCGCGGCGGCGATGCTGGCGGGGCTGTCGCGGGTGTTCTGGTCGCAGGCGGTGATCGCGGAGGTCTACACGCTGCACGCCTGCCTGTTCCTGGTCTGCCTCGTCCTCGCCCTCGAGCTGCGGGCGCGGGAGGGACGCGGACCGTGGGGCTGGCTCGGGCTGGTGTACGGCCTCGCGTTCAGCAACCACTGGGTGCTGCTCGGCGTCGCGACGCCGGCGCTGCTCGGGGTGCTCGCGCCGGTGTGGCGGCCGGGGCTGCGGGCGCTGCCGCGCTTCCTCGGCATGTTCCTGCTCGGGCTCCTGCCCTGGGGGTACATGGTGCTGCGCTCGCTGGCCGGGCCGGCGGTCAGCTTCTCCGGGCCGCTCGACACGCCGGCGCGGGTGTGGTCCTTCCTCTCGCGGGAGATCTACAGCGCCCAGCGCCCGACGCCGAACGTGCAATTCGGCGACTACGCTCTGTACTTCGGCTTCTACTTCCGCGAGCTCGCCGTGCAGCTGACCCCGGTCGGCCTGCTGCTCGGCGCGCTGGGGCTGGGGGAGCTGTGGAAGCGCCGCCAGCGGACCACCGCCCTCGGTCTGGCAGCGGCGGGCTTCTGCAACAGCTTCCTCTTGCTCTTCTTCTTCCGCATCTACTGGGGCCCGCGCGGGCAGGCGGTGATCCGGGTGTTCCCGATGCTCGGCTACCTGCTGCTCGCCATCGCGGCCGGCGTCGGGCTGGGCGTCCTGGTCCGCTGGCTGCGGACCCGCTACGACGAGCTGGCCGAGCCGGCGGTGCGGGGGCTGACGATCGTCCTCGGGCTGTGGCTGCTGGTCGCCGGATGGGGGGCCAACGACCGCTCGGCGGAGACCTGGAGCGAAGACTACGGCCGCGCGGTGCTCGCGATCCCGGCCGACAGCGCCCTGGTCATCATCAACGGCGACATCGACCTGTGCGTGCTCGGCTACCTGCACCATGTCGAGGGCGTGCGCCCCGACCTCGAGCTGGTCAGCGCGCGCGGGCTGATCCTCGCCGGCGGGCCGATCGCGCCGGTGTGGAACCCGCGGGAGAGCGGGCGGAATCCCGACGCCGAGCTGGTCGCCGCGATCGAAGGCAGCGACCGGGAGGTGTACTACACCGGATGGAAGTTCCAGCATCCCTTCACCGAGCTCGATCTCGGGCTGCTGCGCAAGATCGACCCGCAGGAGAGGAGCGGGAAGCTCCAGGTCGGGCTGCTGCCGAGCGTGCGGGCGTACTTCAGCCAGGTGCTCGAGACCGAGAACCTGCGCGATGCCTGGACGATCGACCATCGCCTGACGCTGATCCACCGGCTGATGCGCGTGGCGGGGCCGGTCTATCTCGCGACCCGCGAGGACGAGCTGCGGCCGCTGATCGACCGGGCGAACCGGACGCCGGTCGCGACGCTGGTGTTCGTCGACACCCTCCTCGAGCAGTCCCGCCCCGAGGCGCTGCTGCCAGAGCTCGACCGCGTAGAGCCGCTGCTCGACAGCACCACGCCGGTCCCGGTGCGGGCGATGCTGCCCTACCTGCGCGGCCGCCTGCGGGAGCGGGAGGGAAGCGCCCCCGCGGCGGAGCGGCACTACCTCGCCTCGCTGGAGATCTACCCGGACCCGCGCAAGAACCCGGCCTACGCCCGCCTGCTGCGGCTGTACGAGGCCGCCGCCCCGGACCGTGTCGCGGCGCTGCGCGCGCGCTTCGAATGAGCGACGGGGCTTGTGCGGGGAAGGCGCCGCGCGATAATCCAGGGACCGGCGATCAAGCCCCCAGCACCCCGAGACCGATGCGGCTGGCCTTCCTGACCCATGAGCCCTTCTACCCGCCCTCCGGCGGCGGGTCCGCGGAGGCTCTGTACCTCGTGCGCGAGCTGCTGCGCCGCGGCCACGAGGTGCACGTCTTCGCGCCGTCCGGGCCGCCCCTGCCCAGCGCGCTCGGCGCCGTCCGCCTGCATCCCTTCCGCACCTTCGCGATGGGCCGCCGCACCGCCCTGCGCAACCTGAAGTACGCCCTGTTCCCCTTCGTCGTCCGCCGCGCCCTGCGCCGCGCGCACCGGCGCACGCCCTTCGCGCTGATCGTCGGCCAGCACTCGATCGCGGCCCTCGCGGTCGGAGCCCTGCGCCGCGAGCTCGGCGTGCCGGTCGTGCTGAACTTCCTCGACCACCTGTCCGGCTTCATGGAAGCCTGGCCGGCCTGGCGCGTGCCGCGGCCGCTGCTGCGCTGGCTGATGGGCTTCGAGCTGTCGCTGCCGCGGCGCTACGGGGTCGACGGCGTGCTCAGCGTGTCGGAGGAGCTGGCGGGGAAATTCGTCGCGCGCGGCTTCCCTGCCGCCCAGGTGCGGACCATCCGCTACGGCTTCGACCCCGGGGGCTTCCCCTACGCCCCGCGCCGCCCGGAGGGTCCGCCGCTGATCGCGATGCACGGCTCCTTCGACCTGCACCACCTCGGGCGCCTCGCCCGGGACACCCTGTGCGCGATCCTCGACCGCCGCCCCGCGGTGCGCTTCCGCTTCGTCGGCCCGCGCACCCGGCCCCTGCGGCGGATGCTCGCGGACGTGCGTCGCCGGCATCCGGAGGCCTCCCTCGAGGCGACCGGCTTCGTCCCCTACGGACGGCTCGAGCCGCTGCTCGCCGAGGCCCACCTCGGGCTGATCCCGTACGAGGCCTCCGCCGGCAGCCACGCGGCCTTCCTCGCCAAGGCCGTCGAGCTGCTCGCCCTCGGCGTCCCCTTCCTGTGCACCCGCCTGCGCACGATGGTCGACGCCTTCGGGAAGCGCCCGGGCGCGCACTTCGCGGACTTCCGCCCGGAGGCCCTGGCCGACGCGGCCTGCGCCCTGCTCGCCGGGCCGCCCACCGGGCTCGAGGAGACCAGCCGATGGGTACACGAGACCCTGCGCTGGGAGGTCGTCGCGCGCGCCGCCGCCGACTTCCTCGAGGCCTGCGCTCAGCGCACCGGCAGCGTCTCGTCGGTGGTGCCGGCGGGATCTTCGTAGAGCACGGCGGTCTGCAGCACGTACTTGGTGCCGCGCACGACCACCTTGTCCTCGTGGGGCCGGTCGTGCGGGTAGAGCAGCGCCGCGCCGGTCTCGGGCTTGACCGTCGCCTCGAGGAAGTTCGTCGCGCCGCCGTCGTAATCGTCGTTGAGGAACAGCCGCAGGGTCAGCCAGCTCTTCTCCCCACCTTCGCCCACGATCTGCGGGTCCTGGTGCCAGCCGCAGGCCTCGCCCTGGGCGAAGCGCAGGAAGGTGAAGCCGCCGTCGACGGTCACCGGGCGCAGGCCGCGGTACTCCGGCGTCAGCTCCCACAGCTTCCTCCACAGGGTCATCGCCCAGCGCAGCTGGTTGCGGCGCAGCCAGCTGCAGCGACGCACGCCCGGGAAGCGCTTCGCGGAGGTGACGATGGTCGGCTCCGCCGGGGCGTAGCCCGCGCGCTCGCTGACCGCGATCAGCTTCGCGCACTTGTCCGGGGAGAGCACGCGGGAGACCGTGAACATCAGCTCGCCGATCGTGGTCTTCTCGCTCATCCCGTGCCTTCCCGCCCGCGCCCCGCTTTCGATGTACCATGTTCCTCCGCACATCGCGAAGCCGAGGAGAGACACCGCCGGGCGAGGGCGAGCACCTCCGCGGGGGCGTCCGCCAGCAGCCGGTGTCCGGCGGGAAGCTCGACGCACGCGTCGACCCGCGGATCCTCCGCATAGAGCGCGCGGTACTTCGCGTCGCGCGCCCCGCAGGCCCAGGTCAGGCGCCCCTGCAGGCGCCGCCAGTCCAGCCGATGCCGGGTCGGCGAGCAGCGCTCGAGGGTGGCGGCGAGGCGGGCGCGGAAGCCGGCGTCGGCGACCTCCGACGGGAGGCTCCGCGGACGCGAGCCGGCGAACACCGGCAGGGCGTTCCAGGCCGGCAGCAGGCTCTCCCAGGGCTCGGAGCGGAAACGGGACGCCCAGCGCCGCTCCCAGGCGCGCCGCTCCGTCGCATCCTCCAGCCCCGGATGGGCCGACAGCACCAGCCCCGCCGCCCAGGGGCTCGACGCCTCGGCGAGCGCGTGCAGCGCCAACCTCCCGCCGAGGGAGTAGCCGATCAGCAGCGTCGGCCGGCCGCGGGCGGCCGCCTCGGCGTTGAAGCGGGCACTCCAAGCGGCGAAGCCCTGGGCGGGGCAGAGCGCGTCGTCCGCGAACAGGTCGGGGGCGAAGAGGGCGCAGCCGTCTTCGGCGAGGCCGGCGGCGACGGCTCCGAAGTCGGCGGCCTCGCCGAGGAAGCCGTGGAGCAGCCCGACCAGGGGCACCATCAGCCTTGCGCGGGCGAGTCGTCCGCGTCGTCCGCGGCTTCCTTCGCCTTCTTCCGGGCGAGCAGGTCGAGGGGCCAGCCGACGGCGAAGCCCGCGGCCATGTAGATGACCGCGACCAGCAGCGGGCGCACGCACAGGGCCCACCAGAAGCCGAAGGAGCGCTCGGTCTCGCCGGACAGCGCCCCGATCGCGGCGTCGAGCCAGTCGGCGACCGCCCCGAGGGTCTCGAACACGCTGCTGATCGGCGGGTTGAAGATCCAGCCGCCGAGCAGGGACAGGAGCGGCGCGAACAGGAACAGGAGCGCGAAGCGGCGGCTCCATTTCAGCGGCAGGCCGTGGACCTCCTTGGCCCAGCGCCGGGCCTTGAAGAAGAACCAGATGCCCGCGATCAGGAAGACCAGGTTGGCGAGCACGCGGAGCGCGAAGTCCATACGGAAGCCCTCGGTCTGCGACAGCGCGCAGCCTACCAGGCCAGGGCGCGGCACGCAAAGCCCGGCGCTGGCCCGGCTCCGCGCGGGCGGCTATCCTGGATGCACCGCCCCGCCCCAAGGAGCCCACCATGCGCGTCGCCGCCCTGTGTCTGTTGCTCGCCGCCCCCCTGCTCGCCCAGGACAGCCTCCGCGTGCCGACGCCGCTCTCCGACGACGGCGCGATGCTCGCGCTCGAGCAGTTGTTGCTCGAGCGTTCGGAGATCCGCGCCGACATCGACACCCTGCGCGTGCAGCTCGAGACCGCCGCCCAGGACGCCCAGGCGGCCCTGACCGCCCAGCTGAGCACGCAGCTCGCGCGCCGCGATGAGGTCGGGCGCCAGATCGTGCTGCTCGCCAGCGGTCTAGACCCGAACACCCTCGAGACCGACGAGCTGCCGAGCCTGACCCTCGAGCAGGAGGCCAAGCGCCTGCTGTCGCCGCTGATCTCCGAGTTCAACGAGATGACGAAGCGCTCCCGGCAGATCAACGACCTGCGGCTGGAGATCGTGCGCCTCGAGGAGCTGATCACCCAGGTCGACCGGGCCCGCGACCGCACGACCCGCTTCCTCGGCAAGGCGAGCGACTCGGTGCTGGTCGCCGAGCTGCGGCGCGTGGACAAGGCCTGGAAGGACCAGCGCACGCGCCTCGGCAACAACCTCGCCGTCGTCAGCCACCAGCTCGAGGCCGAGCTCGAGCAGAAGAGCGACGTGCTGACCACCGCCCAGGACTCGATCAAGAACTTCGTGACCACCCGCGGCCTCAACCTCGCCCTGGCGCTCCTCGCCGCGCTGATCACCTTCGTCGCCCTGCGCCTGTTGTACCGCCTGGCGTCCGGCCTGCTCGGCCGGCTGACGCCCAAACGCCGCGCCCACTACGGGCGGCTGCTCAACGTGTCCTTCTACGTGCTGTCGAGCGTCAGCGGCTTCGCGGCCTTCATGATCGTGCTGTCGCTGCTCGGCGACTGGGTCCTGTTCAGCCTGTTCAGCATCGCCCTGATCGTGCTGTTGTGGACCGCCCAGCGCTGGTTGCCGCCGGCCTGGGAGCAGATCCGGCTGCTGCTCAACCTCGGCGCCGTGCGCGAGGGCGAGCGGCTGGTCTACGAGGGCGTGCCCTGGCGGGTCGAGACCCTCGGTCTCGCCGTCAAGCTCGAGAACCCCGCGTTCCCCGACTTCTCCCTGCGGCTGCCCCTGCGCGACATGATCGGCCGGGTGTCGCGGCGCTACAGCCCGGACGAGGCCTGGTTCCCGAGCCGGGTGGGGGACGATGTGATCCTCGCCGACGGTACCCTCGGCACGGTGCGCAGCCAGTCCCACGAGGCGGTGGTGCTCGAGGTCGGCACGAGCCGCAAGACCTACACGACCGGCGCCTACCTCGACCAGAGCCCGCTCAACCTCTCGACGGGCTTCCGGCTGCGCAGTATCTTCGGCATCGACTACAAGCACCAGGCCGAGGCGACCGACGCGATCCCGCGCAAGCTGCAGGAGCTGGTCGAAGGCTCCCTGCGGGCCCAGCGCTACGGCGAGCACCTGCGCCGCGTCGAGGTCGACTTCTGCGAGGCGGCGGGCTCCTCGCTCAACCTCGAGCTCGAGGTGATCTTCGACGGCGCGGGCCAGCGCTTCCACAAGCAGGTCCAGGACGACCTGCAGCGCTTCGCCGTCGACGCGGCCAACCAGATGGGCTGGGAGATCCCCTTCCCGCAGCTGACGGTGCACAAGAGCTGAACCCCTGGGCCGCTCCGCGCGTCGCAGAAGGGCAGGAGGAAGCGGAATGCGTGGGAAGCTGTGGATGCTGGTGCTGGTGGTCGGCTGCGTCTCGACCGACGATGGTCCGAACCCGCACACCAAGCGGGCGAACGACCTGCTCGCCGCCGGCGAGCTCGACGCGGCCGCCGAAGAGCTCGGCCTCGCCTTCGGGGACAAGCCCGACGACTACTGGATCGGCTCGAAGTACGCCGACACCCTGTACCGGCTGCAGCGAGTCAGCGAGGCGCGGGCGATCCTCGAACAGCTGGTGCTGGAGAACCCCGGCGTCGGGGCCCTGCAGTTCAGCCTCGCCAACCTCGAGCACAACGAGGGCAACCTCGAGCGCGCCGAGGAGCTGTTCCGGCGCTGCATCCGCCGCCTGCCGAACTACGTCGAAGCCTACGTCTACCTCGGGATCATCCTCCGCCAGGAGGGCCGCTTCACCGAGTCGATGCAGGTGCTCGCCAGCGCCCTCAGCCTCGAGGAGTCCAGCCTGCCGGTCAACTTCGAGCTCGCTCGCACCCTCGAGGCCGGCGGCGACTTCCGGGCGCGGGAGCAGTGGAACTTCTACGCCCAGCTCAACGTCAAGAAGGGCGGCCCCCAGGATGAGCTGGACATGGCCCGCAAGCGCCTGCGCGCCCTCGCCCTGACGGTGGAGCGGCCCGCCGCCCGCTACCTGCTCGCCGGCGTGCGGGACGTGCTGCGCGCGCCGGCGCTGCCCGACGCCGGCACCCTGCCCCCCGAGCACCTGGTCCCCAAGGGCCTGCTCGACTTCTTCGACAACCCGGTCTTCCTACGCCTGCACGCTCCGGGGATGGCCCCGCTGACGACCTCGGCGGCCGGCAACTCGCTGCTCGAGGCGAGCCTGCTCGCCGCCTACAAGCTGCGCGAGCACGAGCGCTTCAGCGGCTTCCGGCGGCGCCTGGAGATCGACGTCGAGCTCGTGGTGCACGCGGTGATGGGGAACCTCGACCTGCTCGACGCCCGGGTCGACACCGCCGGCCGCATCACCAGCCGACCGGCCCTCGAGGGCGGCGATGGGCTGTTCCTGCACCGCGACGGCCAGCTGCTCGGCTGGTGGCTGCCCGGCGACGAGCTGATGCGCGGGCCCGGCGACCTCGAAGGCAGGCTCGCCAGCCTCGGGGAAGAGATCGCCGGGGCGCCGAACTTCTGGCGCCGGCCGGGGGTCGAGCTGTTCCGCATCCGCACCGCGAGCTGGGTCGACGGCCCCGAAGCCGGCGACCTGGGCGAGCTCGAGCGCGGCCTGCCGCGGGTCTTCCCGCCGACCCTGCTCGAGCTCGAGGCGGCGGTGTCCCGGGCCGGGAAGTTCCTCGTCCGGCTGCAGAACCCGGCGGGACGGGTGCCGGCGGTGTACGAGCTCGGCGAGGACCGCATCCTGGTCGCCAAGGGCGCGCTGCTCGAGGAAACCGCCGCGCTGGTCGGGCTGATGGCGGCGGCCGAGACGGGCCCCGCGGACCTGTTCGGCGCCTCGGCCTTCCGCGGCCTCGAGGCGATCGCCGGGCAGGCCTTCGCGGTCGGGGACGCCCTGTGGATGCCCGCCGATCCGGAGGGCCAGGGCGCGGACGCCGCGGGCCTCGCCACCACCGCCCAGTTCGTGCTCGCCAGCCTGCGCGCCGGCTTCGCCTGTGACCCGCGGCTGGTCGCGGGCCTGCGCGCCCGGCTCCAGCTCGACGGCAGCTTGCTGCTGCCGCCGCCGGGTGGCCTGCCGGACGACTTCGGCCTCGACGCCTGCGTGCGCCTGGCGCTGATGGAGCACGCCCTGCGGCTCGGCGACGCCGACCTGTTCTCGCAGGCCCTGCGCGGCTTCACGATCGACGAGGAGGCGCTCGGCTTCTGGGAGGTCGCCTGTCTCGAGTTCCTCGCGACCTCGGCCCCGGAGCCCGACAGCTTCCAGCAGCTGGCCGTCGAGCTCTACGGCGCGCTGCCGGAAGCCGAGACCCCCGCGGCCCAGGCGGTCGCCCTGATGCTGCTCAGCGCGACCGGCGCCGAGCGGTTGCTGTACCGCGAGGAGGCCGTCGCCCATGCCCGCGACCTGCTGCGCGTGGCGCTGACCATCGACGGCGCCTACTTCTGCCGCTCCCCCGGCCGCGCCGAAGGGGCGGTGCTCGCCTTCGACGACCCGCGCAGGAGCCGCGGCTGGCACAGCCTGGTCGCGATCACCGGCCTGCGAGCGGCGATCCGGACCCTGCGCGGAGCCTGAGGCTAGTTACACTGCAGCCCGGCGCCGGCCTAGGACACATCGCATATCCCAATGTAGGGGAGGGGTTTACCCCCTCCCGCGGGAGGGGGTAAACCCCTCCCCTACAAGCAACAACCGGCGAAGATCGACGCCACTCGATGCACCACCTCCAAGGTCGGCCCGTTGCAAAGGCTCTTACCGATCCGCCATACGACGCACACTGAGGGCGGCTACGGCCCCCGCAGCGGGACGAAGCGCCCGCGGCCGGCCCCGTCGGAGACCATGCGGTAGCCGAGCTCGTCGTACAGGGATGAGATGTCGGCCGGGGGCTCCTCGACGGGGTCGAAGACCTGCCAGCAGAACAGCGTCCCGTCGGCCCGCACGATCCACACCCTCGCGCTGTCGGGGGCGTAGGCGACGGCGCGGGGCGTGGCGCTGGCGGAGGAAGCGACGGGCAGCGCCTCGCGCAGGTCGAGCACCGTCAGCGCGCGCCCGCTGCGCGTGTCCCACAGCGTCGCCCGGCCCGCCGCGTCGAGGCTGACGAAGCTGCGCCGGTCCGGCGCGAGCGCGAGGAGCTCGACCGCGAAGCCGCGGTTGCCGTAGCGGTGCAGGATCTCCCCGGTCGCGGCGCGCACGGAGGCGATCACGCCGCCGGCGGTGCCGATCAGCAGCCGCTCGCCGTCGAACACGACGGCGGACGGCTTCAGCTCGCCGCTCCAGGGATCCCGGCTGCCGTCCTGCAGGTCGAGCAGCCACACGTTGCTGAAGCTGATCCCGAGCGCCCGCGCGCCGTCCGGATCGCTGCCGAGCACACCGACCGGGCCCCACGCCGTGTGCCGGGCGACGACCGCGCCGGTCCGTGGATCGAGCAGCTGCAGGTAGGGGCGCTCGGGCCGCACACGGGCGGTGTCCTCGACCACGGCGCGCCACCGCTCCCACGGGGTGCCGCGCAGCTCCCGGAAGGGGTGCATCCACACCAGGCCGTCGGCGCGCAGCAGCGGCTGGTCCCCCGCGCCCGGCCAGCAGACCGCGTGGACGCTGTCCGCGTCGAGGTCCCAGACGTGCAGGCTGCCGTTCCGGGCGATGCTGACGCCACGCCGCGCGTCGGCGGAGACGCCGGTCCCGACGACCTCCGCCCCGTGGTCGCCGAGCAGCGTCGGAGGCGACCCGTCCAGGCGGACCTCGAGCACCCGGCCGGCGTCGCCTCCGACGAGCAGGGCCCGCCCGTCCCGCGCGAACGCCGCCGACGCGACCTCGACCCCGAGGGGGACGCCGCGCACGGCGTGGCCGCCGCCGCTGTCGAGCTCGAACAGGCGGATGAGGCCGGACCTGCAGCCGACCGCGACCCGGCTCCCATCGGCGGAGAGCGCGACGCAGCGCGGATCCATCCCCGTCAGCGCGAGCTCGTGGCGGTCGCGGTCGCCGTCGGCCGAGATCCGCACGAGCTCCTCGCGGGAGGCGGCGATCAGGCTCCTTCCGAAGGACAGCAGCCGCGGCGAGGTGGGACCCTCGTAGCGCGCCCACAGCGTGCGCTCGACCAGGTCGTAGAGCACGATCTCGCCGTCCCCGAAGGCGACCGCAAGGCCGGTCCCGAAGTCGTCGAAGGCGACGCGCCAGGCGCAGCGGCCGAGGTCGAGCCGCCACAGCTCGCTGCCGGTCGCGCTGTCCCACAGGCGCAGGGTCGCATCGGTCGCGACGCTGACGAGGCGGCCCTCATCCGGGCTGAGCTGCAGGTCGAGGATCTCCCCCGTGTGGCCCTCGCAGGTCGCGACGGTGCTGCCGGCGGTATCCCAGATGCGGATCGTCGCGCTCGAGCGGCTCGCCGCCACCCGCATTCCCCCGGCGCCGAAGCTCGTGCCCCAGGCGGCGGGGAGCGGCTCCTCGGCAGCCTGCCCGGTCGGGGTGACGCGCTCGGTGAAGCTGCGCGGGAGGCGCTGGAGCTCCGCCCCGTCGGAGAGCGCGACCAGACGCGGCTTGCCGAAGAGGCCGCCCTCGTCGACGAAGAGCCGCAGCCCGTCTGGCGCGATCTCGATGCGACGGGCCTCGCGCGGGAGCAGGAGAGAGCGCAGCTCGCGTCCCTCGGCGACGGACCAGAGGCGGATGCTCTTGTCGCGGCCGCTGCTGACCAGGGTCTTCCCGTCGGACGCGAAGGCGAGGTCGAGGACGGCGCCCTCGTGCCCCTCACAGAGCCGGTCCGCGACGTGCAGCCGCGCCCGCACGTGGCGCAACAGGGCCCAGACAGGCTCGCTCGCCCCGCCATCATCCAGCCCCGGCGGCGATGGGCCGGGCGGGACGAGCTCGAGGGCGCGCACCAGACAGGCTCCCGCGTGGCGCAGCCGCCCGTGGCGCAGCTGATCGAGCGCGCGGTCGTACAGCCCCCCCGCGGTCGCGAGGCGCACCTGCCAGGCCGCGCGCTCGCTCGCGCGTCGGCGCTCGGCCTCGAGGTCGCGCGCGCGCCCCGTCAGGAAGGCGTAGACCGCGACGGCCAGGACCAGCAGCAGCAGCGCCCCCGCGCCGAGCTTGAGCCGCGTCCGCTGCCTGTGCTCGCGGCTCGCCTGGCGCCGCGCCCGATCGATCGCGGCGCGCAGCCCGCCGTCGTCGAGCGCGTCGGCCTGCGCGGCGGCGAGCGCGATATCGCCCGAGGCGAGCGCTGCCCGCGCCCAGGTCCGGCGCGCGTCCTCCTCGCCGGCCCGCGCCGCGGCGTGCTCCCAGAGCCGGCGGGCCTGGCGGAAGCCGTTGACCGCCTCGGAGAAGTCCTCGTAGTCCCGCGGCCCCGTGCCCGGGGAGGCCGTGGCGCGGGCCAGGCTGGCGGCGGCCTCGTCGACGAGCTCGCGGGCGCGCGTCCGGGTCTCGCGCTGGGCGAGGAAGGTGCGCAGCGCCTGCTGGAACTCCTCGACCGAGGCGAGGCGGCAGCGGCGGTCGGGCTCGAGCGTCTGGACGACCAGCGCGCGCAGGGCCTCCGGGCAGTCTTCCGGCAGCGACTCGGCGCGCCCGCCCGCCGCTCCGAAGACGCAGGCGAAGAAGGAGCCCCGCGCGTGGGGTGCGTGACCGGTCAGCAGCCGGTACAGGATCCCCCCGAGCAGGTAGATGTCGGTCCACGGCCCGAGCACGTCCCCGTCTCCGCAGGCGAGCTCGGGGGGCATGTAGTGGGGCGTCCCGCAGGGCTCGCGGACGGCGCTCTTGTGACGCAGCCCCGGCCGCGCTTCCTCCTCGAAGCAGCAGGCGAGCCCCCAGTCGACGACGAGCACCTCCCCGAAGGCGCCGACCATCACGTTGGATGGCTTGAGGTCGTTGTGGACGATGCCGCGGCTGTGGGCGAAGGCGACCGCGTTGCAGACCTGGAGCAGGATCTCGAGGTGCCGGTCGAGGTCGTCGCCAGAGCGCTCCAGGAGGTCGCGCCAGTTCTCCCCGCGCACCAGCTTCATCGCGAAGTAGGGCTTCTCTTCCCGCGTCCCGAGGCAGTGCACCGGCACGATGTTCGGGTGCTCGAGGAGCCCCGTGATCCGCGCCTCGTGGACGAACACATCGGGCTCCGGCGCCTCCTCCCCCTCGCGCGGCCGCAGGAGCTTGAGCGCGACCTCGCGCTGCAGCTCGACGTCCCGCGAGCGGTAGACGATGCCGACGCCGCCCCGGCCCACCCGCTCGAGCAGCCGGAAGGCGCCGAGCTCGTCGACCGCGACCGGGGCGTCGTCGCTCGCCTGCGCGGGGCCGAGGCGGCCGCGGAAGGTGTGCTCCGGCCGCAGGTCCGTCGCGCGGGGGTCGTGCCCGAGCGCCCGCGACCAGGTCACGTGCAGCGTGGCTTCGTCCATGCGGGTTCTCGCGGCGATGGGATCTGTCCAGGGTCGCAACTGGGAGGGGTCGCTGCAAGCGGGCAGCGTTCGTCGCTCCCTGCAACCGTTGCGAGGTGGGCTCAGTCCCCGGCCTGCCCGGCCGTCCACCCGGCGACTCTCTCGACCAGCGCGTCGAGCTCCGCTTCGAGGGAACCACTGGGGCCGCCGGCAACGAGACACGCAGCGAGCTCGCAAGATCAGCTCCTACGGGAGGGGCAAGGGCGAGGCCCCGCGCGCCAAGCGGAAAGGTGCCCTCGACAACCAGCAGGCAGAGCATGGGAACGCCTCCGCTTCACTCTGGTCCACGGCCGCCTCTGCGTCAAGACCCACCGGCTGCACACGCACGAAGCCGGCGGTCGCACAGCGTCACGTTCCTCCCCCCTGATCGCGCCCAAGAGTTACCGCCCAGTAACACCCTGGCGGCCCATGTGCGGGCGCAGGCCATCCCCCCGCGGCCCGCGCTTTGCACGTCCCTCGGCACACTCCCACAGGAGCGAAGGGATGACCTACGGCCCCCCCGTCCTGCTCGCCCGCGCCGACCTCGACGGCCTGCTGCAGGGCCTGCGCGCCGCGGGCTACCGGGTGATCGGCCCGCGTCTGTCCGAGGGCGCGGTCGTGCTCGGCCCGCTCGAGCGCGCGGCCGACCTGCCCCTCGGCGTGCGCGACCAGCAGGAGCCGGGACGTTACCGCCTCGAGCACGAGGACGACGGCGCCTGCTTCGCGTACACGGTCGGCCCCCACTCGGCGAAGAGCTTCCTGCACCCGTCGCGGCTGCGCCTGTTCCGCGCCACCCGCACCGCGGATGGCGTCGCCGTCGAGCCGGCCGAGCCGGCGCCGGGGCCGGTCGCCCTGGTCGGGGTGCGGGGCTGCGGCCTCGCGGCGATGCGCATCCAGGACCGGGTCTTCCTCGAGGGCCCCTACGTCGACGCCCACTACGCCGCCCGCGCCCGCGACCGCTTCGTCGTCGCCGTGCACTGTGGCCGCGCGGTCTCGACCTGCTTCTGCGCCAGCCAGGACACCGGCCCCCGGGCGGGTCCGGGCTACGACCTCGCGCTGACCGAGCTGCTCGACGCGGAGCGCCACGTGTTCGTGGTCGATGTCGGCAGCGCCCGCGGCGCCGAGCTGCTCCGCAGCCTGCCGGTGCGGGCCGCGAGCGCGGCGGACCTCGCGCGGCGGGACGCCCTGCTCGAGGCGACCGCCGCGAGCCAGACCCGCGGCCTGCCCGCCCACACCCCGGAGCTGCTGCGCAACAACCCCGGACACCCGCGCTGGGACGAGGTCGCGACCCGCTGCCTGAGCTGCGCGAACTGCACGATGGTCTGCCCGACCTGCTTCTGCACGAGCGTCTCCGAGGTCAGCGACCTGGCGGGGGATGTCAGCGAGCGCGTGCGCTCCTGGGACTCCTGCTTCAGCGAGGAGTTCTCGTACATCCATGGCGGCGCGGTGCGGAAGAGCCCGAGCGCCCGCTTCCGGCAGTGGATCACCCACAAGCTGAGCAGCTGGCACGAGCAGTTCGACAGCTCCGGCTGCACGGGCTGCGGACGCTGCCTGACCTGGTGCCCGGTCGGCATCGACATCACCGAGGAGGTCGCCGCGATCGACGGCGCGGAGGGAGACGACGATGGAAGGTCTTGAGCGGATCCTGCGCGAGCACCGCTTCTTCGCGGGCCTGCCCGACGACGTGATCGCCACCCTGGCCGGCTGCGCGAAGAACCTGCGCTTCGAGGCCGGCGACTTCCTGCTGCGCGAGGGGGATCCCGCCGACACCTTCTTCCTCGTGCGCGGCGGCAAGGTCGCCGTCGAGCTGCACGACCCGGCCCGCGGCGGGCTCGGCATCCGCACCGCGATGCCCGGCGATGTGGTCGGCTGGTCGTGGCTGTTTCCGCCGCACCGCTGGCGCTTCGACGCCCGCGCCCTCGAGACGGTCCGGGCGAGCGGCCTGGACGGGGCCTGCCTGCGGGCCAAGATCGAGGCGGACCCGGCCCTCGGCTTCCAGCTGATGCAGCGCTTCACCTCGGTGATCGTAGGCGAGCTGATGGCGGCGCGGCTGCAGCTGCTCGACATGTACGGGGGCCGCGATGCGTGATCCCTGGCAGCCGGAGTTCCTGCGCCTCAGCGCGCTGCGGCGCGACACCGCGGACACCGTCTCCTTCGACCTCGAGGGCTGGAGCGCCCCGGGCTTCCTCCCCGGCCAGTTCAACATGCTGTACGCCTTCGGCATCGGCGAGGTCCCGATCTCGATCAGCGGCGACCCCGGCGAGCCCGGCCTGACCCACACCGTCCGGGCGGTCGGCCGCACCACCGAGGCGATCTGCGCCCTCGAGCCCGGCGCCCTGCTCGGCGTGCGCGGCCCCTATGGCAGCTGCTGGCCCCTCGAGGCCGCCGAGGGCGGCGACGTGCTCGTGATCTGCGGGGGCATCGGCCTCGCCCCGCTGCGGCCGGCGCTCTACCACCTGCTGCGGCACCGCGGGCGCTACGGCAAGGTCGCGCTCCTGTACGGGGTGCGCACCCCCGCCGACGGCCTGTACGGCCCGCAGCTCGAGGAGTGGGCGGCGCGCGGGGACATCCAGGTGCTGCGCAGCGCCGACCGGGTGGCCGGCGCCTGGTCGGGGCTGGTCGGGCCGGTGACGGTGCTGCTGCCGGCGGCGGACTTCGAGCCCGCGCGCACAACGGCGATGGTGTGCGGCCCGGAGATCATGATGCGCTTCGTCGTCGAGGGCCTGCGCGACCGCGGCGTGCCGGAGGAGAACCTGTACGTGTCGATGGAGCGGAACATGCAGTGCGCGGTCGGCTTCTGCGGCCACTGCCAGTACGGGCCGGTGTTCGTCTGCAAGGACGGCGCGGTCTTCCCCTGGACCCGGGTCGCGCCGCTGATGGCCGTGCGGGAGATCTGACATGAGCGCCGACAAACCCAAGCTCGCCGTGTTCAAGTTCGCCTCCTGCGACGGCTGCCAGCTCAGCCTGCTCGACTGTGAGGACGAGCTGCTCGCCGTCGCGGGCGCGATCACGATCGCGAACTTCCCCGAGGCCTCCCGCGAGGTCCTCGACGGGCCCTACGACCTCAGCCTGGTCGAGGGCTCGGTCACCACCCCCCACGACCGCGCGCGCATCCTCGAGGTGCGCCGCCAGTCGAAGTTCCTCGTCACCATCGGCGCCTGCGCGACCGCGGGCGGCATCCAGGCCCTGCGCAACTTCCGCGACGTCGAGGAGTTCACGCGCATGGTCTACGCCGAGCCCGCGTTCATCGACACCCTCGCGACCTCGACGGCGATCGCCGCCCACGTGCCGGTCGACTTCGAGCTGCGCGGCTGCCCGATCAACAAGCGCCAGCTGCTCGAGCTGATCACCGCCTTCCTGCACCGGCGGCGGCCGGCGATCCCGACCCACAGCGTGTGCGTCGAGTGCAAACGCAACGGCACCGTGTGCGTGATGGTCGCCTCCGGCACGCCCTGCCTGGGGCCGGTGACCCAGGCCGGCTGCGACGGCCTGTGCCCGCGCTACCGGCGCGGCTGCTTCGGCTGTTTCGGGCCGGCCGACACGGTCAACACCGCCTCGCTGAGCGCCCGCTGGCGCGCGCTCGGCGCCGACGCGGGGGCGCTCGGCCGGGCCTACCACAACTTCAACACCGCGGCCCCGGCCTTCCTCGAGGCGGGCCGG
The DNA here is from genome assembly GCA_030428695.1 of bacterium. Next base: position 38,996 of record JAUIEM010000027.1, read on the forward strand.
GCGGCGGAGGAGGCAGGGGATGGAGGCTGAAGGGAAGCCGACGCGCACCGTCAAGGTCGACTACCTCGCGCGGGTCGAGGGGGAGGGCCGGCTGTTCGTCAAGGTCGAGGCCGGCGCGGTCAGCGACGCCCGGCTCGAGATCTTCGAGCCGCCGCGCTTCTTCGAGGCCTTCCTGCGCGGCAGGATGGCGGAGGAAGCGTCGGACATCACCGCGCGGATCTGCGGGATCTGCCCGGTCGCCTACCAGATGAGCGCGGTCCACGCGCTCGAGAAGATCTTCGGCCTCGAGCTCGACGCGAAGCTGCGGGAGCTGCGCCGGCTGCTCTACTGCGGGGAGTGGATCGAGAGCCACACCCTGCACGTCGCGATGCTCCACG
>JAUIEM010000502.1 GCA_030428695.1 bacterium
CCGTCGCGATGGGGGTCATCGAGTTGTGGGGAGCCGCGGCGCTCGCCTCCGTGTTTCCCTCGATTCCCTTCGGCGCGGTCGGACGGCCCGCCCTCATCGCGGCGGCGATCGGCTCGTTCACCGGCGTGCCCTACGCGGTCCTGACGGCCCGGCGCGCGGCACGCAAGGCGGGCTGGTACGGAGCCGCCGTCGCGGGGGTTCCCGCGCTCGGCATGGCCCTGGGCGTGCTCGTCTCCCGCGACCTGCAGGGCGTGTTCTGGGGGCTGTTGATCGCGCACTGTGTCCTGGCCGTCGGCACGGTGGGGCTGATCGCCGGGATGGTGACACCGCGCCTGGCGTTCGGTCCCTTCCGCGCCGCCATGCGCTACGGCGTCCCGTTGGTGCCCCACGTCCTCGCCCACTGGGTGCTGACGTCCGCCGACCGCTACATGCTCGACGCCTACAAGGGGGCGGCGGAGGTCGCGAGCTACCACACAGCCTACATGGTCGGCTTCGCGGTGCTGCTGTTGGGGCAGGCGCTGGTGCGGAGCTGGTCGCCGCGCTTCCTCGAGGCCAGCGAGCGGCTGGACGGTCTCGTGGCCGGGACCACGGAGGCCGTCCAGCTGCGGCAGGAGCTGACCCGCAAGGCCACCAACGTGTGCGCTGCGATCACCGTGGCGGGAGCAGGCGCCGCGATCTGGGGCGACGAGATCATGGCGCTGCTGCTCCCGGCGGACTACGAAGGCGCCCTCGCCCAGGTCGCGCTGTTGACCGTCGGCAACGTGTTGGCTGCCCTCTACATGGTGCCGGTCAACAGCGTTCTGCACCGCCGCTCTTCGGTCCGCCTCGCCATCGCGACGACCTCCGCGGCAGCGCTGAACATCGGCCTGAACGCGCTCCTCATTCCCGGCATGGGCGCCGAGGGGGCGGCGCTGGCGACGGCGTTGGCGTACCTCGCCCTGCTGGTCGCGGTCACGCTGCTTGCGACGGCGGGCGGAGGCCAGCCGGTCCCCGTCTCCAGTTGGGCGCGCTACGTCGCGGTCATCGCCCTCGTCGCGCTCGCCGCCTGGTTGGACGGCCTCGGCCTTCCGGTCGTCGCGCGCGTCGCCTGCAACGCCGGGATCACGGCGGTCGCGGTCAGCATTCTGTGGCTCGCGGGGGAGCTCGACGATCTGGGCGCAATGGTGTGGCGGCGGCTGGCGGCCGTGGCTCAGCGTCGTTGATTGCCCGGGAACCGCTCCAGCCGGGCGGTCGCTCCCTTCAACGGCAGCCAGGTCGCGGCGGGCGGGGTTTCGAAGTCCGGGCGCTCGAGCAGATCGGCGCGCACGAGCACGAAGGTCCCCGCGTCGCTGATTCCCGTCATGGACAAGACCACGTAGTCCGCCGGTTCCGTCGCGGTGTAGAAGTGCTCGATCTCCTCGAGCACCCGTAGGTTGTTGGTCTCGATCGCCGCCGGCAGCCGCGCCAGGTTGTACGCGTCCAGCCGCTTGCCGAAAACCGACGACGCGACGCCGTGTCGGGCGACGTGCTTGTTGACGAGACCCTGGAAGTCCTCGATGCGCAGCTCTTCCCCGTAGTACCCGATGCGCCCGATCTGCTCGATCAGGCAGAGGTCGTCGTCACGGGTCGCGTCGTCGAGCCACATGCCGACGACGTCCCAGACGTGGAGGTAGCCCTTGTCGACGGTGGGGCGCGACGAAAAGGACTCCGTGGGAAGGGACAGCGGCTGCCACACGACGACCGCCGCGAAGATCATCAGGGCGACCTCGGCGATCCGCGTGGACGCTGCGTAGCGGTCGGCCAGGGTGCGGATGGCCAGCAGAGCGGCGAGGAACAACGGGCCGAGGATCGGAGTCAGCAGGCGATGTCCATCCATCCAGTCGCCGCCGTTCGCCAACACGACGGTCCCCGTGAAGCCGACCGCTGCGAGGGGGATCCAAAGCGGGCCCGGCTTCGTCCGCGTCACGACGAGGGCGATGGCGACCAGCAGAGCGCCGAGCAGCACAGGCAGCGTGGCGAATCCCCAGACGTAGACCAGGCCCGGGTAGAGGACCTCCCACAGCCCGGCCCCGTCGAAGGTCAGGGCCCGGGAGAGGCCCGGCGCCTTGGCCTGCGTCGGCAGCGGAGAGAGCTCCCCGAAGACGAGCCAGCGCTGCGCGAAGGACGCCGCGACGAACGCGAGCAGCAGCGGGAGCTCGAGCGTCGCTTTGCGACCCCAGCCCGACCCGTGGCCCTGCGCGCCCGGCTCGCCGGCATCGGCAGGGGCCCTGCAACGCTGCACCAGGGCCGCGACGCTCGCGATGGTGAGCGCGGCGAGGAAGCCCTCGAAGCGGGTGATGCTCAGCGCGCACAGCACCGCCACGCGAGCGGCCGTGAGACTCCGCCGCGGCGCGCCGGCGCCGACATGGAGCGCGCACGCCGCGGTCAGCAACAGGCCGTACAGGCCCGTCTCCATGCCCATGAGGTACGAGGTCAGGACGTCGCCGGAGGCCAGGATCAGCACCGCGCTCGCGAGCGGAATCCAGGCGCGCTCGAACAGCGAGCGCCCGCGCCAGCAGAGCAGCGCCGCGACGCCGCTGAGCGCGCACGCGCCCACCCAGTAGGACAACGTCTGCGGGTCGAGCCCGAGCGCGATGCCGAGCGCCATGAGGTAGACCCAGAGGGGATTGGAGTAGCCCTCCAGCGAGGGCTCGCCGATGTTCCAGGACAGTCCGTGCCCGTCCGCGAGGTTGTGCGCGAACCGGAAGGTGATGAAGGCGTCGTCGACGAAGCGGGCGCGCCAGAAGAGCGCGAGCAGCAAGCCTGCGACGAAGACCAGGGCGCACACGACGCGCGTCCTCGCCCGACCATGCCCCGTGCGCGCTGCCAGCACGGCCTGGACCCAGCCGTGACGCTTGCGTGCGGGCATCAGGGCGACGTCTGGGCGGAGGTGCTGGAGGGGAAGAGCGAGTCGTAGTCGACGCGCTCGAAACACTCGAGGTGGCCTCCACGCGTCGCGTTGCGGATCACGCGGCCGGCGCGCTCGAAAGCCTCCCTGGCGCGTCGGAAGCCGGCCTCCATCCGGTCGAGGCGCGGGTCGTGCCAGCGGAACCCCTTTCCGAAGTAGTTGGAGGCGAAGTGGTTCTTGTCGTCGTCCTGGGAGAGCATGTCCTCGCCGGCGATCTGGTTCTTCTTGCGGTCGACGCGGTAGGAGTGGTCGAAGCCGATCAGGTAGACCTCGCTGAAGCCCATGTAGAAGGCGAGCTGCATGCACAGGTAGGTGACGCTACCCCCCACCCACATCTCGGTGGCACAATCGGTCGAGAAGCGAGGAAAATCGGGGTCGGGGCGGTAGTCGTAGCGGACGTTGCACCAGACCGCGTCGCGCGCACCTCTCAGCACGTACCACAACGGCCAGCCGATGAACTTGGTCGGCCCGCGGTAGGACTTGATCTCCGCTGCCCTGTCCTCGGCGACGAAGACGTCCTCGACCACGTAGTAGGTCGGATCGAAGCCCATCGTCTCGCGGTTGAGATAGATCGCGTTGACGCCGAAGGTATGCTCGTCGGCGAGCCGGTCGAGCGCGCACGCGTTGAGGCTGGGTCCGTTGCCCATGATGAAGGCGCGCTGGCCGCGGTGGAGGTCGCGGAAGCGCCGCAAGCCGTCGCTGGGCAGGGCGCGTCCGAGACCGAGCAACGACGCCCGGAAGCCGAGCTCCCGCACCAACAGCTGGCGACCATTCACCCGCGAGACGGAGACGTCGCTCAGGGCGTCCGGGCGCACCAGCCGCGCGGCGTGGACGAGCGCGCGTTTGAACAGACTGTCTCGCGCCATGCGCGTACCCCCCTGCTGAAGCGAGCCGCCGCGTGGTTCTGTCGCCAGCGTGCTCCGATCGCGAGGGGCCCTACGCCATCGAGGGCACGGCCAGGCCTCAGGATCGGGCCGCGGGAAGGGTACGCGAGGTGGGGTGTCGCCGTCAACGCGGACGCCGCACACTTGTGCCGCCTCGCCGGCCCCGGCGCCGCTTCCTCCGTACTTGCTGGAGCCTCTGGAGGCATGCGAGCCTCTCCTCCTTGGTGCACAGGCGTTCCATGGCCCGCACAATCCATAACAGACAGGAGAGATGTGACAGAGCCCAGGGCTGGTGGGCAGGGAGCGAGAGCGACGGTCCGGATCGAGTACACTGTCGGTGCGCAGCTCAGCTCAACCGATCCCTGGTCCGCACCATGTCTACCCTGGAGAGTCTTCGGTTGGATCACTGCGATTCAAAGGTCCACGCGGTGCTGCGATCGGGCGCTCCACTTTGGTATGTTCATTCACCTCATCATATGAACGGGGTCGGTTACGTGGCCCGTCGTCCAAGCAATCTGGCTAGGATCTGCTTCAGGAACGCGGTGGAGCAGACTGCATGCGCCCTACAGGTGATTGCTATACTCTTGAGAACACAATTGAGTCCGCGCACCGGGTCGGCATGGAGTTCCCGCAGTGGCACAGGAATGCGCTCTTCCGCGTTGCGTCGCCTCCTGTCTCGGGGCCAGCAGGTGGTCCATGAATGGACACCAGATGGTCTCAATCGACGCCGGCCTGCTGGTCTCTTGACGGAAGCTGGATGCAGAAGAGAAGAAGTGAGTCGGCCGTTAGGACTACTCGTTGGGCGAATGCCTGGTATCGCTAGCAATAGGAATCTCGGGTCTGGAGCATGGTGAACAGACAGTGTCTGCCACTGGCGGCGGTGGCATCAGGGTCCACACAGTAGTCAATTCAGGTCGAGTCTAGAGCCAGGAGAAAAACAATGTTGGCTGAGACCTCACGCGTCATTCAGGCATACGATGATCTAGTCGTTAAGTGGTATTGTATTATCCGTTTTCAGATTATTAGGCTGCGCATCCTCGAGGAGATAGAGCAGTACATCCCAAGAAGTGGTCGAATACTGGATATTGGTTGCGGCTTTGGTCTCTTCTCGTTGTTCTTTGCCCTTTGTTCCAAAGAAAGGCGCCTCTTCTCCATAGACCTCAATGTCAAGCGTATCATGATGGCGCGCAAAGCTGCTGCGAAACTTGGGTTGGAGGATCGGGTCTCCTTTGAGAATGCCAATGTGCTGGACTATCCTTTTGACAATCCGATGGACGGGATCTTCATGCTTGATATTGTTCATCACCTCCCCCGTGGGGGAGGTCCGGAGATACTGAGGAAGTGCTTCGAGATTCTCAAGCCCGGTGGTGTCCTTATTGTCAAGGACGTTGATGCAAAGCCGTTATTGAAGAAGTGGTTTACTCTGGTACTCGATAAGTTGGTGGATCCAATTGCTCCTGTAAGTTACTATCACCGTGAAGATCTCCGGTCTTTGCTTCAGGGTATTGGTTTTGACGTTAAAGTGCATCAGCAGGTTGATGTTCTTCCGTATCCTCACGTTTTGTTCGTTTGTAGAAGGAAGGAGGCCGCGTGACCGTAAGGGTTCGGAGTGTGGTGATGCATATGCGGACTGTCGTGGCGGCGCTGTTGTCGCTGAATGCGATTGTTTTATCTGTTGTTTCTTTCCGTTGGCCGATTGTTCACGATATCGCATTGATGGACTACATCGCGTGGAACATCTCTCGCGGCGTTGCTCCATACAGGGACATTCTCGACTTCAACCTGCCCGGCACTTACCTTCTTCACTCAGTCATGTGGTGGTTGTTCGAGGATAATCAGATTTTGACCCGGATCTTCGATCTTGGCCTTCTGGGGCTGATTGCGGTCTTCACTTACCGCCTGCTCCGACCTTTCGGCCGTTCGTCGGCGCTGATCGGCGCAGCCTTGTTCCCATGCTTTGTACTCGGAAGAGGGCCCAATGACGCCCTGCAGCGCGATACCCTCGTAACCCTCTGCCTAGTCGTTGGAGTCGTATACTTCCAGCATTGGGGGAAGGCGTTGCAGAG
>JAUIEM010000503.1 GCA_030428695.1 bacterium
GCCAGGCCTCCGAAGTGTTGCGCTGCCGGGCGCGCCTGCGGGCGGCCCGGGGCGAGGTCGACGCGGCGCTGGACTCCTGGGATGAGGCGATCGGGCTGATGCTCGAGCAGGCACCGAGCGGCCCCGGGCTGGTCGACCTCGGGGACGCCCTGCGCAGCCGCGGCGTGTTGCGCGTGGAACGGGGGCTGATCGAGGGGGCCTTCGAGGACTACGAGGCGGCGTGCGCCGTGCTCGGGGAGCTGCTCGAGCGGGATCCCGACGCCTCCCTCGCCCTGCGCACCCTCGGCCAGGTGCTGACCGAGCGGGCCCGCCTGTACCTGCAGCGCGGGCAGTTCTGGCAGGCCCTGGACGACGCCGTCCCCGCCGTCGAGATCTTCCGCGCACGCAGCCTGAGCAGCGACGACGCCGCCCTGCAGCTGCCCGGCGCCGGTGCCGTCTCCGACCTCGCGGTCGGTCTCGGCATCCTCGCCAACGTCCACGGCCGCCTCGGGGATGTCGCGGAAGCCCACGCTGCGGCCCTGGAGAGCGTCGCCCTGCACCGCGAGCTGCTCGCCCGCGCCCCGTCCCATCACCTCGCCGGCTACGCCCTCGCGCGCAGCCTCGGCGTGCTCGGCGAGACCGAGCTGCAGCGCGGCGCGCACGCCGCGGGCCTCGAGGCGCTCGAGGAAGGCATCACGCTGTTCGGCTCGCTGCTCGGCGACGACCCGGGGAACGTCCCGATCCGCCGCGACTACGGCCTCGCCCTGTGCCGGCTCGGCGACCTGCACTACGACGCCGGCGACTTCGACGCCGCCTGTGAGCTGTACGAGGCCGCCCTCGCCGAGCTCGAGCCGATGTACATAGACCTCGACCTCGCCCTCGGTCCCTGGCTGATGGTCGCCGAGCGGGTCGGCGGCACCCGCGACCAGCGGGGGGACACCAGCGGCGCCGCGGCGATCTATTCCCGCGCCCTCGACATGCTCGCCGCGCGTGGAGCCCCCGCCGCCCAGCGGGCGATGTGGAGCTCCCTCTTGTCCGAGCTCGAGCGGCGGGAGTCCGGCGACCCGGGCGCCGACGCCCGCGATCGGGCGACCGCCGACGAGCTGCTCGCCGCCCTGCAGAGCCAGGAGCTCCCGCCCAGCGTCGCGCGCGAGGCCTGGATCGAGCTCGGCAACCTGTACCTCAACCTCGACGACCACGCGGGCATCGTGCTCGCCTTCGCCCGGGCCATCGCCCTCGGCGACGAGGTGTGGGGCGAGGGCCGACCGCCGATCGCCCGCCTGCAGCGCGCGCAGATGGGCCGCGCCCGTGGGCTCGCCCTGCAGGATCTCGACAAGCTCGACGAAGCCCGTGCGGTGCTCGAAGAGGCCCGGACGCGCGCGCTCGCCCTCGACGACGACAAGGGGCTCGCCGAGGCCCTGCGCGGCGACCTCTGGCAGCTGACGAAGCAGGAGCTCGCCGAGGGCCTGCGCGCCCCCGAGAGCGCCGAGGAGTGGCTGAGCTACGGCCTGATCGAGCTCAGCCGGGGGCACGGGGACAGCGCGGCGGCGGCCCTGCGCACCGGCCTCGCCGATCCGGTCCTGGCGCAGAACCCCGCCGCCTGGCTGACCGCCGCCCGCGACTGCGCCCGCCTCGGGGCCGGGGACCCCGACCTCGAGGCGCTCTCCGTCGAGCTGCTCGAGGGCTGGGCCGCGCTGTGGTCGGCGCGGGTCGCCGCGCTGCGGGAAGACGATCCCGACGGCGAGCTGGCGGGGATCCTGGCGATTCCAGCCGGGCTGCGGGCCGAAGACGCGTTCGCCGGCGTGCGGGAGCGCGCCGATTTCCGGGCGCTGTTCGAGCGCCTGGCGGAGGAGTGAAGACGTGGGCTTGAAGAAGGCGCTGGTGGTCGGCGCGACCGGACGGGTCGGACGCCAGGCGGTCGCCGCCCTGCTCGCCCGCGGCGTCGCGGTGCGGGTGCTGTCCCGTTCGCGGGAGCGCGCCGTCGAGCGGCTCGGGGCGGACATCGAGGTGCACGAGGGGGACGTGCGCGACCCGGACAGCCTGCGCGGGCTCGGGGCCGGCGTCGGCGCGGCCGTCACCGCCCTCGGCACGCGCACCTATTTCGGCAAGAACGGCAACGCCGCGGTCGACGGCACCGGCACCCGGAACGTCCTCGCCGCCCTGGCCGCCGACGGCCTGCCCCACATCGTGCACCTGAGCGCCTGGGGGCTCGAGCGGCGCTCGGTGTTCCTGTCCGCCTTCTCGATCGCGCTGAATCGCTACTTCGTGTGGAAGGCCCGGGCCGAGGAGACGGTGCGCGAGAGCGGCATCCCCTGCACCATCGTGCGTCCGGTCGAGTTCAAGCAGCGCCCGCCGCGCGGCGGGCCGCTGCTCAACCAACACCAGCCGCTGTCCCTGTGCAAGGCCGCCTTCCAGGGCGTCAGCATCACGACCGTCGGCGAGGTGCTCGGCTTCTGCGCCGGCCGCGAGGATGCGCAGGACAAGACCTTCGAGCTGTTCGAGGGCGGCACGCGCCCCCTCGACGAGCAGCTCGCCGGCCTCGTCCCCGACCGGGAGCGGCAGGCGCCGCCGCGCACGCCCCTGTTCGGACGCTGAGCGCGGGGCGTACGGGGCGGTCCCTGCTCTTGCGAACGCCCCGCCCCCGTCCTAGAATGGGGCACCCGCCGCGGGCTGCGCGGCACAGAACGAGGGCCCGGCATGCGCGCGGAAGACCAACAGAAGATCGAGCGGCTCGCCCGCGCGGTCGACAAGATCTACGGCGAGCTCGACAAGAAGATCGTCGGCATGCGGGTCGAGATCGAGCAGCTGTTGATCTCGATCCTGTCCGGCGGCCACTGCCTGCTGGTCGGGGTCCCCGGTCTCGCCAAGACGCTGCTGATCCGCTCGCTGGCAGAGCTGATCGGCCTCGACTTCGCGCGCATCCAGTTCACCCCGGACCTGATGCCCTCGGACATCACCGGCACCGAGCTGATCGCCCTCGACCCCGAGACCGGTGAGCGCAGCTTCAAGTTCGTCAGCGGCCCGATCTTCCACAACGTCGTCCTGGCCGACGAGATCAACCGCACCCCGCCGAAGACGCAGGCCGCGCTGATGGAGGCGATGGAGGAGCACCAGGTCACCTGCGGCGGCACGCGCCACAGCCTGCCCCGGCCCTTCTTCGTGCTCGCGACCCAGAACCCGATCGAGCAGGAGGGGACCTACCCGCTGCCGGTCGCGCAGCTCGACCGCTTCATGTTCAACATCAAGGTCGGCTACCCGTCCTACGAGGACGAGAAGAAGATCATGATCTACACGACCTCGTCCTACGAGGCCGAGATCACGCCTCAGCTCGACCGCGACGAGGTGATCGGGCTGATGGACATCGTCCGCACCGTCGAGGTGCCCGCCCCGGTGCTGAAGTACGCGACCCGCCTCGTCCGCGCCACCCGCGCCAAGGGCGCCTACTCCGAGTTCGCGACCAGCCACGTGCGCGAGTACCTGCAGTGGGGCTGCGGGCCGCGCGCCGCGCAGGGGCTGCTGCTCGGCGGCAAGGCCCGGGCGATGATCCACGGCCGCAGCAAGGTCAGCGTGGCGGACATCCAGTCCATCCTGCACCCGACCCTGCGCCACCGCCTGATCATGAACTACCACGCCGAGTCCGAAGGCGTCGACCCCGACGCGATCTGCGACCACCTGCTCGAGGCGATCGAGGCTCCCGACGGCGGCCTGAGCCGCGACGAGCGCGAGAGCCGCTCGCGGCGCATGGCCCGGGTGTGACAGCGAAGAAGCGACGGCGCCTCGGCTGCTGCCTGAGCCTCGCGGTGCTGGTCGGGTGCATGTTCATCCCCGGCTGCCAGGTCCCCTACCTGCTGCACCTCGCCCAGGGCCAGCTCGAGATGCTCGCGAGCACCGAGCCGGTCAGCGACGTGCTCGCCCGCGACTCCCTCGACGTCACCGTCCGCGACCGCCTGCTGCTGATCGCCGAGATCAAGACCTACGCGGCGGATTCCCTCGGCTACAGCCCCGACGAAGCCTACACCGACTACTACGACAGCCAGGGGCGGCCGGCCTCCTACGTGCTGACCGCCTGCGCCCGGGACAGCTTCCGCCCCTACACCTGGTGGTTCCCGATCGTCGGCACCGTGCCCTACAAGGGCTTCTTCGACGAGGCCTGGCGGGACGAGGAGGCCGCCGCCCTGCGCGAGGACTTCGACGTCTACGTCGGCACCGCCGCCGCCTACAGCACCCTCGGCTGGCTCGACGACCCGATCATGTCCGCCTGGATGGACGACCCGGTCGGCGACCTCGCCGAGCTGATCCTCCACGAGCTCACCCACCGGGAGCTGTACCTCGCGTCGAACATCCGCTTCAACGAGACCCTGGCGACCTTCTTCGGCCAGACCGCCGCCGAGGGCTTCCTCGCCGCCCGCTATGGCCCGGACAGCGCTGAGCTCGCCGACTACCTCGCGGGGAACCGCGACGCCCTGCGTTTCACCAGCGCCGTCCACCGCCTCCGCGTGCGCCTCGACACCCTGTACGCCGAGGTCTCCGGGGAAGAGGCGATCGCGCGCCGCGGGGAGGTCTTCGCCGCGGCCCAGCAGGAGGTCGCCGCGCTGCCCTTCGAGCGCTACGCCTACCGCTGGTTCGTCGAGACCGAGCTCAACAACGCCCTGGTCCTCGCCCTCGACCGCTACTACGGCGACCTGCCCCTGTTCGCCGCCCTGTACGTCGTGTGCAGCGAAGACCTCGTCGCGATGCTCGCCGCCCTGAAGACCGTCGAGGACGCCTCCGACGCCCCCGCCGCGGTGCTCGACCTGCTGCACCGGCGGCTCGCGGACGCCCCCGCCCCCGCCGAGCTGCTGCGCGCCCTCGCCGCCTGCGAGGGGCTCGCGGTGCGGAGCTTCGTGCGCTACCTCGACCCCGCCGAGCCGGAGGAGCTGCGCGCGGCCGCGCTGTTCCTCCTGCGGGAGCAGACCGGCTTCACGCTCGAGGCCGACGCGGCGGCGTGGGAAGCGGCGCTGACGACGCCTGGCAGCGAACAGTGAGGCGACCGCCAGTCGACCTTCTACGCGGCCCGAGGCGGCGGACGCCCGGCCCTGATGCATCGCGCTCCCACGATGGAGGACACCATGCACCGTCTGCTTCTCTTCCTGCTGTTCGCCCTGTTCTTCCCTGGCTGCGGAGACACCGGCCCCACCTCGGAGGTCGTGCTCTACACATCGCTCAACGAGCCGACGGCGCGCGCGGTGATCGCCGCCTTCGAGGAGAGTACGGGCATCTCCGTCACCGTCGTCAGCGACACCGAGCGCGACAAGACGGTCGGGTTGGTGCAGACCCTGCTCGCCGAGCGTGAGCATCCGCGCGCCGATGTGTTCTGGAACTCCGAAGTCGCCCACTCGGTGCGGCTCGCGGAGGCCGGCGTGCTCGCCCCCTGCGACCCGCCCCCGGCCGAAGCTGCCCGCATCCCGGCGCGCTTCCGCGACCCCGGCGGCGTCTGGTTCGGCTTCGCGGGCCGGGCCCGCGTGCTGATCGTCAACACCGCGCTCGTCCCCCCGGAGGCCCGCCCGACCTCGATGTGGGACCTCGTCGACCCGGCCTGGGCCGACCGCGCCGGGCTGGTCCGGCCGGTCACCGGCACGACCCTGACCCACGTCACCGCGCTCTACCAGGTGCTCGGCGTCGACGAGACCGAGCGCTTCCTCGAGGAGGTCCAGCGCCGCGGCTGTCCCCTCCCCCCCGGCAACGGACGGCTCGCGCGCCTGGTCGGCGAGGGCGAGCTCGCCTTCGGCTTCACCGACACCTCCGACTACCGGCTCGTCAAGGCCGAGGGCAAGCCGGTCGACGTGGTCTATCCCGACCAGGACCAGGGGCCGGGCACCCT
>JAUIEM010000028.1 GCA_030428695.1 bacterium
CGCCTGTTGAGGCCAGCGACAGCGAGCCGTCGCCCGCCTCGCAGAGGATCAGCGTCCCGGAGGTTTCGGTCGCCCCGGTCAGCATCACGCCGCTGCTCAGGATCAGCATGAGCCCGAGCGGAATCACCAGCCAGCGTCGTACCGTCATCATCGTTGTGCTCCTACTCCGTACTGTGAACCTGTGTCTCCGGCTCGATAAACGCGACGCCGACCTTCTGCAGCAGCGCCTTGTAGTCTTCCTGCGACAGGCGCCCGCGCATCCGCTGCGCCTCCTGCGACGCGTCGTACTCCGCCTGCGCGAACAACCGCGTCCGGTGCGGCTGGATCACGTTCATGTGCGCCTGCGCCTCGCCGACGACCTGGTAAAGCGCCAGCAGCTCCTCGTCGCCCAGCGTCAATCGCCCGGCGCGGATCTTCGCCCGCGCTTCGAGCATCTTCTGATGCCACCGATCGCAGGCGTCGTTGAGCTCGGCGAGCGTCATCTCTGCGTAGGTCATCTCTGCGTAGGTCATCCCGGCCTCCTCTCTAGTAGCTGAAGATCCCGCTGGCGTTGAAGGTGAAGTTGATGTCGCCGCCGTTGGGCGTCACCGGCATCCCGGCGCTGAAGGTGTCCATGCTGTAGATCAGCGGGTCAGTCGAGGCCGCGCCGGCGGTGTCAAGCCAGCCCAACACCTCCTCGCACTCGTCGCCGGTCACCGCCGACCAGGTTCCGTCCGCCGCGTCGAAGGCCCCGTTGCCGGGCGTCGTGTTCGACTTCGAGCCCAGCGTCGCCGTCGCCTCGACCGCCGCCCCGGTGATGTCGTCGTAGAAGTCGTCGACGGCCGTGTCCGGGTTGTCGTCGGCCGTGTCGATGAGATCCTGCTTCACCGTGCCGGTGATGAGGTTGTAGGCCGCGTCGTGCAGCTCCTCCTTGAAGAAGTCAAAGAGCGCGTTCGCCATGGGGTACTCCTGTCTGTAGTGCGTAGATCGCGTGCATCCGCTTGATAAACCAGACGATGTCGCGGCCGAGGTCCTCCAGCCCGATGTCGCCAATCAGCCGGCTGTCGAAGCCGTAGACGTACTCGGCCGGCGAGTCCGGTCCCAGCAGGCACAGCTCGTGCCGCAACGCGTCTCGCTGTTTCACGACCGCGTAGTCCGGGAAGCCCCAGCGCCGGCACTCCTCGTCAATGTCGAGCTCCCAGATCGCCGCCGCCACGACGCCCTTTTCGGACCGCTCGTAGTAGGGCCAGCGGCAGACCGCGTAGCCCTCGTCGGTGACGTGCTCGATCGGCTGCACACGCTCCAATGTCGCGGCCACCCGTGGTCCATCCATCACGTCAGCCAATCAACCTGGGGATAGAGCGTCGCCTGGAAGGTGCCCCGCGCCGCCGAGATGGCGCTGACCCCGCCCGCCTGCTCCATCGCAATGCTCACGATGTTGTCGCCGGCCGCCAGCCGCAGGCTCCCGGCCACCGCCACCGAGCCGACGTAGTTGCCGCTGCCATCCTCCAGCCAGGCCACGACCGAGCCGTCGGCCCGCACCTCGCAGACCCAGGTGCGCTTCGTGCCGAGGTCGAGTCCGGGATACCAGAGCGTGATGCCCGTCTCTGGCCCGGCCACGTTCAGCGCGTCGGTGTGCAGCGCGTAGCTGGCCCCGCCGGCGTTGCGGGCATAGAAGTCGACCGCCCACTCGGGAATGCCGCCGTCGGCCATCTCCTGCTGCAATGGCAGGTACGAGGCCCCGACGTCCACCATGTGCCAGTCGCCGATCAGCGACCGCACGCTGCGCGTCGTCTTGATCACCTGGGCGTTGTCGGTATCCGCGTCGGTCGTCCGCACCCGCGCCTGGATGATCGCCGGCGAGGCTGAGTAGCTGCCGGTGCTCGTGCTCGGCAGCGCCGCCGCCGTCTCCCAGGTCGTCAGCTCGCTGATCGTGTAGCTCGTGCTGTTGTCCGGCGTGTCGGCCACCCAGACGTCGCCATCGGGGTCCTGAACGGTGATGCGGTAGTGGCTGATGCTCGTCGCCGTCGGCGCGCTCCAGCTCAGGGCGATGCTGCTGCCCGCTACCGTCAGACTGGGGCTGGCGCTCGCCGTCGCCGCCCCGACGTCGCCGGCGGCATTGACCGCCTGCACCCGCACCGCGTAGCTCCCGGCCGGCAGCCCGTTGTCGTCGGCCGCGTTCGTGCCGCCCGTCCCCAGCGCCTGCGTCAGCGTCGACGATTCGTCGCGGAATACCGCCAGGAGGTGCGCGCCCTGATCGACCGCGCTCGCCACCGCCGACGCGCTCCAGGCCTGCGACTGCCCCGCCGTCGCCACCGCCACCGCCAGCCCGCGGCTGTCCGAGACCTCCGCGAAGGGCGTCTGGTAGAAGCCGTAGCTCGTGCTGGTGCGGTAAGCCCCGAAGAGCGCCACCGCGAAGGTGTGCGGGTCCTGGGCGATCGCCGTCGGCCCGATGCCGCTCGCCACGCCCTCCGTCGTCGCCGTCACGACCGCGACCAGCGACTGGCTCGGCGCGACGTTCGCGTACTCCATCAACCGCGCCTCAGCCACCACCGTGCGGTCGAACGTCACGCTCTTGCTGCCGCTCTCGCTGCTCGCGTTCTCGCGGTAGAAGAGCGCCGTCGTCACCGCCGCCGTGCCCTCGTCGAGGTTCTGGGCGATGCCGGCCAGCGCGTAGCCCGTCGGCGGCGTGATCACCACCGGCTCGGCCGTCGCCGGCGCGGCCGCGAAGGCCACCGACACGCCGACGTAGTCCTCCAGCGTGCCGTCCAGCAGCGCGCTCATGGTGTGCACGCCGCTCGCCGCCGTCGCCTTGTCCGCCACCAGCAGCCCGGCCTCCTCGCCCCGCTGGGTGTAGCCCCCGCTGGGCGCGCCGAAGCTCGTCGCCGTGTTGTCGTTGTTGGCGATGGCCCCGACCACCAGGAAGCGGTCGACGCTCGGCGCGCCGTCGAGCGCGACCATGCCGATGTTCGTGCTGTCGCCGCTGCCGCGCCCGGTCGACACGATCGTCTGCGACGCCGCCAGACCGCTGTACTCGGCGATCCACATCGTCCAGTCGGTCGCAACGCCGAACGAGCCGCCGCTGACCGCGCCGCTGTCGCTCGCCGCGTTCTCCTGGTAGAGCAGCGCCGTGTGGACGTTCGGCGAGCCGGGGTTGGAGTCCACCTCGCCCAACTGCCAGCCGCCCGGCATCGTCCAGTCGTCGAGGTCGCCCTCGAAGCGCAGCACCATCACCAGGTGATTGCCGGCCACGGTCGCGCCGCCCCAGCTGACGCTCGGCGTCGTGTCCGCCGTGTCGCTGTCGATCGCGTCCTGCACCTGCTCAGGCTCCGGCGGGTCCTCGTGCTGCACCTTGACCGCCAGCAGCAGGTGGTTCCCCGCCGTCGTCGCGCCGCCCCAGGTCGCCGAGACGCTCGTCCCGCCCCCGCCGCTGTTGCCCGTCGCCACCTGCACCTGCGATGCCGCCAGCACCGTCGCCGTGAGCGACGTCGGGGCCGCCATCACCGTCGCGTTGTCCCGCAGCCGGAGCCACATCTGCCGCCAGCCGGTGTTCAGTGCCCCGGCCGGCTGCACAGCCGTCCCGACGTAGCTCCAGGTCGACGCGCTCGACAGTGTCCGCGTCTCATACGAGCCGCCGAAGGCCGTGGCGTCACTCTGGTTGGCGCTGGCCCCGTCAATGTCAATCCAGGGGTCCCAGTCGCCCACCACCGCCGACGCCGCCGAGACGGCCGAAATCCGCAGCCGGTTGACCACGCCCGTGCTGCTCGTGTCGACGAAGGTAAAGCGCGTCCGCGCCGGCCAGTCGCCGGTCACATCGGCCAGCAGCACCGTCGCCGCGCCGTTCGTCAGCGTCCCGCTGGCACTCCTGGCATCACTGGAAAGCTCCGCCACCGGCCGCCCGTTGCGCGTCTCCGTCTCCAGCTCCAGCGTCGCCCGGCCGAAGGTCCCGGCCGGATACCAGCGCGCCGGCGTCACCCGCCCGCGCCGCACCTGCCAGCTAATCGTGTCGGTCGTGTTCAGCTGCGCCGCCAGCGTCACCCGCTCCGACTCGCGCCCCTGCCGCCAGGCCGTCTCAGCCGCGTTGAGCTCGCTGAGGATGGCCCGCCGGTTCGCCTCGACCGCGTCCTGGTCCGCGCCATAGATCACCAGCGGCAAGACTAGCCGGTCCCCCTGCGCCCAGCGCGCCGGGTCGGCCGTGATCCCGTAGCTGACCTTGTCGTGGATGTCCGTGCTTCCCAACACAACCGAGAGCGTCATGGGGCTACCGTCCCGACCGGCGTCTCCCGCCGCAGGTGCTGCAAGGCCGCGCTGGTGACCTCCCGGCCGTCGATGTAGATGTGCGTGTCGCCTCCGCCGCCCTGGCCGCCGTTGGGGCCGTAGGGGTTGACGTAGTAGTCGCCCGGCGAGCCGTAGAGGGTGAAGCCGCCGCCCGGATCAGGCCGGTAGAGCCCGTCATCGTCCAGGTAGACCGTCGCCTGCAGCGCCTGCATGACCTGCCGGAACTGGTCGGCCGGCAGGTTCAGCCGCGCCCCGCCCGCCAGCTGCGCCGTCAGGGCGTCGATGTCCGCCAGGCCGCCGAAGCCGCCCACCGGCGCGACCGAGCCCGTCGGTCCCACGCCACCCGGCGATTGATCCCCCGGCGCCTGGTAGCCCTTTGAGCCCGGCAGGTTGGCCAGGCTGTCCGGGATCTGACTGATGGCGTCGTCGGTCGCGCTCGCTGCCGCCTCGATGGCCTGCAGCGCCTGGAGGATGGCCTGGACCTCCGGCGAGTTCGGCCCGAACTTCAACAGCGCCTCGGCCAGGTCGACCGTCAGCTGCTCCTCCAGCCGCTCCAGCGCGGGAATCAGGTCGTCCTCCGGGATCATTGCCAGCAAGCGCATGGCCTCCTCGAAGGGCAAGCGCCCGTCGACGACGGCCTGCACGAGGTCGTCAACCATGCCGACCGCGACCTCGGGGTACTCCGCGAAGATGCGCGCCAGCTCGGCCAGCGCCTCCTCGGCGATCTGCTGGACGCCTTCGACCAGCGTGACCTCGTCGCCGCCGATGTCCCGCGCCCGCACCTCGATCTCGATCGGCACGCCGATCGGCTCGTCATCACCATTCAGCAGCTTGTCGATGATCGAGCCGCTGCCGTCGCCAGGACGGCCCGGGCCCGACGCGAACTCGTCCCAGAAGGCCTCGGCGAAGTACTCGCCGGCGGTGATGCCGAACTCCTCGAAGATGTCGACCAGCCCGCGCATGTAGCTCTTGGGCAGGTTCTCGTCGGCCCACTCGCGCCAGTACTCCTTGGCTGCGTCCGTGCCGGCAATCTCAGAGACCAGCGCCAGCTCCTGCATCAGCTCCTGGTAGCGCTGCCGCAGCGCCTGCATCTCCGGACTGTCCGGCGCGAAGCCGGCTTCCAGCAGGGCGTCCATGTACGCCTGTAGCGCCGCGATGTCCTGCTCCAGGTTCGACGCCGCCTCGCCGGTCATGATGTCGACGATGTTCGGGCCGGTGAAGTCGTGCTGAATCGCCGTGACGACCTGCCCCCAGCCCTCGGTGATGTGGGCGAAGAGGATGTCGAACTCCGCGCCAATGTTCCGCACGGTCTCATCCACCGCTGCCCCGGCCGCTGCCGGCATCGTGCCGAAGAGGAAGCGCCAGTCAGGTTCGCGTGAAAGCGGCCCCCGCTTCGCCGGCGAGTGCGGCAGGCTGTCGTCGATGTACTGCACGGCGCGGTCTACCGCAGAGGTGTCGACGGACGCCACAATCACGAAACCCGATCCGTCTAGCCGGTTCTTGGTGTTTTCGATCCACTCAAGATCCGTGCGCGCGTCGACGTCATCGACCGTAGCCGTCACTTCAGCGGACGAGCCGTCCAGGTCCGCCAGCGCCGCGCCCGCGCCCTGAATGCGCCCGGTAATCCCCAGGTCCTCGGCGCGCTGCTCGAAGCGTGTCGCGCCGCCGCGCGCGCCCGCCGTTGTGCCCACGCCGCCACCCTCGGCGAGATTCAGCGCCAGCGTCGCCGACTGACCATCCAAATTGCCAAGTTCGATTCCGACATCGGACAGCGCCGCCGCCAGGTCGAGCGCGCCGTCCGTCGTCAAGCCCGATTGCGCCTGCGCATCAGCCAGCGCCGCGTTGGCGTCACCAACCGAGCTGACGAGGTTGTCGGACGAGGCCGCCGCGTCATCCTGCGCGAGCATGACGTCCACCTGGCTCCCTGCGAATAGTCCAGCCTGGATCGTGGCGTCGTCCTGCGCGCCGGTGACGCGGTCGTAAATCTGCGGGTAGTTTTCGAGGAAGCGCTGCTCTTCCATCGTCAGGTCGATGTTCTGTTGCTGCCGTTCGATCAGCGCATCCCGCGCCGCCTCGATCGTCGACGCGATCTGGCCGTACTCGCTCGACTGCTGGTTGAAGATGTTCGCGGCATCCCCGGCCGCCTGGTACGCGCCCTCCAGCCCCGACAATGCCGACTGGACGTCGTAGGTCGCCGCCGCGGCATTGAGCATGTGGACTTCCCATGCCGTCAGGCCCTCGCCGCTGTCCTCGACCACCTGGTTATGCCTGTGGTACGCCAACGTCGCATCTGCGGTGGTGTCGGTGAGCCGGGCCACCGCAGCCCGCGCCTCGTCCGACATCTCAGCATTCTGGCGTTGGTACTCAATCTGGCGCTGCGTGGCGTCCGCGTTGTCGTCAGTGGTGGTGGTGAGGGAGCGCGTCGCCTCCTCGATGTCACCGAAGACGCCATTGATGCGGATGAGTCCATCCAGCAGTTCAAGGCTTCCGTCGTTAACTCGCGGCAGGAGATCAACTGCCCAGTTCGCCATTGCTTCTGACGCGCCGGTACTGCCGTCCGCGACGCCTTCCCAGAACCGTCGCCAGTCTTCGGTTTTCTGCTCGTCCGGGGTGGGGATCGCCTCGATGGTGTCAATGAGTGACTGGAGGCCCGTGACAATGGGCTCCAGGCCGACAATCACATCCCCGACTGCGGGCACCAGCTCCTTGCCTACAACAACAGACAGCCTGCCCGTTGCCGTGGTGACGTCCAGCACGATGTCGCCAACGCCTTGCATGGTCGATGCGAATTCGGCGAAGTCCCGACTTGCGGCCAGATCACGGACAGTCGAGATCAGTCCCCGCACACCGTCAGCCGCCACTTGCATACTGGCCGCGAAGCCGTTAGCGAAGTCATCGAACTCGGCAGAACCGAGATACCTGTTGATCTCGTCGAGGCCGTCCTTGGCAAGCTCGAAGAATGGCTTGAGCCCCTGGCTGGCGGCCAGCGCCAGGGAGTCGGTCAGTGTCGACCTCAGTCCAGCCCACGTCCCAGCCTGGCGTTCCATCGCCCCACTGAAGCGGTCGAGGTCCGCTTCGAATACGCGGAAGACCTCCGCCGAGCTCGCGCCCGCTGCTTGCAGCGCCTCCATCTCGGCGCGTGCCGTAGGAGACAGCACGGCGAGCTCCTGGAGCCGCATCGCCGCCTCGCCGAATGGCTTCCCAGACTCAAGCTGCGAGTAGAGCCGGCCAGTCCAAAACCCCAACTCGTTAATCGGCCCCGACGTCGCAGCCGACGCATCCCCCAGCCGGGTGAGCTGCTCCGTCGTATTCAGCGCCTCGCCGCCGAAGGTCTCCAACAGGCGGCTTGCTTCGATGATGGGCGCGGTCTCGAATGGGGTTCGTTCCGCGAACTCGAAGAGATCAGCGACGTGCTTCTCGGCCTCGCTGGCGCTCCCCATCAGCGTCTCAAACTGAAGCGCCGCCGTCTCCAGGTCGGAATTCATGCCGATGGCGCTGCTCTTAACGAAGTCGAAGGCCTGCCCGACCCCCGTCATTACCGTGTCCACGGCGCGGTAGCCGAGGAACGCGCCAACGCCCGTCACCGCCGACTGCGCCAGATTACCCAGTGTCTTGTTCAGCGTGCCGGATGAGGCGTCGAGCTTGTCGACCTGGGCAGCGGCAGTCGCGGACTCGTCGCCGAGATCCTTCAACACTTGCTTGGCTTGCTTGAGGTCTGCGGTTGCCTGATCGACAAGCCGCAGAATGATTGCCAGTTCGCCCGCGTCCACGAAAAAACGCCCACCCTCTCCTAAGGAGAGGAGCGGGCGCACATGCGACGGCTCCTGTTAACTAGACGGCGGCCGAGTGGCGGACGTCTAGTTCAATTGCGGCTATTCTAGCGCATCTCACGCACCAGCGTACCCACGATGATGATGCACATGACGGACGCGCCCCAGACCACCATCGCGCTGGCCCCGTAGATTTCTCTGTCACCAGCCAGCATCTCGACTAGCGCCGTCCCAACAATGAGCAGCAGCATAGCCAGGACGAACCAACGCCGACGTTTCGACATGATCGAGCCTCCGGCTGCATCGTAGCAGGAGACTCTTCTCCCGTGGGAGAAATGCGTTTGCATCGAAGTGAGTGAGGTACACTGAGAACACCTTCCACCGTTGACCCGATGGAAGGCTGCTAGAAGCGGCTAGCCTGGCGGGTTCAGGCGGCCGCTTTTCCCTCTTCAAGCGGTTTAGGTCGCAAGAATGCCTCGACCTCAGCTTGATCGACAAGCTTCTCTCGGCGGTCAACCGGGTTGACGAAGATCGTGAACGACCCCTCGCGAACCAGCCGGGCCATTGTCGTCTTGCTGACTCCGATCATCTCTCGCGCTTCTGTCAAGTTAATGAGTTTTCGAACACTCATAGGGTCTCGCTTTCCATCCTCCACAGGATAGCAGATAGGTCCAGGTTGGTCCATTTAGGCGTTGACGAGACCAGTCCAGTCAAGTACAGTTAGGTCCACAAAGGTCTAGCAGCCTTTTCGGGTCAACGGGTTTAGAACTAGGAAGGAAACACCATGCGCATTCTGAAGTACGAGGGCCAGTCGGCCCACCTGGAGATGGATCAGGCAGACGCCGCGCTCATTGCGACCGCCTGCCGACGGGCCACGCTCGACATCGAGGCCGGCCCCGACGTCGCCCTCGCCGCCACCATGTTTGAGCTGCTCAGCGACGTGCTGGGCGCTCAGGGCTTCATGGTCCGGCCGGCTGGATTCGAGGACAACATCCTCCAGTTGCGACGAAGCGGATAGCGCGTATGCAGATCGCGCTTGACACGTACGCGGATCGTCTGTTATCTTCAGTCGCAATGACAAAAGAAAGGTCTCGGGCGCTGGAACGCACGAGACCATTGCATGGAAGGACACAGCTCCCATGCCCTCTAAGGGTACCGCACCAACCACCCAGAAATCCGTCCGCAGCGAAGTCCGCGCCTGGATTCGCGCAGCGCTCGATGGTGAAGACGCCATCGAGCTGCCATTCCTCACCGAGCAGGCCTGCACGCACTTCGCGAAGCAGCCCAAGGTCGTCGAGCGCTACTTCCAGGAGAACTTCCGCCAGATGGTCTACAGCGAAGCGCAGTCCGTTGTCGCCACGACGCGGACCGCGACCAGCACGCACATCCAGCTGGGTGACGAGCTCGTCACGCGCGAGGAACTCACGAAGCGGGCGAAGAAGAGCCGCTGGTCCAGCTGGATGGAGCACGTCGGCGAGCGGCACATCCGCCTGCCGAAGATGACGCGCGACGACCTGCTGAAAGCGGCGGGCGAGCGGCGGCAGCGGGCGTCGATCGACATCTCCCGCGCCATGCTGATGGAACGGCTCGCCGAGCAGCTGGAGGATGGCGAGACCGTCGAGGACCGCTACACCGACGAGGACATCGACCGTATCTTGAATGAAATCACCGAGGAGGCCACCGATGAGTAAGAGTATCTTCGCCGACGTCAGCAGCGAGCTGTACACCACCTACCGCGTCGTCATCGCCTTCCGCGACCGCCTGGTGGGCGGCATCCCGAAGTCACCCGACGTGATCGACGGCTGGATTCGCACCAGCACCGGCGTCGACGACGTCGAAGAGCGCCGCCAGATGCTGCTCCGCACCCTCCAGGAGCTGGGCGCCGATGTCGACGGCGACACGAGCTACGACGATCTGGTCGCCGCCTCCAAGCAGCTGGCCGTCAACCAGGGCACCGGCTTCAAGCAGGACGAGCAGGGCCTCTACATCGAGGACCGCCAGGTGAAGGCCATGCTGAAGGAGTGCACAAACATCTTGTTTGCCGGCGAGCGCTGGGGCAAGACCCGCAAGGGGCCGAAGTCGTTCCTGGCTGAGCGCGTCTTCGTCAGCCCTGCCCGGATTCACCTGGAGCGCATGAAGCCGGACGGCGCGGATCTCTTCATCGGCCACGTCAGCGGGCCCCAGGGGCCACAGTCGACCTTGCAGCACTACGAGTTCGTCGAGCAGGCGCAGATCGAGTTTGAGGTACAGGTCGTCAAGGACGTCATCGAGCCGCAGCACTGGCCACAGATCTGGCTCCTGGCCCAGGAGAACGGCCTGGGGGCCAAGCGCTCGCAGTCCTTCGGCCGCTTCGACGTCGTCGCCTTCGAGCCGGTGTAGCCATGTCGCCCAACAGATCAAATCACTTCGGCGCGACAGGTCTAGCTCCGTCAGTTCGCGACGTGTCTCGCCACGACGACTCGTCATGTCTAGTTGCGTCAGTTCGCGACGTGTCTCCCCACGTCACCGCGACTTGTCATCGCGTGCCTCGTCATGTCCGGCCTTCGCGCCGCATGCCAGAACGACCAGCCTCGTCCATCCTGGCCTTGACTCGCCCGGCCACGTCACCGCGACTTGCCTGGCCAAGCCCTTTCCTGCCACGCCTCGTCGCGCCATAGCGACAAGCCAAGCCACGGCAAGGCAACGCATGTCATAGCGACCTGCCGCGTCCGCCCGAGGCAGCACAAGGCGCGTTGACTGTTCTATCCCTTACCAGTCACGCCGCCACAACAGAACCCCCGGTCATTGGGCCGGGGGTTCGTCGTATCGCCGTGTAATCAGCTTGGCCAGCCGCAACCAGGCGCGGCGTTCCGCCTGGGCGTCCTCCGCCGCGGCCAGCTGGAGGTAGCAGGCCCGCAGCTGCGCCTTGAATTCGCGCTCAGTCATCCTTCTGCTCCTGCATCCGGCGCTGCTTCGCCATCGCCAGCTCCGCCTCGATGTCCTGCACCTGGTCGTGCCAGCGGTTCAACGTGAGGTGTTTCTGCTCGGGGTCGCGCTTCAGCTCTTGCCACGCCTGCCGGAACTGGTGGACCTCCAGCAGCGACCCCACCCAGCCGGCCGGGTTGCGCTCGTAAATCTCCAGCCACGCCTCCGATGGGCTCAGGTGGAACTGCTGGCAGACGTTGAGCACCAACAGCAGCCGGCCCAGCTCGGGGTCGGCTGCTAGGAGCTCGGCGTCCTCGGTCCCACCAGGTCGATAACTCGGGTCGAGGAGTTGGTAGAGGAGCCGTTGCCGTTTCCCGGGTTCTCATCCTCGTCCACGAAGAGCTCCGGCTTCGTCAGCCGCAGGATCGCCCGGCAGGCCCACTCCTGCGTCTCGGCATCGAGGTCGCCACGCGCCGCGTCGTTCAACTTCTCCTGGTACTCTGGGCCCTCCCAGCCGACCAGGCCGTGCCGCAGCAGCGTGAAGCGGTCGTAGCCCGTCAACGGGTCCTGCTGCGCCGCCTCCAACTCGTCCTCGTCGACGTCGGCCGCCGCCAGCGCGTCCTCGCGGTTCTCCCGCCGCAGCGCGACCAGGATGTCGGCGCTGTAGTCGTTCATGTGCTGGCGCGCCCGCGCGCTGGCCGTTTCCTGAGCGTCCTCCAGCTGCTTCCAACTCAGCTTCTGCAGCTGGAAACGGTTGCCCGGCTCGTGTGGCACCTCGACCCACTCGCGCACCTTCGTCACCAATGCCATCCGCGTTCCTCTCTCCGATTCCGTGCCAAATACCGCCCGGGCGCAGGGTCCCGCCCCACGCCCAGGCCCTCAACGCCTACGACTCCGAGATCGCCCCCGTCCAGGCCACGATCACCGTCAGCTTCGTCACCGTGCCGCGGGCCATCTGCTTGGTCTTTTTCCGGATGATGACCTCGCCCGTCGCCGTCTCGCCGCCGTCGGCCACCGAGATCGAGCGCGTCTCGCCGACACTGTTGGCGAAGGTCGCCTCCACCGTCGAGCTGGTGTCGTCGAAGAAGAAGACGAGCGTGATGTCGTCGCCCTGCTTCAAGCCGGTGAAGAGCTGCTCGACCCAGCTATCGCCGGCCGTCGTGCCCTCCTCCAGCACCGCCTCGATGCCGATGCCGCTGATCGACTGCAGGTACTGGCTCAGGTTGACCAGTGAGCCGCCCTCGTCGTCGTCGATCTGGAAGACGACGTCGTCAAATCCATACTTCGCCATTGCTCTCGCCTCTCGTTAGTGCCGGGCGTACCCGACCATGAAGCTGATCGACTGACCCGACCCGGTCCCGTTGAAGGTCCAGTCCGAGGCCAGGTAGCGGTTGATCGTGCCGGTGTCCAGCACCCGCTCAGCCGCCGGCGCGGCCGCCACGTCGGTGAAGGTCGCCGCCGCCACGTAGGTCACATCGTCGGCCGAGTGCAGCGCCCGCACCGTCACATCGTCGTAGCCGCCCAGGTCCAGCGCCGTCACCTGCAAATAGGCCGCGCCGCCGTTGCTGCTTGACGCGCCGTTGTCGACACCGCTGCTCTCGGTGTCGCCGTCGGCCGTCTCCTCGCTGAGCTCGTGCAGGATCAGGCCCTCGTCGTAGCGCCCGCTGCCGCTGAAGTCGGCCGCGATCTTCGACAGCGCTCCGCGGCTCAGCGTCTTGGTGTGCTTCATTTGGAACGGCCCTGCCAGGCCGTCGAAGCTCTGGCCAATCGCGTTGCCCTTGACGCAGAAGCACATCACCCGCTCCGCGCCGTCCTGGCCGCTCAGCGCGTCCAGTGAGGCGTTCGTCGCGTCGTCGATCCAGCCGTTCTGGCTGGCGCTCCACTGGTAGAGCCCAACCGGCTCCTGCTCGACCCAGCTGTCGCCGAAGCCGTGCGTTTCCTCCAGCAGCGCCTCCGGCCCGTCGAGCGTGATGTCCGCCAGCAGTCCAGCCAGCGAGTAGCCGTCGACGAGCCAGAAACTGACGTCGTCCGAGCCGTACTTCGCCATGCCTACTCCTCGCCCTCTGCCGCGTCCTCAGCGGCCTCGTCGACGAGCTCGATGTGGCCCTGCTCCAGCAGCCACGGCCGGCTCTTCGTCGGGATGTCGTCGACCACCTCGCCGGCGGCCGCCTCTTTCCACTCCCAGTTCTCACGGTTGGCCCGCACGTTCGTCGGGTACTTGAGGTCGCTAAGCGCCCGAAACTTCGGCATCCGCGCCTCCCTCCTGGAGCCGGACCAGCTGGTCCTCGGCCGGCCACTCGTTGCCACACTGCAGGCAGACGATGAAGTCGCCCGAGCCGGCCGTCGCAATCCGGTCCAGCGCCTCGCTGCCGCACTTCCGGCACCGCGGTGCTTCCGCCGGCGGCGTTGTCGTCGCCAGCGCGCTCAGGGCGTCCAGCGCAATCTGGAGCAGCGCCCGCTCCTGCTGGTTCAGCGTCATGGCGTCTGCAGCTCCTTCACCTTGGCGAACCAGCGCTGCTGCGTCTCGAAATCGAGGTAGCGCAGCTCCAGACGCCGGTAGCCGGTGTAGGCCTGGTTGACCCAGCCATCCCCGTCCGGTGGCAACTCCGCGATCTCCGCTTCGATAGACGTGCCGTGTTTCGCCAATCTCACCTTGCCGTCGCGGATGTCAGCGGCCAGCTGCTCCATGAGCTGCAGCCATTCCCCTACCTCGGGGTCGAGTGTGACGCTGTCTGCAACCGTCATGAGTGGACAAACCACCATTCCTGCATGTGCCGGTAGAGGCCGCTGTCGGCGTCCCGACTATCCATCTCGTTCCACAGCCGCACCTCGTGCAGGTCGACGGTGTTGCCGGCCATCCCCAGCAGCGCCGCCCGGGCCGCGGCGGCGCTCGCTTTGGCGCTGGCATAGGTCTCGGCCCAGTGGTCGACCTGGATGCCGCTGCGCTGAGCGTGGACCGTCCGGTCAACGGCCTGCTCGACCGGCGCCGTGATCGTCGAATAGGTGACGCAGGGAAATGTCGCGTCCGTCGGGAAGCTCAGCGGGTAGATGCGGTCGCCAATGACCACCCCGACGCCGGCATCGTCCTCCAGCGCGCTCACCAGGTCCTCCTGGAGCGTCATGCGCCCAACCTCGCCAGCTGCGACCGCAATTCAGCCGCCACCGTCGCCAGGACCGCGTCGCGGTTCGTGGCAAGCGCCGGCCGCAAATAGGGCTGGGGGGGCTGGTTGTAGCGCCGCCCCAGGCTGTCCAGGCCGACGAAGCCGTACTCGATCCGCCGCGCATAGACGACGTTCGTGCCAACGACCGCCGTCGCGCCGCGCACCTCGGTGTGAATCGAGCGCGCCAGCGTGCCAGTGACCTTCGGCACCCGCACCTTCGCGTCCGCCTCGACGATCAGCGCGCCGGTGTAAAGGGCCGCGCCCAGCGCTTGCTCCTGCAGCCCGGCCTCCAGCCGCTCGATCCGCTGCACCAGGGCGTCCAGCCCCTTGAGCTTAAGCGCCAGCATTGCGAACCACCCGGATGGGCAGATAGGTCGAGGCCGACTGCGAATCGTGCAGCGCCGCCAGGATGTCGTACTGGATACCGTCGATGACGACCGTGTGCTCGTTGGTGATGCTGGGGTAGGAGCCGGCCAGCGCGACCAGCTTCTGCGCCTCTGGGTACGCGCCCCAGAGGTTGCGCCGCTCGGTCGAGCCCTTCTCGCTGACGGCGCAGCTGAGCCCGACGTGCCCCGCCAGGTCGTTCCAATCCGGAATCTCCTGGCCGTAGCTATCGCGCGTCGGCGTGTTCTCCTGGATCGTGCAGGTCGCCGGGAAATGCCCCGGCAAGGCCGCGTGCACGCTGGGGTGAATGATCGATCGGAGCGCCACGTCCCGCCTCCTCTCCCTGCACTAGAGCGACCGCAGGATGCTGTTGTCGCTGATCTCCTGGGCCGCGAAGGGATCGACCGTCCACTCGATGAAGTCGATGACGGCGTCCTCGTCCGCCTGCTGCCGCAGCGACGCCGCCTGCTGGCGCAGCTCCCGCGCCACCGCCGCGCCGTCCGTCTGGAGGTCCATGATCCGGATCACCTTCAGCACCATCACCTGGTTACTGGCAATCGCCTCGAGCGCCGCCGCCGACGCCCGGTAGAGGTCGCTGCCCTCCATGCTCAGGAAGGCGTCGATCTCGGCATCCTGGAAGAGCGGGTTGCTGGTATCGGTGTCCCCGATCTTCAGCCGCACCTTCCCGGCGTCGGTCGTGACGTCGTAGGTCGCAACCACTACTCGGCCTCGGCTTCCAGCAGGGCGATCAGGTCGTCCTTGCGGATCTTCGCCGACACGTCGATGCCGCGTTCCCCCGCAAGCTCACGTAGCTCCGGTACCGTCAGCGCGGTCAGATCGACAGGCGCCGCCTGCAGCTGCGCCTCAACCCCCACCTCGGACGGCGCAAGGTCCTCGCGGAGCCCCCGGATCTCTTCCAGGAGCGCCGCAAGGTACATCGTCCCCGGCTCGGTGGGAGTAGGCAGCTGCCTCGGCATTAGCTGCCGGAGCCGTTCGACGCCACCGCGCACTTCGGGTCGACCTGTCGGCCGCCGAGAATGAGCATGACCTTGTACTTCTGCTCATTCGTGTGGAAGTCGCCCAGCTCCGGCACGATGCCGCCGCCGACACGCTCGGTGTTGCCGGCCAGCCGGTAAAGCCCCGGCTCCTCATAGCCGCGCAGCGAGCCCATCCGGAACGCCGGCCGCGCGCCCGCCATCGGCGTCGCAATCAGGTACCAGCTGGTCGCGCCGTTGGCATTCGACGAGACCACCGACAGGTACGGGTTGACTGTGACCCGGATGTTCGCGCCGAGGCCGTTGCCGGTCACCAGCTGGATCACATTGCCGCTGGAGTCCGTCACCCGGTACTGCATCGTCTGGATGATGTTCTCGGCCGTGATCTTCAGCGACGTCGGCACAACCAGCTCGAAGCTGTCGAACATGATCGGCTCGCCGTCGGCGTCCGTCTGGCTCATCAGCAGCGTCAGCGCGTCCTGGATCGCCACCGTCGACAGCGCCGGGTTGTCGTCCGACGCGCTCGGCAGGTTGGTCGTGTTGACGATGTTGCTGTTGCCGTTGGTGAAGAACGTGGCCGACGGGCCGTTGGTGTCCGCCAGCAGCGTCGCCGCGTAGTACTCCTGCGTCCGCCGCGCACCTCGCGCAAAGCGCACCGGGATGTCGGTGAAGGCGTCCAGGTCGTCGTTGATGATCAGGCGCCAGTTCAGCGCCGCGATCCGCTGGTAGACCTCGACGTTCCACAGGTAGCCCGTCTCGGACAGCGCGCTCTCGCGCGGCTCTTCCATCTCGGCCGTCTTGTAGTCCGGCACGAGCCGTCCTTCGAGGCCGTCGACGGCGATCTCCCGCACCTGGCGGAAGTCCCGCACGGCCCGGTAGCCGATGTAGTTGCGCCAGCCGGCCGGCTGCTCCTGGTAACGGCCCAGCAGCGAGCGGTCGAGGATGTCGCCGGTCAAGAGCGGGAAATCGCTCGTGCCCATCGCCTCCTCCAAGCCGATCGCCACGCCGCCCTCGTGCATCCAGAGCGCGTTGCGGTTGCCGCCCAGGATCTCGCTCCAGAAGCCCAGCGCCTCGCTGATGCGGCGCTTGTAGGCCGCCGTCTGCCGGGCCCGCTTCGACGCCCGCGGGCCACTCTCGGCCAGCAGCGTCCGGAGCTCCTGGCTGTCGGCGCGCAGGTTGGTGTGGGTGCGGTCGGCGCGAAAGTCTTCCCCGGCGCGCTCGACGAACTCTGCAACTGCACTCATCGGATCGTTCCTCTCTCAGGCCCGCTCGCGGGTCCGGTTCGTCTAGGCGTCCGTCGGCACGACGCGGTAGTACAGCCGCACCGTCAGGGTGTTGTCGTTGGCCGCGTTGCCGGCGATCTCGTCGTCCAGGTTGGTGATGACGACCGCGTCGTTCTCGACCGGGACGAAGGTCTCGGCATGCTGGATGGTGATGAAACGCGCTTCGTCGTTGGTCTCGCCGATCAGCCCGGTCGATTCAATCTCAAGGATCTCGGCCGGCCCGGTTGCGTAGGCCAGCGACAGGTCGTCGGCCGATTCGGTGAAGGCGTTGCTGCCCCCGTAGTTCATAACCAGGGCAATCTCCAGCGGCACAATCGCCAGATCCGCGCCTGGAGCCGCCACCAGCGTGATCGGCGTCGCGTTGAGCGCCTTCACCTGGGCGCTGGTCAGCACCGTCTCGGTGTAGCGCACCCGGTCACTGCCGCCCGCCGTGCCCAGCGTCGAGCCGAGCGGGATGTGCAGCACGTCGATCGCCGTCGTCGCATTCGAGCTCACCGCCTCCAGCGCCACGCCGAAGAAGGCGTCCATGCCGGTGCTCGAGTTGTTCAGGTTCGTCGTTGGCGAGCCGGTTGGCGTGTCGTGGTAGTAGATCGGATCGCCGACGGCGATGCCGCCGCTCTCGTTGTCGTCGACGGTCAGCTCCCAGACGGCCGGCCCGAAGTCGACGGTGGTGTAGCCGGTCGCGTTGCCGGCATCGCTCTCGTCGGTCAGTGCCACGCCGGTCAGTTCGCCGAAGCGCACCGGATCGCCCGAGCTCGGGGTCGCCGGGTTGCTGCACACGACGCTCAGCTGGTAGCCGGGCTTCTGCTTGCGATTGGTCGCCATCAGGATGTTCCTCTCAGGTCCAGGTCAGCTCAGCGTCTCTAGCAGCCGGCTTAGAACGCCGCCGCGCGCTTGGCCGCCGACTCGCTCAGCCCGAAGGCCGCGAAGCCCTCCGCGATGCTGGCGTCCAGCGTCTCCTCGTCCACCTCGGACTCGTCAATCGGCCCGCCGCCGAAGCCGGTCACCCGGCCCGTTGGCGCGACCTGCTCCAGATAGGCCAGCTCCGCCTTCACCGCCTCCTCGATGCGGTCATCGAGCTTGGCGGTGTCAACCTCGCCGTCCTCCGTAAGCGGAATGTCCCGCGCCAGAGCCGGCATCAGCTTCGCGCGAATCGCCTCTGGCAGACGCCGCTCGGCCAGCGCATCCGTGATGTGGGCGCGCGCCTCGCTCCGTGCCAGCTGGGCCTCGACCTTCGCGAGCTTCCGCTGCGTCTCCTCCAGCACGCCGTTGTCAGCCGGCTGGGCCTGGGGGTTGCTGTTGTCCGTCACGGTCTCGGCTCCTTCCGGCCTCTGGCCGCTGCGCGCGCTCTCCACGAGCTCGCCAATCGCCCCGCCGGCCCCCGGCAGGGTCACAAAGTCAATGGAGTCCATCGCCTCGATGCTGTTGACGATCAGCCCCTTCTGACCCTCGACCTCGCCCTCTGAGCGCCGGCCGCGGCCGCGAATGCTGACGCCGATATGCGGCGCGATCTCGTCGAGTACCGCGCCGAAGCCGGCGATCGTCTGCGCCCTGGTGTAGAGGCCCGGCCCCTGAGCGCCCTCCTCCTGCCAGACCGCGTCCTCGACGGTGATCGCCGCCAGGTCGCGCACCGAGCGTTCCGGGCGCTCCTGCTCTTCCGTCACGGTGGGGTGATCGATGTACATGTGGGTGCCGGGCGGGATGACGCCGGCAGCGTTCTGGAGGACCTCCGGGCTGTAGTAGCCGCTCGATCCCCAACCCGGCGCGATGACCTTGATCGGCACTGTGCCGTCGTCCGCCACCGCCTTCTCAATCAGCGGCACAATCTCGTCGGTGAGCGTGGCGTTGCCCGCGCTCTCGGCCGCCGCTTCCTCGATCGGCTCATAGGTCGTCACCTGGCGCACCTGCACGGCGTCGCCCAGTGTCACTTTGCCGCTGTCCTCGTCGATGGAATAGGAGCGCTGGAGCAGGGCCGACTCGTCAGTGTGGCGGTTCGTGATCTCGTAGATCACGCGGTCATCGAAGGTGTCTTTGAGCCAGATCCAGTAGTCGCCGGTGTGCGCGGCGTCAATCGCCGACCGCAGCTGCCGGGCGATGTCCCGGTGCGACAGCTCCGCCTCTTCGAGCGCCATCCATGTCTTGATCCGGTCGAGAACGCTCACTGCCGCTCCAATGCACAAAGCCCGCCGGTTGCCGGGCCCGTCGCAGCGGGGCGGCAACTCAGCAGGCTCTCGTGGGTCTCTGCTTGATCTGGGTTGTCAGGTGGAGTCTAACCGACTCGCGCGAATGCCGCAAGCGCGATGCGTCTACGCGCGCTCGATCCGCACCCGTGGCGGTATCCAGCGCCGGCTCTGCGGCTCGCCGTCCTTGATGTCGATCTCCAACGTCCCGGTCAGCCCCGCCTGGCGGATGCGCGCGAACTCCCGCACGACGTCGAGCGGCACCAGGTAGCCCGGATCTTCGGCCGCGTCGATCAGCCGCAGGATCGTTTGCAGCTCCTCAGCGTTCAACCGCCCGCCCCGCCCGTGTGCCAGAGCATCAGACACGTCGTCTGGAAGCCCTTCACCAGCTCGACCGCCTGCGGCTCGCTGAAGCCCCGCCGTAGCAGCGCATCCCGGTAGGTCCCCATCTCCTCCGCCAGCTCCTCCCAGTCGCCGCAGTGCTCCGCGTGCCGCACCGCGCTCAGCACGTCCTCCCACAGCCGCTCCCGTTCCCCCGAGCCGTCATACCTTGGACTGTGCTCGGTCATCTGCTCCTCATCTCCGTCACTCGGTCTCGTCAGGCGCCTGTGCCTCCTGTCCCGCTGCCG
Source organism: bacterium (assembly GCA_030428695.1). Next base: position 19,564 of record JAUIEM010000028.1, read on the forward strand.
CCACCGCCGTCTGATAGGCCACGGTCAGCGTCATCGCGTCCTCGTGCGCGAAGCCCTGGGCCAGCAGCGCCAGGTAGTAGGCCCGGATGATCGACGCGAACTGGTGCGCCCGCTGGGTGATCTCCGGGTTTCGCACCGCATCCGGCGCGCTCGGCGTCGACGATGGCGGCGAACTGTCATGGCTGTGTGCGTTGCCGGTCACGCCGCCGCTCTTGTCCCGCCGCAGCGGCTTCAGTGGCTCCTTGTTCATTGACCTACCTCAGATTCGTCCGCGGCATTCGCGATCTTGCCCTGATACTTGCGGGCGTCCTCTGCCGCTCCCTGGCGGTCGGGAAAGTTCTTGCTCCGACTCGTGAGCCATGTCCCGTCGTCATCCTTGATGGTCCAGGTGTAGCCCCGCAGTGGGTTGCCCTTGTATTCGATCTTCGGCGACACTCAATCTCCTTCCGGTTTCCGTCGCGTCAGCTGCGTACAGCGACAGCCGACGTGGCCCAATGGCCGCTGGTGGCCGCTCTGGTATTCGGCGCGGAATGGGATCCAGCCCTGCGCCTGGTTCGCGGCACAGATCTCCTGGTCCACCCGGTCGTCGCCCACCGTCAGCCAGTATTTCTCCAGCGCGACCCCGGCCCGTAGCATCGCCTCGCCGCCGGCGTAGTTGCCCGCCTCGTAGGCCTCGCCGAGCTCCTGGATCGCGATCAGCTCGGCCCGGTCCCGGATGTGCCGCTGTGGTTGTGGCGTGTGCATGGTGGCGTAGCGCTCGCGAATCTCCCGCGCCAGCTGCTGGTAGCTCTGCCCCTCGCTCGTCGCCTGCGTCACCAGCTTGCGGATCTGCTCCCGCGTCACGCCGTCGATCTGCGTCACCAGCGCCGCGGCGCGCTCGTTGGCATAGGCCGCCGCCCGTGGGTTGGCCAGCTGGAGGCTCAGCTGCACCTGGAGCGGCGCGAGGCCGGCCGCGAAGCCCGCGTGGAGCGCCGTGTCGATCCAGGTCGCCAGCGCCGACTCCAGCGCCGGCGCCGTCTCGGCCGCCGCCTCGTCGTACAGCCGCTCCCAGTCGCCGACGTCGAGCTCGTCGTCATCGTCGGCCTCCCACAGCCGCGCCGCCTCGACGACCGTCCGGGCCAGCCGGGCCGCCTCCAGCCGCCGCAGGAAGCCCCGCTCCTGGGCCCGGAACACCGTCCGCAACCGCGCTGCCAGCCGCTCCTCCGGCAACGCCAGGTCCGCCAGCTTCCGCCGTCGTGCTACGGCCTGCTCCAGCGACTCGGCCGCCTCGACCAGCGCACCCGGCACCCGCCCCGCCGACTCCCAGGGCAACGACGAGATCAATCCTCTTCCCTTCGGCGCAACTCGAAGGACTCCATCAGGCCGACCATGCCAGGGTCACTCATCATCTGCTGCATCTGGCGTCCCGTCAGCCACTTCTGGGCGAAGACCATCAAGAACCCTCCCAGTCCAAAGCCGGCAACGAACACGGCAACGATCAGCGCGTAGATCATTCGGGCTCTTCGTCCTTCCATGTCGAGCAGTTGAAACAGACCGGCTTCTTGGTGTGCGGATCGCGACGAAACGGCACGCACTCACGCCGGCACCGAGCGCAGCGAACGTATTCAGACTTCGTCATTGTGGTAGCGCCTCCCTCAGCTCGCGGACCGCCGCCGCCAGCTCGGCCTCCTCGGGGATCTCCGCCCCGGCCTTCGCCAGCTCCGCCTCGATCTCCGCCATCACCGCGTCAATATCGTTCTCCCGCAGCGCCACCAGCAGCATCCGCCGCAGCGTCTTGTCGTCGAAGATGCCGGCGTTGGGAGACCCGGACAGCGTCGCCGCCTCGACGATCGCGTTGACGTACTCGACCAGGTCGGCCTCCAAGATGCTGGGGAAGTCCACGTCGATGTGGTCGTCCGCGACGCCGATCAGCTCGATCCGCACATCGTCCGGGTCGAAGGGGTTGATCACCCGCTTGCCCTGCAGCAGCCCGTAGGGGGCCATCGCGCTCTGCTCGACCGCGTAGCGGCACAGGCCCGTCAACAAGCCCGTCCAGAGCTCCTGGCGCTCCGCGAACTTCAGCTCCGTCGGCCGGTCCAGCGTCTTCGCCGTCGCGTGGTTGCCGACGTTGGCGTCGCCGAAGAAGGTCTCCGGCAGATCCATCGCCGCCGCCGTGTGCGTCCGCAGCGAACGGTTGTGGTCCGGCTGCAAGGTCGCGCCGGCCACCCGCATCGGTTCCAGCTCCTGGCCCTTCGGGACCACGGCGATGCTGCCCCGCGCCGGCGGCGGGTTCGTCTCCTCGGTCCCGGCCGCGTCGTTGAGCGTCGTCCCCAGCTTGCTCTTGGCCGCATTGACCCGCTGCTGCCCGCCGCCGACCGACAAGCGGTACACAAAGCGGGCCAGGGCCGCGCTGCGGGTGGCGTCGTCCGACAGACTCCGGGCATAGGCCCGCGCCCAGTCGATCGCCGCGTAGACCTCCGGCACGCCGAACGTCATGTCTGGCAGCCCGCCGACCCGCACGTGCCGGATGGGCGTGTCCCATACGATCATCTTGCCCGCCACCATGTCCGGCCGTTCCCGTGCCGGATCGCGCACCGCCGGGTGCTGCCAATCCGGGTAGTAGGCCGTCAGCGTGCGGCTGTCCATGCCGCCGCCCAACGGGTCGCGCGGCTCCCGCCAGGTGCGCTTGTAGAACCACGGCACGGCCCGGTCCTGGGGATCGCAGACGACCTCGTCGATCTCGGCGAAGGGGATCGAGCGCACCTGCACCCGGCCGGTGAAGCCGTTGGTAAAGAGGGCAAAGAAGAGATTGCCCTCCACCGACAACGACGTGCCCTGGTCGCCCATCGCCTGCGTCGACGTGAGTACCGCCTGATTGCGGTGGTGCAGCCAGAACTCCTGGACCACCTCGTTGACCAGCTCGTCCTTCGCCTTGACCGAGACGCCCTGGCCGAAGACGTAGTAACGCATGACCCGCAGCCCGCGCCCGACCAGCGGGTTCGCCAGGTAGAACTCCCGCGCCGTCTTGGCGATCCTCCGCAGCGACTCCCGGCTGAAGTCCAGCTCGCCATCGCCGCTGAGTTTGTCCCAGCCGAGCAGCGCATCCTCCAGCCGCGCCAGCCGCTCGATCAGGAACTCCTGCGGCCCATCCTGTAGCAGCTCCAGCAGCTCGCCCGCGTGCCCGTTCATCGCGCTCATATCTGCGGTCCAATCTCGACGTAGTCGTCCTCGACCATCATCTGCTCCTCCGGCACCGTCCGCTCCGCCGCCCAGCAGGCAATCGCGCACGCCATCACCGCGTCCTGGATGAGCTTCTTGTCCTCCCACTGGTAGGTCAGCATCTCGTCCCGCAGCTGGGGGACCGCGTGCTTCAGCACCTGGTGCTCGACCGCCAGCGCCATCGCCGTGATCGCGTTGTGCTTCGAGCGCTGGGTTGTCGTGAAGGGGGTCGCCTCGATCGCGAGGTTTTCAATGACCGGGTCGCCGACGCCGTTGTACTCGACCCAGGGTTGCGGGTCGTAGAGCGCCGCCCGCCGCTCGATAGCAGCCTGGATGCCGGGATAGGGCAGCCCCAGAAAGCGCTCGAAGGCCACCACCTGCCAGTCGTCCGACAGAAACGCGCCGTCCGCGTCGAAGCGTGGGCCGATGTCGAGCGTGATTCCGACCGTCGCGTCCCGCCGCCGGCCGATGTCCCAGGCCGTCACGTAGCGGCCGCCCAGTCGCGGCGCTTGCAAGCCGACCCAACCGTCCGCGCACTTCTGGACATCCTCCGGCAGGAAGACCGCCTCGCCCGACGCCACGAAGTCACACTCGTACTCCGAAGCCCAGTCGCGGGCGGTGTAGTTGGGCCGCTCTCGGTTGAACCAGCCCTCGTCGTACTCCGGGCACTCACTCCAGTGAATCTTGTGCTTGCTCCAGTGGCCCTCGATCAGTCCCTGCCAGAGCTTGAAGAACTCATTGTCCTGGCCGTCCGGCGTCGAGAGGATCGTCAGCTGCCCACCGCGCGACAGCGTCGGCCGCACCGCCCGGTAGATCTGCGCCGCGTACTCCGCGAAGGCGTACTCGTCGAGGTAGACCCGCGTCGCCGTGAAGCCGCGCCCCGCCCCCTTCGTCGCCGGCAGCGAACGGATACGTGAGCCGTTCGCGAATTCCATCTCCGTCAGGTTCTCACGCACCAGCTCCTGCGCCGGATCGTCGAGCAGCTGGTAGACATCCTGGACGTAGCCCAGCAGCTCCTTCGCGTCTTCGAGTGTCTTCGAGATGAACAGGATGCGTTCGCGGCCGTGGAGGGCGTAGTAGAGGGCTTCAATCGCGCAGCTCAGGCTGATGCCCGTCTGCCGCGCCTTCAGGATCAGCCGGCTGGAGGAGTCGTCGGCAAAGAACTCGTCCTGGTAGGGATAGGGCTCGAAGGCGATCTCCCCCTGCTGGGGATGGGCAATCGTGCAGCTCCGCACCCACTCCTCAACCGGCGGGCGGATCAGCGCATGTTCGGCCCCGGCCGCAGCCTGCCGTCGAATTAGTTCAGTCTTGTCCTTGACCGGCCACAGATGCCGCAGCCTCTGCGATGGCGGCAAGGTCGAGCTTGATACCATCTGTCTCACTTTGCGCGAACTTCAGCCACTCCAGCAAGTCCTTGTCTGTCACGTAGACGCCGTCGGCCTGAAGCCGCTGCCGCACGACGCGCTTCGCAATCCGCAGTCGCTCGGCTCGCCCGGCAATATCGGTCATCAGACTCAGCCGGTCCACCTCGGCCGCAAACTCGTCAGTATCGAGCCACTTGTAGATCGTGCGCTCGGTCACGCCAGCGGTTTCAGCCGCTTCATGCCGGGTAGACCCGTTTGCGAGTGCTAGTGCGGCCTTTTCGCGTGTCCGGGTCCAGCGAAACATGAACAAAACCTGAACATTTCACAAGGCAGGTAGTCATGCTCAATATACATCATGCGCGTACCGCGTCCACGCGATCCACGTCAGCATGAGACGTAGGTCGGCCGCCGGGCCCTGCTCCGGGGCTCCGGTCAACCAACCTCGCTTCGCGCCGGCCGTCGTGCAGCTCTCCCTGTTGGGGTTCGCCTCAGATATTGCCACACTAGAACATATGTTCGCAAGCTATGACCGATGCGGCGACGTCGCCGGCAAGTCGTCACGCTTCGCGGCACTCGTCTTCCCTCGCCCCCGCGTTGCCGACCCCGCTGCACCACCCGGCGTCCCACTCGCTGGCTTCGCCCACGACCCCGCCGGCAGCTGAAACGCCCAGTGTTCGTGATCCTCATCGTGCTCCAGCCCATAGATCCCCTTCGCCCGCTTCAGATCCAGCGCCGCCCACTTGCCGAACGCGCCCAGGGTGACGCTGCCGGCCGCCGCGCCCTTCCCCTCGCCGATCTTCAGGGCACTGGACACCTCCCAGCCCGGCTTCGGCTTTGCCACGGCCAGAATGCCGGCGTCACGCGCGAAGTAGAGCAGCACCTGCCCCCCCACCTTGACGCCCAGCGCATCGAGCGCCGGCTGGTTGAAGGTCAGCTGCGTCGTCGTCAGCGAGACGGCCGGCGTCGGCAGAGCCGCGACACTGTTCCGGCCCATCCGGCGGTACAGCTCGAATGTCGGTGGTTTCGGCATAGACTCCTCAGGCTTTCCGATCGGCTTCTTATGCGGCTTCGCGGCCGGGCTCACGGCGGCCCGCTGTTTGCGCTGCTCGGCCTCCAGTTCCCGCGCCTGCTTCCCCAGCGCCTCCACCTGGTCACTGAGCTCCCGGCGCTCCTGGAAGTTGGTGGCCCTCGACAGCTGGTCCGTCAGCTCCCGCCGCCGCTTCGCCAGGTCGTTGAGCTGCTGCTCGATGTCGATGTCACTTGCCGTCATGGGCCCGCCAATCCCAGTAGAGATGCCAGACATCGCCGTCGACGAATACCGTGTCGATATAGGTCATGCGATCCGGGCTGAAGTAGAAACCTGTGCCGATGGCCATGACGCGCACGGACTCTTTCGGCATCTCCGGGTCCACCTCGTACCAGAGCTCGATACTCGGGGTTGAGCTGCCGTCGCTATTGACGCCCCGCGCGGCCCGAAAGAGCGCGTGCATCGGCATCTCGAACGTGCCGACGAGCTTGGGCCACTCGATGGTGTACTTCCAGACCGCTCGTTTGATCGTCATGCTGCCTCGTCTCCTTCCGTCCACAGCACCAGCGTGATCGACTCACGCCCCGCCGGGACCGGCTCAAACTGAATCCGTACATCCTCGATCAGGTGGTCGTTTTCCAGGACCGCCGCCGACTCCAGCGCGTCGAAGGTCGGGCTGAGCCGCGCCACCGCGTTGTCGTAGTCGGGCCGCTGGTGATCCTCCCGGTGCCGCCAGGTGCAGCGCACCCAGACCGGCTCGTCGATCGGCTCCCAGTCCCGCAATCCCGGCACCTCCAGCTGCGCCAGAATCTCGTTGTGGGCATCCCGCAGCGCCCGGTTCCACGAAACCGCTCGTACTGCCCAGTGCGCCGGGCGATGGTTCTTGTCCAGTTCCCGGATCGGCACCGGGAACTCCAGGATGACCTTCACGATGCACCCCCGGCGTTGGCGTGCCGGTAGTTCACCTGGCCGGTGTCCGGCGCGCGCAGCTGTACCGCGACATCGGACACGTAGGCCTGGAAGCCCTCGAAGTACTTGGCGAGCAGCAACGGCACATAGCCCAGGTCGCGCCACTGCCCGAACGTCACTGGCGCGCGCCGCCAGCACTGCTTGTCCTTCGCGTCCGCCGCGCCGGCGACAATGGCGTCATGCGTCGCCTGGTGGCGCTGCACCTCCCGGTAGCCCATTGCCTGAAACTCCAGGATCACCGCCCAGGTCTCCGAGACCGAGCCGCACCCGAGCGCGTGCTCCGTCCGCTTCCGCCCCAGCTGCTCGACATGCGTGCAGGTGACTCGCTCGGCTTCCCAGTCGATCTCGAAGACGATCTGACTTGCCGATACCGTCGCGAGGCGCTCGAAGGTCAGCTTCACGGTGCCACCCGGTCCACGCGAAAGGCTCGCGCTCTGTCCGAGCCGCAACTGAAGCAGGACCACCAACCACCGCACCCGTAACAGTCGCTGCAAGGGTCCGGCCCAGTGTCTCCAAAGTACTCATCATCTGGGTCCCAATCCAGCCAGTCGACGCCGGCACCTCCGCAGGTTTCGCAGGTAACCCATTCCGTTGACTGGCCACAGTCAGCACACTCGTACTCAGTCTGCTCAACCATCAACCGCCGCCTTCCAGCTCGACCCCGCCCGCCGCGCCTGGCGCACGCTCATTCGCACACCGGCCCGCAGGTCGTCTTTGACGTCGGCCGGCAGCTCCGCGCCGGACAGCAGCTCGTAGGCCTCGCCCAGCGCCGGTTCACCAGCCAGCAGGTTCGCGGGATCGAGCGGCGCGAAGCCAGCCGCCATCAGCAGTTCGTCCAGCTCGACCTCGCTGCAGAACATCGCCGAGCCCAGCGCGATCACCGCGTCCCGCGTCGGCGACCGGCTGTCCGACTCCAGCCGCGAGACATAGCTGTGGTCGTAGCCGGCCCGCGCCGCCAGGCGGGACTGCGACAGCCCGTGATCGTCCCGTATGCGCTCCAGTGCAACCGCGAAGCTCTCGCCGTTCATCGCAAAGCACCTCCACTCACATCAGGATGACGCCGGACGGTGACAACCACCTGCTCCGGCTGGGCCGCAACCGCGACCCGTCGAATGCGGAGATCCTGCACCTGCCGGTCGTCGCTGTAGACGACCTTCTGCATGCCGTCCAGAATCCCCTTGGCAATGTTGTCGAGATCCGGCGCGCCGTCGGCGTCGCTGGCAAAGGCCGAGCGGTAGACGATCTCGACCGCCACCGGGCTGTGGGTCGGCAAGCCCCGCATCGCCCGCTGCGCCGCCCGGAACACCTGCGCCCGGTAGCGGTGATAGCGCCGCGCCCAGACGGTCTGGCGCGACACCGGCTGCCCGTCGACCCGAAACCGCACGATCAACGGCGCGCTCATCGTGCATCCCGGTACCGCTCCGCCTCCTCCAGCCGGATGCGGTTCAGGTTCCCGTCCCGCCGCACCGTCAGCTTGCCCTGCTGAATGTGCCGGTTGACCGTCGTCTGCAACACTCCGGCCATGGCCGCCACCTCGGCCGAGCCGAGGTAGACGACGTCGCCGCGCAGCCGCCGGCAGTAAAGGCGCAGGTTGGGATCGGTGATGTCTTGCCAGCGCCAGGCGTGCCAGGTGTCGGGGTTCTCCAGGAAGTCCATCAACTCGCTGTCGCTGGTCAGCAGCACGCCATGCCCGCCCGGCGAGCTCGCACAGTAGCGCCGCCCCAGCCAGCCGGCCTCCTGCCAGCGGTGGATGACGTGCGGCGTGACACCGAGCAGCTGCGCCAGCGCCTTGCGGCTGTGCCCCTGGCGGTAGCGCGGGGCCATCCCGAAGCGCTGGCGGGCCGCGTTGACCGCGACGGCCGTCGTCTCGAAGACCTTCGCGATCCGCCGGTCCGACCAGCCCCGCGCCAGCAGATCCTCCAGCAGGAAGCGCCGGCGCTCCGTCCAGCGGGTGTAGACCCGGGTGCTCATGATCACACCCCGAGTCCCAGCTGCTCGAAGGCCTTCCGACCGCGCTCGATGTCGTCCAGCCAGGCCCCAAAAACCTCGATCTCGGCGAAAAAGACCTCCAGGTCGTGCCCACGCACGCTGTAGACGTCCTCGCCGTCGTCCGTCACGTCCCGCTGGATGTGGTGCAGCTCGTGGAAGAGCAGGGCCAGCATGTCCTGGCGCGTGAAGGCGAGGTTGCGCGTGTGATCCCAGGCGATCCAGATCAGGAAGTCCGCGCCCTTGGCGAAGTGCTTCGCCGGGCCGGACAGCTTCACGCACTTCCCCAACGTCGCCCGCCCCTTCGCGCGGCCGCCCTGCCGCTTCCAGGCGTAGCGAATCTCGCAACCCTCGCTGTGCCAGAGCACGTCGTTGACCCGCGGGTCGCCCTCGTACTCGTCAGCCAGCGCCCGCGCCAGCCGCCCCAGCTCCGGCGCGTCCTGAAAGTCGCCGTAGACGACGTCGGGAATTCGGAATTCCGAATCCTGGGATGCAGAATTCACCCGCTCGACCGCACTACCCACCGCACGCTTCACGACCTCGCCCGCCTGCCGGCGAACCTCCGGGTTGGTACTCAGCTCCTCGATGCTGTCCACCGTGACCGCCTCACCGTGCGCCGTCGTGACCGTTATCGGTCCGCTCATCTCGTCGTCCTCTCCGTTGTTCGTGTCCGTCGGCCACAGGTCGTCCGCAACCGCCTTCGGAATCCGGTCCGTCCGCAGCCCGCTCATGCCGCCTCGCCGTCATCCGGGCCGAGGTAGAAGTCCGCCAGTGGCGAGCTCCGGGCATAGCCCTCGTAGCGGTCCAGCAGCTCGTTCCGCAGCACCACCTCCAGTGCGAACTTCACGATGTCGAGACTTGCAAGCTGGCCAAACAACTGCGGCTGCTCCTGGACCGTGAACCGGCTCCAGTCCTGGTGCTCGGCCAGCCCGGCATGCCCCTGACGCTCGGCCACCAGGCCCGGCAATGACTTCTTGCCAACGCGCTCCAGTGCCGCGCCCATCAGCACAATGAGCTCTTCCGGCGCGATCGTTCCCAGCGCCGGTAGGTCGTCGATTGCTGCTTCGAGCTGCGCCAGGCGGCCCGCCAGCGTCGCCTTCTTACGCTCGGTCTCGGCTTGCTTCTCAGCTTCCTGGAGCTCGCGGTATCGGCCGGGGTCGGCGCAGATCTGGATGACCTGGTCGCCTTGCCAGCTCAGCACACGACAACGGCAGGGGCAGTCCTCGCTACAGCCGGCCGGCACGCTCGTCCAGCCCGCTGTCGGGTCCAGCGCATAGCTCAGGTCCTCGTGGCTGCCGACGTCCCGGATCGACGGCAGCTCCCCGGCGGCCTCCGCTTCCGCCCGCCGTTCGTCGCGCTCGGCATCGCGCGCCGCGGCGCGTGCCTCGCTGAGCTCCTCGAAGTGCTCCGGCTTCAGGCAGTAATCGTGGTACTGACCCTTGCGCCTCGCGTTGAACGGGCAGTCCTCACACTCGTCGAATCGCGTGTAGAGCGGAACTGCCACGCCTTGCAGCCGCCGGGCAACGTCGTAGCTGTCAAAGGGCTTCTCCAGCTCCTTGCTCGCCAGGCCGTCCTTCACTGCGACGTCGCCAAGCGCCTCCTGAAACGCAGGGAACTCCTCGAAGCGCATCAGCGCCACGCCGTGCGCCCGGCTTAGCTTGCCCTCGCGAATGAGGTCCTGGGCATGGGCGGGCAACCGCAGCAATCGCATCGCGTTGGCGATCGCCGGCTGCGAGCGATTCAGCGCCGCCGCCGCCGCCCGCTGCGTCATGCCGGCGCGCTCGATCAGCAGCTGGAAGCCCGCCGCCTCCTCGATCGGGTCGAGATCGGCCCGCTGCAGGTTCTCAACGATCGCCAGCTGGATCGCCGTCGCGTCGTCGACATCCCGCACCATCGCCGGGATCACCTCGAGGCCGGCCTGCCGTGCCGCCCGCCAGCGCCGCTCGCCGGCGATGAGCTCGTAGTGCTCCTCGACCCAGCTATCCGCGCCAGAACCCAGCAGGTCCTCGGGGTCGGGATGCGGCCGCACCACCACCGGCTCGATCAGCCCGTGCTGCTGGATTGAGGCTGTCAGTTCGTCGAGGCGCTCGCCATCGAAGGTCTGGCGCGGATTGAAGGTGCTGCGGTGGATCCGGTCGACCGGAATCTCGCGCACCAGCGCGTCCGTATTTCGTGCGGAATCAGAGAGGGTCGTCGTCATGGGGTGCTCCGTTCTGGTGCTCTCGTTGTGCGATGTCGTGCTCATGCCAGTGCCCCGCTCAGTGCCGCGGCTTGCGCGGCGGCGCGTTCAGCCTGGGGGTCATACGTGCCGTAGGGACAGCAGGTCGGGCAGGCCACGTAGTGCGAGCCCAGCCGGCCGAAGTGCTCGCCGCGGCCGGCGTCCCACTCGCCCAGCCGCAGGTAGCGCGCGCCCTTGCAGTCCGGGCAGTCCAGCGTCCGCGCCTTCGTCGCCCCCTGGAAACCGGGCGCGCTGGCCGGGATGTTCGCCAGGGCCTGGCCCCAGCTGGAGTGCGCCCCCTCGGCCTTCAGCGCCTGGAAGCGCTTCAAGCCACGCTGCCAGTGGGGGTCGCCGGCGTAGTCGTAGCCAGGCGGCAGATCGCGGGTTGGCATGGCCGCGTAGTCCGGCACGCCATCCAGCATGGCCACCGGCGTCGCGGCTACCTGCGCCTGGGCGACCTCCTCAGCGCGCAGCCGGGCCGCGACGTGCCCCTCGATCGGCGAGGCCAGGTCGCCGACGGTCGGGAAGAAACGCGAGTGCGCCAGCCAGGTCCTGGCAACGGTGAACACGTCGTCCAATGTCGCCTTACGCTCGACCATCAGGAAGGCGCGGTACATCAGCGCCCAGCGCCCGATCTCGGAGTCGCTCATCCCACTGCGGTCGGTCGTCGCTTCGGCCAGCATCGCGACCAGCCCTTCGAGATTGCTCTCGACTGATAATTCTTCGTTGGGCGATATCAACCGGGGTCTCCTTTCGCTTCGGCCCCGTGCCGTTGGTGTTCCAGTGCTTCGCCAGCGCCGCCGGCGTCGGGTGATCGAACATGCTCCGCAGCCGCTGCCACTCGCGCGGGACCGCCTCCGGGCAGGCCTTGATCTCCCGCAGCTGCACGACGCAGGCATTGACGTTGCCGCGCTGGGATCTGGTCAGTTGCAGCTCGGGGTAGGGCTTGCCCAGCCAGGCTTCCGCCACCGCCTCGAAGAGCGGGTCGCGCGGCCTGACTCGCGCCGCAGGCGCAATATCTGAAGCTTCTTCAGGTCTTAACCCTGTAGTTTCTTCCTCTTCAGTTTCTGAAGTCTGAGTCGTCCCGTTTACCCCCACTTCAGGTTCTGAAGTGTCGGGCGCTACCCTGGGTCCGTTTTTCACTTCAGAACCTGAAGTAGAAGGGGGTTCTGGGGGCAGCTGGGGGCTGACTTCAGTTTCTGAAGTCTGAGTCGTCCCGTTTACTTCAGTTTCTGAAGTGTCGGGCGGATCGAGCAACGTGTAGAAGTTGCTCGTCTGCCGGCCCTCGCTGCGCCGCCGCTCGACCTGCAGCACGCCGTAGTCGACCAGCTGGCGCAGGCCCTTGCTGATCGTCGCCGGCGCGAGGCCGGTGTCTGTGCTGATGCGCTCATAGGATGGCCAGGCGCCGGAGTTGGTCCCGACCCGTAGCGAGAGATAGCAGTAGAGCAAGAATGCCGATCCTTTGAGGTCGCGGCCGAGGCGGATGTCGGCATAGCCGAGCGCAACGTAGGGCCTGCGCTTGCTCACACCGCGATCTGTCACTGGCTACACCCCGATACAGGAATGGCCGACGAGGACCGTTTGCCGTGGCGGTGGGTGGACTAGAGACACACCCGTGGCAACGGCCCTCGTCGGCCCTCTAATCGCTTCTCACGACGCCCGCCACAGCGCCGATGCCGCCCTCGCGAGCGACACACGGCCAGTATACAGCCTGCGCGTAGACGGTTCGCGCGACCTGCATATTTCTGGCCACAACAACACTCACCCGGCCAGCTCCCGCAGCCGCTCCAGCTGCCAGGCCCGCTCGGCCTCGACGGCGCCCGTCCGCGCCGTCAACACCTGGCACCAGCTGGCCACCCCGACCCCCGGCCGCAGGAGCAGCCCCGAACGGTCGCTCAGGTCCCGCAGACACTGCACGATCCCTGTCTTTGTCGCGTCCTGGGACGGCCACCGAATACCCTGTGATGTGCCGCCTCGGACCCGCCCAACGACATCAAGCGCGCCGTCATACTCCGGCGCGTGCTCGATGCAGTCGCAGGCCCAGGCCAGCCGCTGCTCGTGCTCCAGCGTGTCGTAGAGCGCCGCCGCCTCGGTCCGCCAGGCGCGTTCCGCCGCCCGGCCGGGATCGAGCACGATCTCCTCCGGCAGCGCATTGATCGCCTGCGGCTCCTGCGCCTCCATCGTCGCCGTCTCCGTCATCCGTCGCTCCTCTCAGTTCTTCACAATCAGCGGCTCGTCCTTGACGGCCGCTACCGCGTCGATCAGCCGCGCCTTCGACATGAAGTAGACGTTCTGTCCGAACTCCACCAGCAAACCGTGCGCGCTCAGCGGGTGCTCCTTGAAGTCCTTGTGGACGACCAGGATCGGCGCGACCAGGATGTAGTCGGCCGGGTCCTCGTTCACCTCGCCCAGCACCCGCCGCATCGTCTCCAGCAGCTTCTCCTGCGAGATCCCCGCCTCGTCCATCTTCCGGTAGAACAACGCGCTCTTCAGTGGGTTCATCATCCCGCAGCTCCTGCCAGCTGCCGCTCATCCCGCAGCTCCTGCAGCGAGCCGATCAGCGCGCTGGCCTCACTCTTGAGCACCTCGCTCATGCCATGCCCGAAGCGCGCGTGCACGATCTCGTCCAGCTCGTCGTTCGGCAGCCCCGCCTCGCGTGCCAGCGAAAAGATGTACTTCTGCTGGTTGGCGGTCATCAACTCGCCGGTCTCGCCCCCGGAGCGGCGTGCCGGACTCCCGCCGTTGCGCTGCTGGGGTTGCCGCCGCTCGCCCTGGTCGACCGGGCCGTCTGCAATGACCTCCTCGAAGTCCTCGCAGAATTGTGTCCCGTAGCCGGCCAGTGCCAGCGCCCGGCCGATGGCGCGCGTCTCGGCCTTCTCCAGCCAGTCGCTCCAGTCATCCTGGTCGCACTGCCCCCAGCCGGTCACCGTCACCCAGAGCGGCTTGCCCTGGTCGTCGTACTGGTCGACGTAGCGCACCGTCGCCTGCATCACCGCCGGCGGCTCGCCCGGCGTCGACTTCAGCAGCGTCTCGATCGAGCCCTCCGGGTGCTCCTCGCGGAACCAGACGATGCGCCACTTCACGTCCAGATAGTCGATCTTCACCGTCTTGTAGCTGCCGTCCCGCTGCCGCTGCCGGCGCTCGAAGACCCGCATGTGTTTGTTCGGGTTGAACTTCTGTTCGTCGCTGCTCATACACTCGCTTCCTTCCCGCAGTTCGGGCAGGTGTGTTCAAAACTGTCGTAGGGGATGGGGTCGCGGCTGTACTGGCCGCACTCCTCGCAGCGCCAGACCTCGACCCAGAAGGCGAAGCGTGACAGCCACCAGGCCAGCCAGTGCAGCCCGCGTCCGATAGTGTGCCGCATGACGTTCATGGCGCGGCCGGCGGCGGCGTCAGCATCGCGAAGATCCCCACCAGCAGAATCACGATGATGCAGAACGCCAGCCCTTGCAGCGCCAGCTCAACCCACTCCCCCACCCGTGGCTCCTTGCGGTCGCTCATGCCGTCACCTGCCGCTCCGCGTTGTTGACCAGCTGGACCTCGCCGAGCGCAGCCTCCAGCTGCTCCAGCGCCGTGAACACCGCCAGCGTGTCCTCCGGCCCCTTGCCCGGCGGAAAGACGACCTTCGCGTCGAGCGTCATCCCGGACGGCCAGCCCGCCTCGATGTGAACCTGCGCCGGCGCGGTGTAGCCGCCGCCCGCCCGCTTCGACTGCGCGTTCACGACGCCACCTCCTCATCGAAGATGGCCTGCGGGTTCGACAGGAACTTGCCGGTCGCCCGCGCCAGCGGGTGCTCAGCCTCAGCCGGCGGCCGCGTCAGCTCGTCGATCGACACCGTCTCGCGCTGCAGCACCTCCCGCGCCAGCAGCTCGCCACGACCCTCGCAGCGGTCGCAGCTCACACAGCCCAGCACCGCCACCCGCACCTCGCCCCGGCCCTTGCAGTCCGGGCATTCCGCCGGCGGCAGCTGCTCGCGGTAGAGCACGACCACCTCGCGGGTCTCCTCCAGCACCTCGTGAATCACCGCCCGCCGGCCGGCGTAGCCAACGATGTTGCTTCTGACCAGCTCCATTACTGAATCCCTTCGATTGACTCGTTCACCACCGGGAACTTCGGCCAGCGGCACAGCCGCGGCGGCAGGTGCAGCAGCACCCTGTCCAGCGCCGGCGTCACCGGCTCGGTCGGCGCGCAGCTCTCCCACAGTGCCCGGTCATGCCGGTCCCGGCAGGCCAGCTCGCGCCGCCGCACCAGCACCGTGTCCATCAGCCGGCGGCGCTGGGGATGCGTGCACTTCCCCTGGCCGGCCAGCTGCGACAGGCCGTGGTAGAAGCGGCAACCGCCACAGCTGCGCTGGACCAGCGCAGCTGTGGCGTCGTACGTTCGCGGTCGTTCCTTTGCTATCATTGGGGTCGTATCCAATCTGTCCGGGTACATCAGCCGTCTGAGGATTGCGCTCCTCAGACGGCTACTTCGTTGGTCACCTCGACGACGTCCAGATTCGCCGCCCGAAAGCGCTCGCGCTTGTGCGGCGTCGGGTTCAACGCCCCGCCCCGGCGCAGCGTGTCGAGCGCCGCGTCGACCTTGTGGGCCTCGTCCGCCCAGTGCTTCGCCTCCTCGGCTTCCGTCAGCACCGCGCTCGATTCCGCCAGCATCGCCGCCGCCTCCGCAGGCGTTACGACGCCGTCAGCCAGCGCCGCCCGCACCGTCGCGATCAGCCGCCGGCAGGCCAGCTCGACGTCGAGCGCCTCGTCGGCCGCCCGCTGGGTCAGCAGCACGTCACTCGGCAATTGCCCGCCTCCTTTCTGCAAATGCATTTCCACGGCCGCGCCCTGCCCTATGCTGGGCGTACAGCCACGCCGGAGCGCGCAACGGCTCGGCAGGGGGAAGGGGTCCGCCGCTCCGTCACACGCTCGGGCGTGGCGGCCAGCTCGCGTGAGCTCGCCACCAGCCGGGGAAGGGGATCGGGATGTTGGGGAATCATGGGATTGGGGTCTCGGCCACGCGCCGGGCGAACTGCTGCCAGGCGGGGTCCTCGGCCAGCAGCTGGAGGCCGGCCTCCAGCTGCGCCTCGACGCACTCAGCGCAGATCGTGTACGTCGTCTCGCCGTCGCCATCCTGCGCCGGCAACTTCTGCCACTCGTCGAAGCCGGCATACAGTGCCCCGCCGCAGCTCTCACAGTGGGCGTCCGGCTCCGGCACCGTCACATCACTGGCCAGCCACGGGCTGCCGTTATCCAGCGCGCTCATCGCGCCCTCCCTTCGCGGCCCGCTGCGTTGCGAGCCATGTGTCGATGGCCTCCCGGATCAGGAACGCCACCGAGCAACCCCGCCGCTCTGCCAGCGCCGCCAGCTGCTCGGCCTGTTCCGGCGTCAGCTGGGCCGAGGTCTTGATCAATCCGCTCGCGGTCATCGCCGGCATGGACGCTCTCCTACTCTTACAGCGCGTAAGCAGTTCGCGCGTACTGCGTACCAGAATACGGCATAAATGCTTGACCGTCAAGTACCCAGAGTGGAGAATCGCATGCACGGTACGCTGTACGCGCAACTCGCGAAAGAAGGTCGGGTGCACGAGCCCAACGAGCCGACGTCGATCCACGCCGAAGCCGGTCTCCGCTACCCCAACCGTCTCGGCCCGGCCGTGCGCGCCAAACGCGAGGAGCTGGGTCTCACCCAGCGGGAGCTCGCCAGCCAGCTCGGCCGCTCGCAGCACACCATCAGCCGGCTCGAGCTCAGCAACCCCGATAGCCCGGTGCCGCCCGCCGAGCTCCTCAACCCACTTGCCGCGGCGCTGCGGACGACCGTCGCCGAGCTGCTCAGGGCCGCCGGCTACGCCGTCGAGCCGCCCGAGATCACCGTCGAGGAGACGACCATTGTCACCCCGGAGCTCATCGCCGAGTGGGTCCAGCGCGCCCAGGGCCTCGCGCCCGGCGCCCAACGCATCGTCATCGAGGCGCTCCAGCTGGGCCGGCCCGCCGGCAAGACAACCCAGGACAGCGCCACATGAGCCGCCGCGCCTGGCTGGCCCTGGCAGCCGCCGGCGGCCTAGCCGTGCTGGGCTGCATGGCGATTGCCGCGGTTGTTGTGTTTCTCAACTTCGGCGATGACGACAGCAGCGCCGCCAGCGCCTGTCGCGCCGTCTCGGCCGGCAAGCTCGACGCTATCGCCGCCGGGCTGGAGCCGGGGCTCTCGCTCCGCAACGGCCAGGCCGTGCGCTCGGATGACTACGAAGATGTCTGGATGATTGCCGCCGACCTCCAGGGCCCCGGCCTCGATGGCGGCCATGAGGTCGCGGTGTGGGCATCGAGCAACCTGTCACCCAACAGCGGCCCGATCTTCGCCGTCGACGGGCTGGCGCGCGAGTTCTCCGACTGGGGGCACTTCGGCGGCGTCACTGACCACGGCGTCAACGAGGCGCGCGCCTGCGTCGCCTGACCCCCTGAGCGCAACAGCGCCCCACAGACGATTCGACCCGCGCTGAGGGAGCAACGATGCACGCCCTGATCTATACCCGTGTCTCCAGCGACCAGCAGGAGCTCGATGGCACCTCGCTCGACACCCAGCAACGCGCCTGCCTGGCCTACTGCGAGGAGCACGGCTACGCCGTCGCTGGCGTCTATAGCGACACCTACACCGGCGCGCAGTACCGCGAGCGCCCCGGCCTGACCGCGCTGCGCCAGGTCCTGGCCAGCGTTTCCAGCGGCCCCGACGTCGTCCTCTGCTACGCCCTCGATCGGCTCAGCCGCAACCAGGCCCACGTCGCCATCCTCGTCGAGGAGATCATCGACGCCGGCGCGCGCCTGGAGCTCGTCACCGAAGAGTTCGAGGACTCCGCCGTCGGCCGCTTCATTCTCAGCGCCAAGGCCTTCGTGGCCGAGGTCGAGCGCGAGAAGATCGCCGAGCGCACCAACCGCGGCCGCCGCGCCCGCGCCGAGCAAGGCAAGTACATCCCCGGCCCGAAGCCCAAGTACGGCTACCTCTGGCGTGACGACAACACCGCCCTGGCCGTTAATGCGGCCGAGGCTCCTATCGTCCGGCGCATCTACCGCGAGTTCAACGCCGGCGCGAGCCTGCGCGCCATCGCCCGCGGCCTGATGGATGACAACGTGCCCTCGCCCACCGGCCGGCCCACCTGGGGTCCGTCGACCGTGCGCCTGATCCTCCACGACCCGGCCTACGCCGGCGAGGCCCTCGCCTTCCGCTGGCAGGGCCACCCGCTCCAGCGCCGCAACGGCTCGGGCCCGAAGACGCGCATGCTCCCCGACGCGCCCGACCCTATTCAGCTCCCTGACGGTGTCGTGCCGGCCCTCGTCTCGGCCGCCCAGGGCCGCGCCGCCCGCCGCCGCCTGGCCGCCAACGTCCGCGAAGCGACCCGCAACAACCCGCGCCCGCAGGATTCGCTGCTGCGTGCGGGATTCATCGGCTGCGTCGTCTGCGGCCGCAACCTGGTTGTCAACAATCAGTCGAATCAGTATGTCTGTGTTGGCGGCGGTCACCGCATGGGGATCAAGCGCAGCGCCCTCGACGCCGACGTCTGGGAGCGCGTCCGCTGGTTCATCGAGCAGCCACGTGTCCTGTCGTCCCTCCTGGCCGAGTCCACCACCGACGACGACGGGGACCTCGTAGCCGTGACGCAGCAGCTGGCCGGCCTCGATCGGCAGCGCGCCAACCTCGCCCGCACCCTGGGCCAGACCGACGACCCCGACACCACCACCATTCTCGTCGCCCAGCTGGAGCAGCTCAGCCAGCGCTGGCGCGACCTTGAGGCCGAGCGCGCCGAGCTCACCACCCGCCAGGCCGATACCGCCCAGCGCCGCGCCGCCCTCGACAGCCTCGATACCTGGCGCGCCTCCGTCGCCGCCCAGCTCGACAGCATGGACTGGCAGCAGCGCCGCGACCTCCTGCGCGCCCTCCAGCTGCGCGTCAACATCTGGCCCGCCGGCCAGCGCACCCCGCGCTGGCAGATCACCAGCGCCCTCTTCCCCCGCGAGCTCATCCCGCTTGTGTTCACATCATCAAGGTCATCTGCTCGCCCTTCTCCGGGAAGAGCAGCGGCAGCACCGCGCCGACGATCCCGAAGCCGATGAACGAGAAGCTACCGGCGGCGATTACCAGCGCGGCGCCGGTCAGGTTCGCCTCCGAGAGGCTGATCTCCGGGAAAAATGCCGCCAGCACCAGGAAGAGCACAGTCGAGCGGATCAGCCCGTAGATGATCGCGAAGAGCGACATCCCGAACATGTGCGTCACCCGCGAGACCGGCGCCATCATCGTGTACTCGATCGTGCCTTCCCAGCGCTCCCAGGCGACCGTCTCGGCCACGTTCATGAAGACCGAGTTCAGGTAGCCCCAGACGAGCGTCCCGATCGCCAGGAAGAGGATCAACCGGTTCGTGTCGCCATCCTGCGACGCGCCGATGAACATGATCGACAGCGACGATGCAGCCGTGTAGACGAGGAAGGCGACCTCCCAGCCCCAGTAGCGCTTCGTCAGATAGAAGTTGCGCTCGACGAAGGCCATCGCGGCCTTGCTCTCGCGGGCCAGAATGCGGTGTGGCGCCCGCGACCCCGTTCCCGGGGCTACGGTTGGCACGTATGACATTTCGATTCCGTCACTTTCGTTCACGGCACGTCATTGGGCCGCTGGTTGGAGGCGCTGCTGTTCGCATGACTGCGCCGAC
>JAUIEM010000504.1 GCA_030428695.1 bacterium
TCGGTGTCGGGCATCCAGAGCAAGAACGCGATCACGAAGCCGGTGGTCGAGACGGCGAACTACCTGTACGGCCTCTTGATGGGGCTGTCCGTCGTGCTGTTGTGCGACTCCTGGAAGCGCTGGTTACGGGCCTTCCAGGCGTGGGCGGTGGGGACCGGCCTCGTGGTCGGTGTCGGCCTGTGGAGCATCTTCGGGAGCGCCCCGGCCTGGACCCGCGACGACGTGACCGGCCGCCTGTCGTCGACCCTGCGGACCTCGAACCAGCTGCCGGGCTTCTGCCTGCCGATGCTCGGGGTGCTGATCGCCTGGACCGTGTCGAGCCGTCGCCCCCTGCTCGTACGCCTGGGGCTGCTCAGCCTCGCGGGAGGGATCGGGGTCGTCGTGCTCGAGACCGGCAGCCGCACCGGCCTGGTGATGTTGACCTTCTGCCTGCTCGGGATCATCCCCCTCGCCTTGATGCACCGGGCCCGCGACTCGGCCCAGCGCTTCGTGCCGATCGCGGTCAGCGCGCTGTTCCTCGGCGGTCTCGGGGCCTTCGCCTTCAGCGTGGTCGAGGACCTGGACCAGGGCTACCAGCAGCCGATCAACTACCGGCCGGTCGCGAAGTTCGCGGAGTGGTACCGGGGTCAGGAGCCGCTCAGCGAGTCGCGCAGCCAGCAGCTCGAGCTGGTCTGGCGCTGGTTTCCGTCCAAGCCCTGGCTCGGCTACGGGCCGGGCAACGTCACCGTCCGCTTCCGACGGGGGGAGGTGCACAACACCTACGCCAACGTGCTGCTCGAGGAGGGTCTGGTCGGCCTCGCGGTGCTGCTCGGCATGCTCGGGGTGGCGGGCTGGTGTCTGCTCGCTTCCTGGCAGCGGGAGAGGGATCCCGACCGCAAGCTGATGCTCGGCGCGGTGCTGCTCGGGTACGTGACGCTACTGATCTACGGCCTCGCGATCTTCGGCCTGCGCCAGCGCACGCTGTGGATCCTCTGGGGGCTGGCGGTCGCGGCGCCGCGCTGCGTGTTCGAACGGCCGACGAATACTCCGCCGGGGCTGGTGTCCGACAGGGCGAACCCGCGCTCCCGGAGATTTCCCATGCGTCCCGTCGTCCTCCTGGTCCTCTTCAGCCTCCCCATCGGCCTGCCCGCGTGCAGGTCCTGGAACGTGCTCGACTTCGGTTCCGCCACCCCGCGCGCCGAGAACGCCGCCTCGTCCGGCGGCTTCGGCGCCGAGCGCTTGCGTCCGCCAGAGGCCCGCCCGACCTCCTGGAAGGCGTCGAGCCTGGTCCCCCACAGCGCGCGCCTGCTGGTCGGGGACGACGACCCCCTGCGCGCCCTCGGGCTGCAGGCGGAGGTGCGCGTCGACGGCAGCCGCGCCCGGGTGCTGTTGAGCTACCTGTACGCCAACGACCGCAGCCAGAACCTCGAGGGAACCTTCGAGCTGCGGCTGCCGGAAGGGGCGGCGCCATCCTTCCTCGCGTTCGGCAACGCGCTGGTCGACCTCGAAGACCGACGCTGGCTGGATGAGACCCTCGACGAAGAGCTGCCGGTCAACCCGGAGGGCGTGCTCGATGCCCTCCCGTCGAGTTGGTCGCAGGTCAAGGCCGCCCGCCTGGTGCCGCGGGAGACCGCGACCCAGGCCTACCACCGCACGGTGCAGCGGCGGGTCGACCCGGCCCTGGCCGAGTGGGCGGGGGCCGGGGTGTTCCGCTGCCGGGTCTTCCCGATGTTCGCGGGGCAGGTCCAGCGGGTGCTGATCGGCTACGACGTCGACCTCGTCGCCCTCGGCGATGACTGGCAGTACCGCTTCGCCGTCCCGGAGGGGCTCCCCGCCTGCCGGGTGCGCCTCGACGTCGCGCGGCTGGCCTGGGGCGACGAACAGGGGCCGGTCACGCTCGAGCTCGAGGCCGAGCCGCAGGCACGCGCGGTCGACGCCGAGCGGGCGCGCTTCGTGTTCGACGAGCCCGCGCCGGGCACGCTCGGCGTGCGGATCGGGCGTCCGGGGACCTGCGCGCTGGTCAGCCCTCTCGATCAGGATCCGTACTTCATGGTCGAGCTCGCGCCGACGCTCCCGCCGAGCGTGCCCCGGCCGTGCGCGGAGCGGGCCGTGTTCCTGTTCGACAGCTCCCTCGGCTCGACGCCGGAGACCTGGCGCGCGCTGCTCGCCGCGATCCTGACGGAGAACGCCGACGGCCTGCGCGCCTTCGCGGTCCTGTTCAGCGATGTCGAGCAGCGCTGGTGGCGCCCGGGGTGGACGGAGAACACGCCCCAGGCCCGGGCCGACCTGGCCGCGGCGATCGACGGGCTGGTGCTCGAGGGCGCGAGCGACCTCGCCGCGGGCCTGCGCGAAGCCCGCGCCCCGGCCTGGGCGGAAGGGGCGCCGGCCGACCTGTTCCTCCTGCACGACGGCGCCGCGACCTGGGGCGAGGTCGGGGAGGCGTCGCTGCGGCGGGCCGTCGACGGAGCCGGGGCCGTGTACGCCTACGACACCGGCCTGCCCGGGAGCGCGCCCGCTACCCTGCGGGGCCTGACCGGCGCGGGGGGCTGCTTCGCCCTGACCGGGCCGGAACAGGTCGCCGACGCCGCCCGGGCCCACCGCCAGGAGCCCTGGGCCATCGCCGGCGTCGCCCTGGAGGGAACGGCCGACCTGTTGCTCGAGGGGCAGCCGTCGGTGCTCTTCCCCGGCCAGCGCCTCAAGCTGGTCGGCCGCGGGCGGCCGCTGCGGGGGCCGGTGCGGCTGCGGCTGCGTCAGGCCGATGCCGAGGTCGAGCTCGCGCTGCCCCTCGAACGCCTGCTGCCTTCGCCGCTCGCCGCGCGAGCCTACGGCCAGGTCGCGGTCGAGCGCCTCGCGCCCCTCGCGGGCGCGCCGGTCGCGACCGCCTACGCGCGGCACTTCCGCGTGCCGGGGCCGAGCGTCGCGCTGTTGATGCTCGAGAGCGAGGCGGACTACCAGGCCTTCGGTATCGTGCCGGAGGACGACGCCGCGCAGGTCGCCGCCCAGCCGGCCTCGACCTGCGCGCTGCCCGCTCCCGAGGACCTGTGGACCCGCTGGGAAGCGGCGCTGCGCGAGCTCGGCGCGGAGCCCCGCGCGCTGGTCCCGCGCCGGCCGCTGGCGGTCGCGCCGGCGGGAAGCGACTTCCAGCAGGTGCTCGCGGCCGCCGGGCTCGACCGCGCGGCGGTGCGGGCCGAGGCGGAGCGGCGCCGCGGGGAAGGCGCGGCGGTCAAGGTGCTCAGCTCGCTGCTCGAGCGCAGCCCGGGGGACCTTCCGCTGCTGCGGGAGCTCGGCTTCCGGCTCGAGGCGGGGGGCTTTCCCGGCCACGCCTTCGGCCTGTACGCGCAGGTCGCCGCCGCCCGGCCCTACGAGCCCCTGAGCTTCCTGCGCCTGGCCCGCTGCGCCGAGGACGCGGGCTGCGACGAGCTCGCGGTCGTGCTGTACGAACATCTTCTCGCCGAGCCCTGGGACGCGCGCTACGGCCCCTTCGCCGAGGCCGCACGGGAGGAGTACGCGGGGCTCCTGGCCGGGATGGTGCGCGGCCCGCTGGCCCCCTTCGCGGCGGAGCGTCGCTCGCGGCTCGGGCCCCTGGAGCCGCGGGACTTCGAGGTCGCGCTGCTCTGGAACACCGATGCGAGCGACGTCGACCTGCACGTGGTCGAGCCGGACGGCGACGAGTGCTACTACGAGCAGCAGACCACGGGCGAGGGCGCCCTGAGCGGGGACGTGACGACCGGCCTCGGCCTCGAGCGCTACGCCTGCCCGGAGCGCGAGCGGGGGACCTACCTGGTCAGCGCGAGCTACTATGCGAGCGACCGCAACCGGACCGCCCAGCGCAGCTGTGCGCTGGTCGCGGTGGTCGAGGACCGCGGTCGCCCGAGCGAGCGGCGCAGCCTGTACGTGCTCGAGCTCGACGGGGCGCGAGCGCGCGGCTCCCTGTCCGTCGGCGGCCCCTGAGATGCAGCCTCCGGTTCCTCCGCGGCCGCGCTACCAGGCCTGCTACTGCGAGGAGAACGCCTGGTGGCTCGCCCGGGAGCCGGCCTTCGCCGGGTGGCCGGTCGAGGTGCTGCTGATCACCAACGCCGGGCGCGGCGTCGGCCTGGCCTGGCAACGCGCGGTCCCGGCCGGGCAGCTGATCGTGTGGGACTACCACGTCGTCGTCTGCGTCGCCGTCGCGGGCCGCTGGTGGACCTACGATCCCGACACCCGGATCGGCTTCCCGGTGCCGACGGCCGACTTCCTCTGCCTGAGCTTCCCGCCGCTGCCCGCACGCCTGCGGCCACGCTTCCGCCGGCTCTCCCGCGAAGTCTACGGCGCGCGCTTCGCCAGCGACCGCTCCCACATGCGCACGGCCGCTGGGGGCTGGCACGCGCCTCCGCCCCCGTGGCCCGCGATCGGCCCGGGAAACCACCTGCCCGCGCTGCGGGATCTCCGCCAGCGGCCGGAGGAGGTGTGCGGGCTCGCGGAGCTGCATGCGTTCTTCGCGGGCGCGCCGCGATGATCGACGCCCACTGTCACCTCGCGGCCTGCTCGGCGGAAGCGCTGGGCCGGGCCCGGCGGGCGGGCGTCGAGGGCGCGGTGCTCGCCGGCACGGGCCCCGCGGACTGGGGGTGTATCGCCGCACGCGTCGCCCAGATTGCGGCGTTGCCCCTGGCGGCCTGCTACGGGCTGCATCCCGCGCCGGCCGCGAGGCTCGATGAGGCGGGCCTGGAGGCCGCGCTGGTGGAGCTGGCCGCGCGCCTGGAGGCTTCCCCGGCGGCCGCCCTGGGGGAGTGTGGCCTCGACCGCCGCTACGGCGCCCCGCAGCGCCAGGAGCGCGCCTTCCTCCGCCAGCTCGACCTGGCCCGGCGGCGCGCTCTGCCGGTCGTCGTGCACTGCGTCGGCCGCTACGGCCGCCTGCGGGAGCTGCTCGCCGCGGCGCCGCGGGGGCCGGTGCTGCTGCACGGCTACGCTGGGCCGGCGGAGCTGGTGCCCGCGTTCGCGCGCCTCGGCTGCAGCTTCAGCTTCGGCGGGCCGCTGACCTGGCCGGGGGCGCGGCGGGCGCCCGAGGCGGCGGCCGCGGTGCCGGAGGAGCGCGTCCTGGTCGAGACCGACGCGCCCTTCCGTCCGCCGGAACCCTACCGGACCGGGCCCGGCGCGCCCGCGCAGCTCGTCCGTGTGGTCGCGGCGCTCGCGGCCCTGCGGGGCGGGCATGTCCGGGAGTGGGGGGAGCGCACCGCGGCGAACGCGCGGCGCTTCTTCGGGTGGGCTCAGCCCTCGTCGTCCTCGAGCTCGTCGCGGTAGCTGTCGAGCCCGCGCAACACCATCTCGGCGGCGAAGTCGACCAGCCCGCGGTCCTCGGTGGCGGCCGCGCGGTACAGCCAGTCGATCGCGCCGACGAAGACCTGCGCGGACTTCCAGTCGCTGGTCGACCAGCCGGAGCCGTTCGGCTCGGAGCAGTAGACGATCCGTCCGCCATCCTCGGGGTCCGCGTCGAGGCCGACCTCCCAGGTCTCGAGGGCGCCGAGCAGCTGGGCCGCGAGCCGCGCCAGCTTGGCGAGGGGCTGGCCGGTGCTGTGGGCCATCGTGCGGAGGGCCTCGCCGACCCGGGAGGAGTACCAGGCCATGCGCGGCGACCGGCGGCGGTCGCGGCGGCCGAGCATGATCCCCGCCCACAGCTCCATCGCCTCGTCGAGCACCTGGGCTTGCCGAACAGCACGCCGTCGTCGAATTCCATCGGATTTTCGCGTCCGTAAGCGCCGCTACGAGGTTGGCGGCCACGATTGCCCGTTGGGGGATGGCGTGCATGCTATTCCCCC
>JAUIEM010000505.1 GCA_030428695.1 bacterium
CATGTTCGCGCCGGCCGAGACTGCGTGCGACGTTGGACGGCGACGGGCGTCGTCGTCGGCGGCGGCGGTCTGCGACGTCGACGCGGCGTTTCGACGCGGCTGCGACGTGGCGGACGGTCGCGTCGACCACGAAGGGCAGCACCGTCAGGTTGATGCCCTCCTGCTCCTGGAAGCTGGCCTGGTGCTCCCGTCGCAGACTGATCACCCGGGTCATGTCGATCTCGGCGACGGTCGAGACGTGGGGCGCGACCTGGCTCGAGAACACCATGTGCTCGGCGATGATCCGCCGCCGCCGGGAGAAGGGCACGATGCGGTCGCCGGTCTTCGGCGTGTAGACCGGCACCTTGTACAGGCCGCCGAAGGGGGAATAGGCCGGATCGCGCGCCGCGACCGGCGCCTTCTTCGGCGGCTCGGCCGGCGCCTGATCGGCGGTGAACAGCGGCTCGGTCGGCTCGGTGCTCAGGCTCGCGCGGCCGGTGGTGAGCGGCAGCACCGGCTCACTCGCCGCGGCGACCACCTGGCTCGCCGACTTCGGCTGGGCGGCCGAGAACGCGAGCAGATCCTTCTTGGTCACCCGGCCCCCGGCTCCGGTGCCCTTGACGGCGGCGAGGTTGATGCCGGACTCCTCGGCCATCTTGCGCACCACCGGTGAGCTCGGATGGGGGTCCTTCTCGGCCGGGGGGGCCGCGGCCACGGTGGCGGAGCCCTGGTCGGCCTCTTCCTCGCTCGCCTCGGCGAGCGGCGCCTCGCGGGTTCCACTGCCCGAGCCTGTGTCGATCGCGATCAGCGGGGTGCCGACCGGCACGGTCTCGCCCTCCGCGACCAGGATGCGCAGCACGGTCCCGGCGACGGTGCTCGGCACCTCGGTGTCGATCTTGTCGGTCGAGATGTGGCAGATGGTCTGGTCTTTGACGACCTGCTCCCCCACCTCGACCAGCCATTGGGACAGTGTGCCCTCGACGACGCTCTCGCCCATCTGGGGCATGTCAACGGTCGGCACGATTCCCCTCCTGCTCGCCCGCGCACGTCGTAAAAGCGACGCGCTGTGCCGCAAAGATACCAGGCTGCCGGGATGGGCGCAAACGCTCGCGATGCGGGCTGTCACAGCCCGTCGGGGGGCGCTTCGTGGGCGGGTTCAATCCCGGGTCAATAGCTGTGGACGAAGGGCAGGTACTCGACCGGCCGCTGGCAGGGACGGACCAGGCGGAACTGCGCGGGCCGCAGCGTCGGTTTCCGCTCGCCCTTCAGGGGCTCGCCGTCCTCGGCGCCGCGGCCGACGAGGAAGCGGAACTCGATCGGCGTCGCCTCGCCCCCGAGGTGCTCCTTGGTGATCAGCCCCTGCTCCTTGTTGTTCAGCTTGCAGATCAGCATGTTGTTCTGGATCGTGCCGGCGAGGAACTCGGCGATCTTGGTCGCCGGCTCCCGCTTCGCCGAGAAGACCTCGACCTTGACCGGGGTGTCATTCGGCACCCAGCGGGTCTCGCAGTGCAGCCACACGGTCTGGAACAGCAGCGAGCGCGGACGGCTGGCGAAGGCCCGCTCGATGCCTCGCTGCAGCACCTTGTGATGTTCGACGCCGGTCGGCTGGTCGACGTAGATCGGGACGTCGGGCATGACTCCTCCTTCAGCTCGCCGACGCGAGATACGCGTCCGCGAAGGCTTCGCGCTCGCCGCCACCGGTCCACGGCGTGCGCGCGAGCAGCTCGGCGTCCGGGCAGAACAGCGCGCCCTCCGCCCAGTGCACGGTGTTGACGAATCCGCCCAGGGGCGAGATCGGCTCGGTGAACAGCGCGCGGCCGAGCTCGAGCAGGTCGACGTTGAGGACGCTGCCCGGCTTGCCGCCGACGGCCTCGAGGGTCGCGTCGAAGGAGTGCAGCGGGCCGCGCGCCGCCTCCTGCAGGCCGAGCAGCTGGTAGGCGTGGGCGAGGAAGCCCCGGCTCTTGCTGCACAGCGCCGCCAGGGTGAAGCCGGCCGCGAAGCGCTGCAGCCCGGGCAGGCGGCGGGCGACCGACCAGGAAGTCGGCAGCTCGAGGGCGGCCGCGACGTGCGCGAGCACCGCGCAGCCGCGCACGCGCTCGAACAATCCCTCCCGGCCGCGGGTCGAGCCGCCGCGCACGGTGAGGATGTTCAGGACGGGGCCGAGGCTCTCGGCGATACGCGAGGCGAGGCGGCGGCGGATGTCCGCGAGGTCGGAGGGGCGCACCTCGCCCCAGCCGACGCGGCCGAGCTTCTTCAGCTGGGCGATGCCCTTGGCGCCCTCGTCGAGCATCGCCCGGGCGGTCAGCGCCGCATCGACCGGCGCGGCGAGCTGCACGCCCCACCAGCGCTCGGCGAGCGCGGACCAGACCTCGGGCTCGCGGCCGAGATGGGCGGCGAAGGCGTAGCACAGCGTCTCGGCCAGGCGCGGGCCGTCCTCGCCGAGGGTGCCGAGCACCAGGGTCCAGGCCTGCGGCGGCTCCGGCACCCGGGCGAGGTCGGCCTCGGTCAACGCCCGCGGCGCCTCGCCAGCGCCCGGGGTGAAGGCCTGGCGCAGGGCGGGCAGAAGGTCCTCCGCGAAGAAGGCGCGGCCGGCGTCGCTGAGCCCGAGGGGCGCGAAACGCGAGGCGAGCTCGATGATCTCCTCGCCCTCGCGGTGGGCGAGCAGGCAGCGCAGGCTGTCCGGCGCGCGCAGGGCCTCGACCACCTGCGCGGCGTCCCGCTCGACCTCGCGGCTCGCCTTCTTCAGCTCGCCGAGCACGCGCTTCATCGCGCGGCCGGGTCCCTTCGGGGCGTCGCGCGGCTCCTTGTCCGGGCCGCCGAGCAGCTCGTAGGGGAAGCTGAGGGCCTTCCACTGCTTCTTCGGCAGATAGTTGACCGCCGAGGCCGCGTAGCCGGACAGCACGAGCTGCGCCCAGTGCAGCGTGCGGTAGGAGTCCCGGAGCCCCTTGCACAGGGTCCCGCGCAGCACGTTGTGG
This sequence comes from bacterium, assembly GCA_030428695.1. Next base: position 2,955 of record JAUIEM010000505.1, read on the forward strand.
GCGTTGAGCAGCTCGCGCAGGGTCTCGAGCTGGCAGCTGTGCGGCAGGGCCGTGACGACGACCGGGCGCAGCGCGAGGCTGTTGCCCTCGCGCGGCATCGGCGGGGCGCAGTCGATGATCGAACAGCGGGACTCGACGATGCCCCCGGCGATCTCCTCGGCCGCCCGCCGGCGCGGGGTCTCATGCGGCGCGAGGGAGACGACGTGCAGGAGGAAGCTGGCCGGCGCAGGCCCGCCGCGGACGCGGGTCGCGAGCTCTCCGTAGGACGCACCCTCGAGGAAGTAGTGCCAGCGGTCCTGGACCGTGCCGCCGTCGATCAGCAGGCCCTCGTCGTCGGTCGCGTAGCTCCACTCCGGATCGAAGCGCCCGTCGATGCCGAGCATCACCAAGCCCCGCACGAGCGGCCCCTTGCCGTCGGGGTCGTGCACGGTCAACAGCCGCATCGCCGGCTCGCGCACGCCAAGCGCGCGCGGCGGGGGCAGCGGCGCGGGTGTCGGCGCGACCTCGGCGGACACGGCCGGGGCCTGCGGGGAGGACCCTCGCTGCTTCTTGCGCTTCTTGCGCCGCTCGCGCCATTTCGACATCGGCTACCTCACGATCTCGAGCAGTCGGCGCTTGAACAGATAGTAGATGCTGCCGCCTTCGTAGGGCGTGTCGACCCGCAGCGAGTACGACTCCGCCGGCGGGATGTCGCGGAACTCGAAGCGCACCGCCCCGGCCTCCTCGACGCCGTCCGCGGCGCGCACCCGCCCGAACCAGTCGCTGCCGTCGGCCTCGAGCACGAAGATGTCGTCCGGCATCGGCAGCTGGGGTGGATGGATCCGCATCACGAAGCGGCTCGGGCGCCCGAGCTTCTCGATGCGGGTGTTGCGGGGCACATCGATGCGCGGCCGGCCGAGGTGGACGAAGCCTTCGCCCTCGGGGATCGCGTCGAAGGTCGGCGGGGTGCCGAAGCAGTACCAGAAGCGGTAGGCGCGGTCGTCGAGCACGAACTTGGGAACCTCCGGGCGGTCGGCCATGCCGAGACGGCCCTGCATGTCGGTCTTCAGCACTTCGTGGCGTTCGGCGTCGACCGGTCCGAACAGGATCCAGGCCAGGCGCAGCGGGTCGCCGGTGCCTTCGTAGAAGAAGGCCGGGCGCACCATCGTGCCTTCGAACATCGCTCCCATGCGGCTCTCCGTCGGGGCATTAGGGCATGTCAGGCAACGAATCCTTGTTTTCGCTGGCCCTCGCCGCCGCTTGCTGCGTCGCTCGTCGCCCGAATACAGCCCGTATGCGAGCTCCTCGCTCCTTGCCATCGACGACGATGCCTCACCGAAAAGCAAGGATTTGTTGCCTGACAGCCCCTTACAGCATGCCGCGCAGGCGGTTCCAGTCGAAGTTGGCGCCCGGCCCGCTCGCCCGCGTCGGGGCGATGTGCTCGTGGCCGACCACGTCGTCGATCGACAGGCCGTAGGCGTCGAAGAGCCGCTGCAGCGTCGCGGCGAGCAGCTTGTACTGGAGCTCGACGAAGGGCTCGGCGGCGCCGTCGCCGACCAGCTCGACGCCGATCGAGCGCAGGTTGACGTTGCCCGTGCCCTTGTACAGCGCCCTGCCGGCGTGCCAGGCGGCGTCCTTCTCCTCGACGAGCAGGACGTTCTCGCCGCCGCGGCCGAGCAGGTAGTGGACCGAGGCGCGCGAGATGCTGTTCTTGTACCAGGCGACCTGCTTGGCGAAGTCGTTGTGCCCGGAGTGGTACAGCACGATCACCTCGACCGGATGGTTCTCGCGGCCCGAGCTGTTGCTGCTGATGTCCTTGGTCGGCTCGGTGTTCAGGGCGTCCTTGGCGGCCGCCTTCGGGACCGGTGAGGCCTCGGCGGTCGCGACGCCGCCGTCCTTCTTCAGGCGCGAGCCGTCGACCAGGGTGTAGGTGACGGTCTGGTCGGGGTCGGCCTTGCACAGCTCGATGAACTCGACCCAGCTCGCGCCGTTCTCGGTTCCGGCGAGCAGCTGGCTGCCGCTGGCGGCGAACTCGCCGTCGCCCATGCAGTGGATCTTCAGGCCGAACTCGCCGACGGTGCGCTCCTGCTTCTCCTCGTCGAAGACCGCGACCGGCCCGGCCTGCACCAGGCAGGTGCTGCCGTGGACCTGGCCGACCTTGAAGGTCCACTGCCCGTCGAGCAGGTGGATCTTCGCCTGCTGGGTCGCGGTCTGCTCGATCGGATCGACCGTCGCGAGGTACTCGACGACCTGCTTCTCCCCAGCCGCGTCGACCCAGGCGACCGCGATGGTGTCGTTCATCTTGTTCTTCGTGTTCTCGACGCGGGTGCCGTCGACGAAGCCGCGCAGGCCGATCACGTTCTTGTCGCCCTGGGCCGCGGAGAAGTTGCCCATCGCCTCGGCGATCTTGCGGAAGAAGTCGTAGCGCTCGTTCTCGTCGTCCGGCGCGACCTTCTCGTCGACCTCGACGTCACCTTCCTTCTGCTGGTCGGGCTTCTCCGCCGCCTTCGCTGCCGCCGGCGAGGTCGTGATCGGGCGCCGGCAGACCGTGCAGAACTTCGTGCCCGCCGGGGCCGGTCCACCGGGGACGAAGCCCGCGACGCCCGCGCCCGCGCCGGCCTGGCCGGCCTGCCCGGCCGCGCCCGCGGCGCCCGCCTGACCGCCCGCGCCTTGCTGGTTGGCGGCCTGCAGGCGGGCGGCGGGGTTGTCGGCGACCTGCTGGTCGGCCGCGTCGGGGGGCGGGTCCTTCAGCACCTTCTGCTGGAAGATCACCTGGGCGGTGCCGCCGGAGACCAGGGTGGCGGTGTAGACCCCCTCGGGCACGCCGGTGAACAGG
>JAUIEM010000506.1 GCA_030428695.1 bacterium
CCACCCGATCCGGCATCCGCGGGTGGTCGTCCGCTGCGAGTCCGACGGCGAGAGGCACGTCTTCAGCGTCGAGGACAACGGCATCGGCATCGCTCGCGAACACCACGCGGAGGTCTTTGTGGCGTTCCGGCGCCTGCACAGCCGCCAGGAATACGAGGGCACCGGCATCGGCCTGGCGATCTGCGACAAGATCGTGCGCCGCCACGGCGGGAAGATCTGGGTCGAGAGCACCCCGGGGGAGGGGTCGAGCTTCCACTTCCTCCTGCCGCTGTGTCCCGAGGCCCTGGAGAGGGAGCGGCAGGAGACCGTCAGCACCGGCACGCCGGGCTGAGCCACCGACAAAGGAGACGCGATGAAGGGCAACCCTCTGGTCGTGCTGTTGGCCGACGACGACGAAGACGACCGCGAGTTCGTCCAGGAAGCCTGGGAAGAGGGCAAGCTGCGCAACGACCTGCGCTTCGTCTGCGACGGCGAGGAGCTGATGGAGTACCTGCAGCACCGGGGCCGTTACGCCGACCCCGCCTCGGCGCCGCGTCCGGGCCTGATCCTGCTCGACCTCAACATGCCGCGCATGGACGGCCGCGAGGCGCTGCGAGAGATCAAGGCGGACCCGAAGCTCAAGCGCATCCCCGTCGTCGTGCTGACGACCTCGAAGGCGCAGGAGGACATCATCCGCACCTACGACCTCGGGGTGAACTCCTTCATCCAGAAGCCGGTCTCCTTCGACCGGCTGGTCGAGGTCGTCCGCACGCTCTCGGCCTACTGGTTCGAGATCGTCGCCCTGCCCCAGGGGAATGCGTGACGAGCGAATCGGTCAAGGTCCTGTTCATCGAAGACGACGTCGAGGACTTCGAGCTGTTCCAGTTCATGTTCGAGGCGAACACCCACGTCCTCTTCGAGACGGAGCACGTCACCACCCTGCAGCAGGGCCTGGACAGGCTCGACGAGGGCGGGGTGGACGTCGTGCTGCTCGACCTCTTCCTGCCCGACAGCGAGGGGCTGGAGGGGGTCGAGCGCCTGGTCGGCAGGTTCCCGAAGGTGCCGGTCGTCATCCTGACCGGCCTCGGCGACGAGTCCCTCGGCCTGCAGGCGGTCGCCGTCGGTGCCCAGGACTACCTCGCCAAGGGCGATGCGACCACCGGCCTGTTGTCGCGCACCATCGTCCACGCGATCGAACGCCAGCACCGCATCAACACCGGCGACTCCGGCCGCGCCGTCGCCTCCGACGGCGCGCTCCCGCCGCCGCCCGGGGGCCGCAGCGGGCCGATCACACCGCTCGCGGAGCAGGACACCCGCAAGATCGGCTCGAAGGGCTCCTCCGGCGACAGCAGCTGGCGGCGGAACCGCGCCCGCGCGAGCGAGGACGTCGCGCTGACCAGGCTCGGTGACTTCCGCCTCGACGAGCCGATCGGCAAGGGCGGCATGGGGGTCGTCTACCGCGGCACCCAGATGTCCCTGCAGCGGCCGGTCGCGGTCAAGGTGCTGCCGAAGGCGATCGCCGAGGACAAGGTGTTCAACCAGCGCTTCCTGCGCGAGGCGCGCGCGGCCGCTTCCCTCGCCCATCCCCACGTCATCCAGGTCTACACCGTCGGCATCGATGAGGAGACCGGGCGGCTGTTCTTCGCGATGGAGCTGGTCGAAGGGCGGAACCTCAACGAGGTGCTCGAGGACGGCGACCTGAGCTTCCGGCAGATCCTCACGATCGTCACCGCTGTCGCGGGCGCGCTCGAGCACGCCTGGGAGAAGCAGATGGTGCACCGGGACATCAAGCCGGGCAACATCATGATCGGCGAGAAGGGCCTGGTCAAAGTCCTCGACTTCGGCCTGGCCAAGTCCCTGCAGAGCTCGACCCACCTGACCCGCACCGGCGCGATGCTCGGGACGCCGGACTTCATGTCCCCCGAGCACGCCGGCAACTCCGAGCACGTCGACTGCCGCAGCGACCTGTACAGCCTCGGCCTGGTGCTCTACCGCATGCTCGCGGGCGAGCTGCCCTTCCGCGGCGACTCCCCGGCCAGCCTGATCTTCCTGCACAGCTACGCCTCGCCGCGGGCGATCGCGCCGCTGCGGAAGAACGTCCCGGAGGCCTTCGACCGCCTGCTCGAGAAGCTGCTCGCCAAGCGCCCGGACGACCGCATCGCCGAGCCCCCGGAGCTGCTCGAGTTGCTCGTCGAGCTGCGCGCGAGCCTGCAGGCCGAGGGCCTCCTCGACGAGGTGCCGCGCGGGCCGGTCGTGCCGGCGCTGACCTTCTGGGAGGTGCAGTCCGGTGAGGTCGGCGGCGAGCTGCTCAACACCCGCGCGCCGCCGCCGACCGAGTCGGGCGTGCACCGCGCCCTGCAGAGCCTGAGCCCAGAGCCCGCGCCGCGGGGAAGCTCCGCGCGGGCCCTCGCGATCGCGCTGCTGGTCGTCGCGACCCTCGGCATCGGCCTGGGGCTCGCGATCCTGCTGCCGTCCCTGGGGACCGCGGCCTGGGACAGCGGCGACGGCGAGCGTCTCGAGCTGGACGGCAGCGGCAGCTCGCGCTGGGTCGTGCGCGGCGACCATGTCCAGGGCCGCGGTCAGGGTTATCTCTCCGCGGGGGTGCGCTCGGTGCCGTGGCGGCTGAGCGGGCGGCTGGTCGAGTCCGGGGCGGACGACTGTGGCGTCTACATCGAGGTCGACGGGCGCGCCGCCGTCGGGCTGCGGGTGCGGCGGGGCAGCGACGGCTATAGCTGCGCCCTGATCCGCTGCGATGGCGACACCCAGTACGAGATCAAGCGCACGCCGGTGCGCTTCGAGGACGCCAAGCTCGCCTTCGCCATCGAGGTCGGCAGCGAGGCCTGCGCCTTCGCGGTCGGGGACGTCCCGCTCGGGGAGCTGACGCGGCGGGCAGGCGCGACCAGCTACGCGCTGTTCGTCGCGAGCGAGGCCAGCGACGCGGTGTTCATCGAGCTCTCGGTGCAGGAAGGGCGGTAGGGGTCAAGGCTCCATCCCCGGCACCGCCTCGAGCTCCCGGCACATGAAGCGCAGCTGCAGGCGTCGCACGTGGGCGCTGCGGATGCCGTGACGAGAGCTCGGGTACAGCATCATCTCGAAGTCCTTGCCGTGTCGCTGGAGCTCCTCGGCGAGCCGCAAGGTGTTCTGCGGGTGGACGTTGTCGTCGATGCCCCCGTGCAGCAGCAGCAGCGCGCCGGAGAGCTGGTCCGCCGCCTCGATCACCGAGGTCGCCGCGTAGCCTTCCGGGTTGTTCTGGGGCGTGTCCATGTAGCGCTCGGTGTAGATGCTGTCGTACAGCCGCCAGTCGGTGACCGGGGCGCTCGCGATGCCGGCCCGGAACATCGTGCTGTGGGTCAGGGCGAAGGAGGTCAGGAAGCCGCCGTAGCTGCTGCCGCTCAGGCCGATGCGCGCGGGATCCGCCCAGGCGTGGTGGGCGGTCAACCAGGACACCGCGCCCTCGAGGTCGGCGAGCTCGCTGACCCCGAGCTGGCGGTAGGCCGCCCAGGTGCTGACGGCGCCCTTGCCGCTCGCGCTGCGCGGGTCGACCTGGAAGAGCACGAAGCCGAGGCCGGCCAGGCTGTGCTCGACCATCCTCCCCCCGCGCCAGCTGTCGCGCACGGTCGGGGCGTGGGGGCCGCCGTAGGTGCGGACCCAGACCGGGTAGCGCCGCTCCGGGTCGAAGTCGGGCGGGAAGAGCAGCTGGCCCTCGAGGGTGAAGCCGTCCGGCAGCGGGATGCGCACCGCGCGCACTTCCCCGAGGCGCCAGTCAGCGAGCTCCGGCACCGGGTTGCTGTCGAGCATCCGCACCCGCCGCCCCTCGCGGTCGAGGAGCGCGACCCGCGGCGGCTGCTCGAGCCGGCTCCAGGTGTCGATGACGTGCTGGCCGTCAGGGCTGACGGCGACGCTGTGGGTGCCGCGCTCGAAGGTGACGCGCTCGACCAGGCCCCCGTCCAAGGAGACCCGGTACAGCTGGCTGCCGGTCGAGGCCTCGCGGGTGCCGAGGAACCAGACCTCGCGGGCCTCCTCGTCGACGTGGACGATGCTCCGCACCTCCCAGGCCCCCTCCGTCAGCCGGGCCGCGAGCGCGCCGTCGGGAGCGTAGCGGTACAGGTGCTGGTAGCCGTCGCGTTCGCTGAGCCAGAGGAAGTCGCCGCCGGCCAGGTAGCGCGGGTCGTCGGGGGGATCGACCCAGTGGCCGTTGTCTTCCCGCAGGAACACCCCGGTCGCGCCGTCCGCCCCGACCCGGTTGACCTCGAGCCAGCGCTGGGCGCGGTCCTGCACGTAGCACCAGGCCTCGCCCCCCGGCGTCCAGCCGACGCCGGTGACCAGCATCGCCTCGGGCTCGTAGCGCTCGAGGTCGGCCCAGCGCACCTCGCCGACGGTCGCGGACACCAGGCCGAGCTGGACGAGCGGGTTCGGGTCGCCGGCCTTCGGATACGAGGTCGTCTCGATGCGCGGCGGCACGCTGCGGTGATCGACCAGGGTGAAGGTCGGCACCGGCGTGTCGTCGAAGCGCAGGAAGGCGAGCTCGCTGCTGTCCGGGCTCCACCAGAAGGCGCGGCGGTTGCCGCGTCCGTAGACCTCCTCCATGTACACCCAGTCGGTGCGGCCGTTGCTGATCAGGCCGCCGCCGTCGCTGGTCAGGGCGCGGGCCGCCCCGCCGGCGACCTCGACCGCGTACAGGTCGCCGCCGCGGACGAAGGCGACGCGCTGGTCGTCGGGGCTGAACTGCCCGAGCAGCTCGGGCTCGTCGGGCGTGAATGTCAGCCTGCGCCAGCTGCCGTCCAGGCCGCCGTAGTAAAGGTCGCCGCCGTGGGAGAGCAGCCGGCCGCGGGTCGGGTCGTGCGTCTCCGTCGCCCGCGACACCGCCTGGGACAAGCGCCGGCCGCTCAGGCCCAGGCTGTCGGTGACCACCCGACGCAGGGCCTCGAGGTCGAGGCCGGTGTAGGGCTCCGCCCGGCCGCTGGTCGCGTGCACCCGGTAGAGCCGGCCCTCACGGCTCTGCAGGAAGCTCTCCGCGTCGAGCCAGCGCAGGCCGCGGGTGGTGCTGTTCCCGATCGAGCGCGGGGCGTTGCCGACGGTCGGCTCCTTCGGCGGAGCGCGGCGCTCGGGCAGCGGCCCCGGCGCGCGGGTCAGGAGCGCGGTCGCTGACGGCAGCCGCCACAGGGGAAGATCCTCGCCGGGGCGGAGATGGCCGTCGAGGGCTCCCCACAGCGGCAGGCCGTCCTCGGACTCCGGCTCCATCAGCACGACGAGCAGGTTGCCGAGCGGCTGGTCGGTGCGGGCGACCCGGGTTCCGGCAGGGATCCAGACCGTGTCCGGCCGCAGGTCGACCTCGAGGCGCACCAGCCGCACCCCCTCGTAGGGCCGGTCGCGGCGGCGCATCGAGGCGAGGCGGTAGCTCTCGACCTCGAGCTCGAGGTCCTCGCGCAGCTCTTCGACCGCGATGCCGTGGCGCCGCAGGGTGTGCTCGAGGCCTTCGAGCTCCGCCGGGAACAGGTAGGCGTAGGGCCGGCGCACGAAGGCGGTGCCGACCGACAGGCCCTCGACTTCGCAGGAGAAGTTCGCCGGCGCGCCGTCTTCGTCCAGGCCGAGCACGGTGCGGGGCGAGGGGAAGACCGCGGGCGCGGTGCGGACGGCGACCGAGTCCGCCGCCGCACGCCCGGCCCGGGTGACCTCCTCGTCGACCCGCGCGAGCATCTTACGGAGCTCCGCCGCGCGCGCCCCGCAGGCTTCCGCCAGCGCCTCGACGAAGCGGTACGTCGTCCGCACCCGGCGCTCGTAG
>JAUIEM010000507.1 GCA_030428695.1 bacterium
CCGTACACGTCGAACAGGCAGAAGGTCAGACACTGCATGCAGTTGGTGCAGCGGGTGTAGTCGATCACCGGGAACCAGGGCTTCCAGTTCCCGAGGTCGCGCGTCCCCTGTGCCTCCCGTACCCGCTGGGCGGCCGCGAGCCCGTCCTCGGCGTCGAGGTCGACGAAGCGGACGCCGCCCTCCTCCGGGAGCTTCCCACCGAAACATCCGAGCACCAGCGTCGGCCCGGAGCGCTCGACCGTCCCCCAGCCCTGCGGCGCCCGGGAGAGCTCGAAGCCCGCCCCGAGCAGGCCTGCGCAGAGGTTGACGCGGGCCTCGGGGGAGAGGCTGCTCGTCGTCGCGTCGAGGACCACGCGCAGGTTGGTGCCGAGCAGCTTGCTCATGCGCGGCTCCTCCGGAGGAGTGCGATTCCACGCGGTCGCGGGCGGGGGTAAACCCCGCCCCTACCTCCGGAAAGAGCGACAACCGCCGATGCCGACGTCGGGGATCCGGAGAGAACGACCGATCCCGAGGTAGGGGAGGGGTTCACCCCCTCCCGTCGTGCCTCGGGGAGCACGCGACCAGCTCGCGGCAACGCCGTCATTCTGCTCATGCCCCGTCCCCCAACAGCGCGTCCGCGACGTCCTCCGCCCCGGCCTCGCGCATGTTCAGCACCTGCGCGTCGGCGGGCAGGGCCGCGCCGGCGGAGTGGAACAGCCAGCGCACCGCCCGCGGATAGCAGGCGGCGATCTTCAGGCCCGCGCTGCCGGCCAGACGGGCCAGGGCGGGATCCTTGCGCGCCGCCATGTCGCACAGGTCGGGCACCGCCTCGAAGGCCGCATCGGAGGCGCACAGCCGCTCGAGCACCGCGCGTTTGGTGTCCGGCGGCACGACCTGGGCGTAGGTGCAGTGGCAGAAGACCCGCATCAAGTCATCCTGTAGGTCGGCACCGGGCGGGCGGGACGCAGCCGCTCGAGGTGGTCGACGGTCACGGTCAGCGGCAGCGCCTCGAGTGCCGCGCGCACGGCGCGTTCGAGGCGCTCGGGGTCGGCCTCGGCGCGCAGGTTGATCACCAGCTCGCCACGTTCGGTGCGGTCGAGCAGAGAGGCGCGCAGGTCCGGTCCGGCATCATCCCGAACGACGCTGACCACCGACAGGGTTCCGCTGCCGTCGAGGGGATCGAGGGTCATCTTGAGGTGGGCGATGTCCGCGACCTGCGCCTGGATCGCCCCGGCGAGATCGAGCAGCACCTGGTCGGCGTCGAACAGCCCCTCGGCGGCGAGCTGCACGGTGCAGTTCAGCCAGCCGAGCAGCGCCTCGCCCTCGGCGTAGGTGTCGTAGTCGATCGTCAGCGCCTCGCCCTCGACCTCCCCGGCGAGCAGGCTGTCGAACCAGTCGGCCAGGCCCGTGCCCTGTTTGGCGCTGACGCGGCGCAGGGCGGCGCGGGGATACTCCACGCGCAGCGTCTCCTCGAGCGCATCGAGCAGGGCCGGCTCGGCTTCATCGACCTTGTTGATGACGATGATGTCCGCCTCTTCGAGCTGCTTGGTGTAGACGTAGCGGACCTTCTCCGAGAACCGCCGCCCGCCCCGCAGGCCGAGCACCCGCGCGGCCCGCGCCGGATCGACCAGGACGCTGAGCGGGGCGACGCGGAAGCGCTCGCCGTAGATGCGGCGCAGGGGATACGAGACGGTCGCGACCAGGTCGGTGCAGCTGCCGACCGGCTCGGCGAGGAACAGGTCGGGGGTCGCCTCGGCGGTCAGGCGGTCGGCCGCCTCCATCAAGGAATGGAACCGGCAGCAGAAGCAGCCGCCCGTGATCTCCTCGACCCGGAAGCCGGCGGAGCGCAGGAAGGCGGTGTCGACCAGCCCCATGCTCTGGTCGTTGCAGATCAGCCCGACCCGCTGGCCGCGCTCGACCAGGTAGGCGCCGAGCTTGGCGAGGGCGGTGGTCTTGCCGGCCCCGAGGAAGCCGCCGATCATCACGTAACGGGCGAGCTCAGTCATGTCGTCTCCCCAACATCTTGTCGATGGTCGTGTCGAGCAGGGCGCTGTAGCCGCTGACGTCGAGCAGCTCGGCGCCCGGCTCTCCCTGCACCCGGAACACCCAGCCCCGGTCGTACGGTTCCCGCGTGATCAGCTCGATGTCCTGCTCGAGGGCCGGGTTGGCGCCGAGGAAGGTGCCGGGAAGCGGCGCGAAGATGTCCGCGACCGCCTTGAAGCCCTCGAGCCAGCCGATGATCTGTCCGGTCTGCACCGCGGCTCCCGTGCGGGTCTCGAGCTCGAGCTCGACGACGTCCCCGAGCATGCGCGTCGCGAACTTCGTGAAGCCGACGCGCCAGGCGCCCGCCTCCTCGCGCTCGAGCCAGTAGTGCCCCGCCGTGTACAACCGCCCGTCGTCGAGCTTGGTCGCGAAGCGCGAGCGCTTGTAGTGGATCCGTGCCATGCCCGACGCCTCTCTCCGACCCGGCGGCCCCCGCGGCGCCCCTTCCGACGGCGGCTCGCTGCGCTCGAGCCCACGCAGTATCGCACCAGCACCCCCCTGAGCGCAAGGCGCGTTCGCTTCAGCCTGCGGGGGTATTGCGCCTGAGATCGAGCTCGTACCAGGCGTTGCATCCGAAGTGGCCGGTGGCGCCGCGCGGCGCGTCGAGGCGGCGGAAACCGAAGGCCTCGTACAGCCGCCGCGCGCGGTCCATGCCCGACAGCGTCTCGAGGTAGCAGCGGGCGAAGCCGGCCGCCCGGGCGCGGTCGAGCAGGCGCGCGAGCAGCCGGCGCCCGAAGCCGCGGCCGCGCAGGGCGGGGAGGAAGTACATCTTGCGCAGCTCACAGGTGTCGGGGTCGCCACCCTCCAGGGGCGCGAAGCCGCCCCCCCCGAGCACCTGGGCGCCGCGGGCGACGACCAGGTAGGCGCTGCGGGAGCCGGTGTAGGCGGCGTGCATGCCGTCGACCTCGGGGTCGCCGATCGCGAAGCCCGGGCCGTCGGCGCCGAACTCCGGCATCACCGCGCGGATCAGCGCGGCGATGGCGGAATCGTCGGCCGGGCGCAGGGGGCGGATGGTCGGCTCGTCGGCCATCGCGGGGGCTCCCGGGGAAGCGCGTCGGGTTTGCGCAGGTTCGGCCCCGATTGTATCGTCGAGCCACGAGCATACGAGTGACTTCGGGAGGTCGTCGATGGTTTTCAGCGGATGGGATCGGTCCGGCTTCGGGCTGCTGTTGTTGGCGACGCTGTTCGCGCTCGCGGCCGTCTGTGGCTGCGGTGGGGGCGGTGGCGGCTCGGGGAGCTCGGGCGGCGGCGGCAGCGTCGTCGGCGGCGGCTCGAGCGGGGAGATCAGCCTGGCGCTGACCGACGCGCCCCTCAGCGACCTGCAGTCGCTGACCATCGATGTCGACAACGTCACCCTGCTCGGGGCCCACGTGGCCGACGTCCAGCTCTTCCCCGCCACGGGCTCGCCCGCGGGCAGCACCCTGAACGTCGATCTGTTGTCGGTGCAGGCGGTCAACCAGCTCCTGTCGGCGACCCAGGTCCCGACGGGCAGCTACTTCGCGCTCGAGATCGAGTTCTCGAACCCGCAGGCGATCACGATCGCGGGCGTGCCGCAGACCGTGCAGACCGCGACGACCACGCTGATCGCGGTGCTGACGCCGCCTCTCAGCGTCGCGGCCGGCTCGAGCCAGACCCTGCAGGTCGACTTCGACCTCGCCCACTCAGTGATCGACCTCGGCCCGACCTCGCTGCTGCTCGCGCCGGTCATCCGCGCCCAGCTGCTCAACCAGTCGGTGCCGGTGGTGCGCGTCGCGGCGACGGTGACGGCGCTCGACCTGAGCGCCGACAGCTTCGACGCCGACCTGCTGTTCCTCGCCCCCGGCGCCCCGAACGGCGGCAACGTCACGGTCCAGAACGACGCGAGCACCGTCTTTACCGACGCCGGCTCCGCGCCTGTGACCGGCAACGTGACCACGCAGCTGGCGGTCGGCGACTTCGTGCTGGTCGACGGGCTGTTGACCGAGGCGGGGAGCATCGACGCCGACGCGGTCACCCGCGTGCCGGTCGCGAGCTCCGGCCATCCGGGCGGCGGGGGAATCCCCGGGCTGCCGGTGCTGCCGAGCTTCACCATCCTGCGCGGGACCATCCTCGCGGTCGACACCGGGATGAACACCCTGACGCTGCGGGTCGCCGCGGCCGGCGGCCCTGGGAGCAACCCGGCGGTCGGCAGCGACGTGACGGTCGACATCGCGCCCTCGACCACCCTGCACCGCGGTCCGGCTTCCCAGACCCTGGCCGGCTTCGTGCCGGGCAACACCGTCCACGGCCTGGTCGACGCCAACCTCGAGGCCCAGGATCTCGACGAGCGCGCCGCCTTCGTGACCGGCACGGTCTCCGCGGTCAGCGCGGGCGGCGGCGCGAATGGCGGTGACCTCGTCAGCTTCACGCCGGCGTCCGTCAACCAGATCCCGGCCGCGCAGCTCGCCTTCTTGCCGTCGACGCTGGATGTCGAGGTGCCGGCGGGTGTGGCGCCGGCGGTCGCCGATCCCTTCGCGGTCTTCGCCTACTTCGATGGAACCGCGACGCTGACCACCGTCGGCTTCGGCAGCTTCAACGGCCCGACCCTCCCGCCGCTCGGCGGTCCGGGCCTGCCGAATCCGCAGCCGCCGGCCCTGCCGAGCCTGCCGGCGATCGTGATCGGGACGCCTGGCGGCGCGGCGACCACCAACATCGCGGGCAACATCGAGTTTCCGCTCGATGTCGCGCCCTTCAACGGCTTCGGCAACAGCCTCGACGTCGAGGTGCTCGCGACCGCGCAGCTCGTGATCATCGACCCGGCCGTCGGCACGCCCCAGAGCGTGACGGTGCCGGACGCCCTCAACGCCCTGAACAACAACCCGCAGCTGGTCCAGTGCGTCGGCACCAGCCCGCCGGCCAACGGCGCCTACACCGCCGACACCGCCCTGCGCATCTTCGTCGGCTTCCCGACGCCGGGTGGCCTGCCCGGCGGCGGCACCCTGCCGCCCCTGCCGAATCCGGGCGGGGCGATCCTGGTCGGGCAGATGTCGGGCACGGCGACCGTCAACTCCAGCGGCGACATCGAGGGCAGCCTGTCGGTGCCGGGCTTCCCGGGCGCCAGCCTGGTGCCCTTCGAGATCAGCCAGAGCGCGACGCTGGTCGAGATCGCGGTCGGCTCCGCGCCGATCAGCCTCAGCGTCAATGACATGGTCAGCGCCCTGAACAACAACCCGATCGTCGTCGAGCTCGAGGGCAGCATCGCCGGCTCGAGCCCCTTCGTCGCCGACCTGGTCGCGCGGGTGGTCTCGCAGCCGAGCGGGGGGCTGCCCGGCGGTGGCGGAGGGCTGCCCGGCGGTGGCGGGGGGCTGCCCGGCGGTGGTGGCGGGCTGCCCGGTGGCGGTGGCGGCGTCCCGGGCTTCCCGAACGGCGTCACCCTCACGGGCGGCCCGGTGCAGGGCAGCGCGAGCCTCGGCAGCAACGGCGAGGTGTTGTTCACCCTCGACCTGGCCGGCGGTCCGCTGCCCGGCATCTCGATCCCCGTCGACGTGGTCGTGCCGTCCAGCGCCGCGCGCGAGCTTGTCACCGCGTCCGGCAACGTCAGCCTGACGGCGCAGGACGCGGTCAACGAGCTGAACGCGACGCCGGCCCCGACCACCGTCACGGTCGTCGGCCAGCCGGGGCCGTCTTTCAACCAGTTCACCGCCTCGGTGTCGTTGACGATCGAGCCGTAGGCGGGACGGGAGCTCCGACAAGATAG
>JAUIEM010000029.1 GCA_030428695.1 bacterium
TCACCCGGTCCGCAGCTACCCAAGCTGAACCGGGCAGACGCGCACCCTTCTCATACCACCTGTTTTGTTTTCAATCAGCGCGCGGTCAGCTGTGTTTGCCGTTCCGCGTCAGGGCGGCCCATTCTATACGCGCCGCGACTTCGGGCAAGAGCTATCTCAAAAAAAACGGGGACGGACGTCCCGGAGCCCTGAACCCGTTTGATCCACCGGGCTGAAGCGCCGGGGGAGCCGGATCAGCCCTGGCCCGGGACGACCTTCCACGCCGGCTCGAGCAACAGGTGGTAGCCGGTCAGCTCCTCGACGTCGTCCTCGACATCGGCCCGCTTGCGCAGCTCGGGCACGGTCTCCAGGGCGTACCGGTCGTGCTTCGCCGGCTCGCTCCACAGGCTGACGACGAGGAAGCACAAGGGATCGTCCACGCGTACCGCGAAGCCACCCCCCAGCATGCCCGGCGCGGCGTACATCGCCGGCTCCCACAGCTGCATCTGCTGGAAAAGGAAGTGGTTGCGCCGGCTCGGCGCGACCTGGCACTCCGCGACCCGCAGAAAGCTCGCCCGCTCGAGGGCCGACGGGAAGTCGGGAGCCTCGCCGCGCAGCCGCAACAGCTGGGTGTAGGTCCGGACCGTCGCGGCAGTGTAGGTGTCGGTCTGGTCGCTCTCGTCGGTGACCGCGTCGTGCAGGAAGCCCATGAAGCGCTCGTAGGAGCCAGGATCCGCCCAGGCCCCGAGGATGCAGGCCTTGTCGACCCGGCCGCCGGGGTACCAGCCGCCGCACTGACCGTGCAGTCCCGTCGCGCAACGGATCGCCCGCCATTCCTCCTGTGCGGTCGCGAACACCCGCTTCGAGCGGTGCGGCACGTCACACACGATCCACTTCCAGAACATAGACCGCCTCCCTGGACGCCAACGCTTCTCGCGTCTCTTCGTAGTCACCATACACTTCCCTACAAAGGAACACACGATGCGAACACGGATGCTCGTTCCCCTGCTGTGTCTGGGCCTCGGCCTCGCCCAGGCGCAGGAAACCCAGCCCCTCGATGGCGCGCAGCTGCGCGCCCTCGACACCACCCTGACCTGGCTCGCCGAGCACGGAACCGCCCGCACCGTCGGCGTCCTCGGCGCCTTCGGCATGGGCAGCGGCGCGGTCGTCACCGCCGACGGCCACGTGCTGACCAACGCCCACGTCGCCTCCGGCGCGCCCCACGCGGTGGTGGTCTGGGCCGATGGGCGAAAGAAGCTCGCGCGCCTGCGCGGCATCAGCTTCGTCAAGGATCTCGCCCTGCTCGAGCTCGTCGATCCGTACGCGGCCCCCCTGCCCTGCTTCACCCTCGCCGCCGAGGACGCCGGACCCGCCCTCGGCGACTTCGTCGCGGCCCTCGGCCACCCCGGCGGCATCCGCGCCGACCTGCGGCCGGCCTTCTCCTTCGGTCGCGTCAACAAGCTCGGCGAGGGGATCACGGTCTCCGGTTTCCTCGACTACACCGACGGTATCGAGACCGACATCCCCCTGTTCAACGGCAACTCCGGCGGTCCGCTCGTCAACCGGGCCGGCGAGCTGGTCGGCATCAACGGCGCCGTCGCCTTTGCGACCCCGAGCGCCTACGCCGTCTCCCTCGAGAACCTGCACGCCTACCTCCCCGCCATGGACGACGGCCTGCTCGAGCTGAGCGGCGCGCTGCGGCTGCGGATGGACAACCGGCTCGCACAGCGCATCTTCAAGCTGATCGATCGGCTGACCCTCGAGAGCCTGCAGGAGGCCGTCGACGGCGACCGCTTCGGGCTGAGCGACGGAGAGTGGGAACGGCGCCGCACGGCCGCCGCAGAGGCGCGCGCCCGGCTCGGCCTCGACGGCAGCGGGCGGCAGCGCGCGGTGCCGGGACGGCCCTCCGACGCGCCCCGCGACCTGTCCCTGGAGCCGGCCTTCGCCGACGCCTTCGAGCTTCCCCTCGCGCGGGTCGTCGCGCTGTTCCGCAACGGCGAGCCGATGGGCTACGCGACCGCCCTGAGCGGCCGCCACCTGGTCACCAAGGGCTCGGGCCTCGCGGAAGGGCAGCTCGAGGTCGAGATCGGCGGTCAGCGGCACCCGGTCGAGCTGGTCGCGAGTGACGCCGACGTCGACCTCGGCCTGCTCGCCCTGACCGAGGCGGCGCTCCCCGAAGGCGCGTGGACGCTCGCGGACAGCCCCCGCCCCGGGCAGCTCGTCCTCGCCCTGGCCAGCGCCGGCCCTGCCGCCTGCGGCGCGCTAAGCACCGAGGCCCGCCGGGTCGCCCCGCCGAGCGCGCTCGGCGCCCTGCCCCAGGACCTCCAGAGCCGGCTGATGCGGACGATC
This sequence comes from bacterium, assembly GCA_030428695.1. The sequence goes on from JAUIEM010000029.1 coordinate 2,329, forward strand.
GCGCGCCTGGCCCGGCTGCTCGACAGCGAGCTGCTGCAGGACATCGTCGACAGCTATGAGCGCGCGCAGGAGATGCAGCAGCGCTACAGCGGGGGCAACACCCCGCGCGCCTACGACGGCGTCTTCCAACACGACGCCCCGATCGGCAGCGACGAGGTCGGCACGCCCCTGCTCGACGTCGAAGGCCGCCTGGTCGGGATCAACATCGCCCGCGCCTTCCAGGGCACGAACTACGCCGTGCCCGCCGAGCGCGCCTTCGCGCTCCTGCGCTCGCTCGGCGAGTAGCCCGGGGCTCAGTCGAGGGCGAGGGGCCGCGCCCGGGCGGGATCGAAGAGCTCGTCGGGAAGCGCGGCGTCGCGCTCCTCCTCGCCGAAGCAGAGGCGCGTGAAGTCGTCCCCCGGCTCGCGCAGGATCACCTCGTCGATGCGCGTCAACCCGGCGTCGAACACGACCTCGATCACCTCGATGCGACCGGCCAGGAAGCTGCCCTTCGGACGCAGCTCCAGCCGCGGCCGCGGGCCGTCGTAGCCGGTCAGGGCGTAGCGCTCCTCCTGGCTCGTGAAGTCCCCGCCCATCCAGGCCGCGATCTGGGAGGTGACGGCCAGCACAGCGTCCGGATGCGGCAGCTCGAGCCGCTCCCAGCCGCCGTCGAGATGCTCGTACTTCGCCGCTTCCTCGCCGCTGCTGACCAGCACCGAGCGGAAGGGCGCGGTGATCTCGAAGCGCACCTTGTCCGGCCGCACGAAGCAGCACTGTCCCTCGGCCCGGACCATGTCGTCGAACATCAGGAGATGCTTCTCCTGCACGAAGCCCACCCGCAGGCTCCGCACCGGCGCCAGGGCCGCCTCGACCTTGTCGAGCAGCCCGGCCAGCCCGTCTTCGTCGAGGGGTTCCTGGGCGGCCAGCCCACAGACCAGGCAGAGGAGCCAGAGCGCGCGCTTCATCGTCGTCCCACCAGCAGAGAACAGTTGGCCCCCCCGAAGCCGAGGGAGTTGCTCATCACGACCCGCAGAGGAGCCGCGCACGTCGCCGCCACCGGCGCGAAGCCGATCTCCGCCGCGACCTCGCGCAGCCCGAGGTTGCCGGGCACCTCCTGCCGCACCAGCGCCTCGACGCAGACCGCCGCCTCGATCGCCCCGGCCGCGGCCAGGGTGTGGCCGAAGTAGCGCTTGGTCGAGCTGACCGCGGGCGCCTCGCCGAACAGGTCCCGGATCGCCGCCGCCTCAGCGGGGTCGTTGTCGCGGGTGCCGGTGCCGTGGGCGTTGAGATAGTCGACGGCCGCGGGCGCGAGGCCCGCCATCGCCAGCGCCCGCTCCATCGCCTCGCGCACGCCGCGCCCCTCGGGGTGCGGCGCGGTCGCGTGGTGGGCGTCGCAGCTCATGCCGTAGCCGAGCACTTCGGCGAGCACCGCGGCGCCGCGCGCCTCCGCCGCTTCCGCCGTCTCGAGCACCAGCACCGCGGCGCCCTCGCCGAGGCTCATCCCGGCGCGCTCGCGGTCGAAGGGCCGGCAGCCGTCGGGGGCGACGGCGAGCAGCGAGCAGAAGCCGTTCAGGGTCAGCCGGGTGAGGGAATCGACGCCGCCTGCCAGCGCGAGATCGGTGCGCCCGCTCCGCAGCCAGTCGCAGGCGGTCGCGATCGCCATCGCCCCGGAGGCGCAGGCGGTCGACACCGTCGCCTGCGGGCCCCCGAGCCGTAGCCGGCGGGCGACCGCGTTGGTCGAGCGCGAGGGCTCGTGGTAGAGCAGCCGCGCGAAGTCGCGGGGTGTGCCGTCGGCGAGGTCGATGAGGAAGTCTTCGGAGCCGCGCATGCCGCCGGTGGAAGCGCCGAGCACCGTGGCCGCGGCCCGCCGCCGCGGCGAGCGTCCCAGGCCCGCCTGCGCCCAGGCCTGCTCGGCGGCGTAGACGGCGAGGGCGTCACTGCGGGAGCTGCCGCGCAGGCCGATGCGCACGTGGGGATCGCCGTCGACCTCGGCGACGGGGAAGTGACCACAGATCGGGGAGGAGAAGCCGCGCAGCGGTCCGAGCCCGCTCTTTCCCTCACGGATGGCGGTCCAGGTCTGCTCCGGGCTCCAGCCGAGGGCGGAGACGATGCCGAGGCCGGTGACTACGATCCGGCGTTGCACCCCTGCTCCTGAACGAAGGCTGCCAGCGACTCGATGGACTGGAAGGCGCGCTTGCCGACTTCCATGTCGGTGATCTTGATGCCGTACTGTTTCTCGAGCATCACGACCAGCTCGAGGGCATCGATGGAGTCGAGCCCCAGCCCTTCGACGAACAGGGGCTCGGCGGGGTCGATCTCTGCCGGCTCGATGTCCTCGAGCTGCAGGGCCTCGATGATCTGGTTCTTCAGCTGCTCGACGAGTTCCATGCGGTCCTCTTCACCCGACGTTCCCTGAGGATTTTTCGAAGCGCCAGTTGGCGCCGCATGCTAGCACAGACGGTGCCGGCAGCGTAAGGTTCTTCTCCGGCCCCGCCAGGAAGCCGACGAGCGCGCTCCAGGGCTCGCCGCGCTCCGCCGGCGGGACCCCCGGGCCCGCCTCCTCACGAACGGCCCGCGCGAGCCCCTCCGCCCTGGAAGAGACCCGCGCGGCCCGCGCCGTATTCACTTCCTCGTCAAGGGCCTCGCAGCCGACCGCGATCACCGCCTCGAGCGCGCCCTCCCCGACCAGGGTCAGGGCCTCGTACAGGGCCAGCCAGCCCCCATCCTCACCGAGCAGGCAGCTGATCGGCCCACGGATGCCGTAGCGCACCGCGATCTCCCCCGCCGCCTGGCTCGGCAGCGTGTAGGTGAAGGCCGCGGGGCTCGGCTCCCCGGCGTCGAGCCCCGCCTGGAAGCTCAGGTCGGCGCCGAGGCTGCCGACCCGGCTCGCCAGCACCAGCCCGCAGCGCTCCCCGTCGGGCAGCGGCCGCTCGAGGCCAAGCAGCTCGACCGCTGCCAGGGCCCAGCGGCTCAGGGGATCGAGCCGGCCGAAGCGGGGGAAGCCGCCGCGCCCGACCTGCCTCCAGCGCAGCCGCCCGGCCGGCCGCGCGCGGCGCCCCGCCCCGGTCGTGAGCCAGCGCCCCTCGAGGGCGGCGTGATCGCTGATGTACACCCCGCGCATCAGACCGCCTCCAGGGCGACGACCGCGTTGAGCCCGCCGAAGCCGCACTTGACGCTGAGCATCCGGCGCAGGGGCGCCGCGCGCGCCTCCCGGGTGATCGCGAGCGGCTGCGCGACGCCGAGCCGCGCGAAGCCCGGGCTCCCCGGCAGCCACTGCGCTTCGAGGGCGCGCACGCACAGGGCCGCCTCGATCACCCCGGCGGCCCCGAGGGTGTGGCCGAGGGCCCCCTTGAGCGCGAAGACCGGCAGCTCTGCGGGAAAGGTCGCCGCGAGGGCCGCCGCCTCCATCGCGTCGTTCTTGCGGGTCGCGGTGCCGTGCGCGTTGACGGCGTCGACCTCCCCGGCCGCCCAGCCCGCCGCCGCGAGCACCTCTGCGAAGGCCCGCCGCAGACCCGCCCCGGTCGGGGACGGCCCGGTGATGTGCTCGGCGTCGCCCCGCTCGGCGCAGCCCGCGATGAAGGCCCGCGCCTCGCCGCGGCCGAGCAGCAGCGCCCCCGCGCCCTCGCCGAGGCTGAGGCCCGCGCGCGCGGCGTCGAAAGGGCGGCAGGCCTCCGGGCTGAGGGCGCGCAGGGCCTCGAAGCCGGCGACCACGAAGGGGGCGAGGGCGTCGACCCCGAGCACCAGCACCCGCGGTGCCCAGCCCCGCCGCAGCCAGGCGCAGGCGGTGCGGATGGCGCCGAGCCCCGAGGCGCAGGCGTTCGACACGACGACCCGGGGCCCGGCGAGCCCGAGCTCGGCGGCGAGGGCGGCGCACAGCGCGGGGGGCAGCAGGTCGGGCGCCGGCTGCCCGTTCCGGTAGGCCGGCAGGTGCGCGATCGCGGCCTTGGTCGTCGCGAGCACCAGCCCGGTGTCGGGGGTCAGGGGCAGGCGACGGGCGACCGCCAGGGCCAGCGCGCGGGCCCGGGAAGGCGCCTCCGACAGCTCCCTCACCCTTCCCAGAGGAGGCGTCCCGCGCAGGCCGCGGGCGCCCGCGAGCAGCTGCCGCCAGCTCGTCTCGAGGTCGGCGCCGAGCGCGGTGCAGGCTTCGGCGGCGAGGATCCCGACCCGGTCAGGCATCGTCCGCGTCCGGGAACCAGCGGGCGTAGAAGTCCCGGGCGAGGGCGGGCTGCGTGAGGTGCAGGTTGAAGTCGAGGTCGGTGAAGACCTGCACGGAGCGTCCCTCGGCGAGCAGGTCCTCGCCGCGCAGGGCCCGGTACTCGAACTCGATGCGCGCGGCCTCCTGCGGGAAGAAGCGGGCGTAGACCGTCAGCGTCTCGCCGTGGCGCGCGGGCAGCAGGAAGCGGCAGGAGGTCTCGACCACCGGCGCGAGCAGGCCGGCCTCGAGGAAGTCGGCGTAGCGCAGGCCGTAGCGGTCGCCGAAGGCTTCCCGCGCCTGCTCGAAGTAGCCGAGGTAGTGGCCGTGCCAGACCACCCGCAGGGCGTCGACCTCACGGAAGCGTACGCGCAGCTCGGTCGCGTGCTCGAGGAAGGGACCGCTGCGGCGCCTACGGCGCATCGTCCGCCTCCACGAAGACCTTGAGGTGGCCGCGCGCGACGCAGACGCCGGCCTGCTGCAGCGTGGCCTCGACCAGGTGCAGGGGGCCGAGCCGGTGGACGATGCGGACGGCCACCGACAGCTCCTCGCCGCAGGTGGCCGGCGCCGGAAAGGTGAAGCGACGCACGCCGACGAGCATGCCGAAGCCGGCGCGCGCCCCGGTCTGCCGCGCGGTCATCCCGGCGGAGGCGGCGGCCGCCTGCGCGGCGCACTCGATCAGCAGCTCGGGGGCCGGCGCGCCGCCTTCGCAACCCCAGCCGTCGGGGTCGAGCACGACCCGGGCGCGGGCGGCATCGGCCTGGCTCTCCTCGAGGGATGTGAGGAGAAGTAGAGGGGGACGGTGGGGAAGCAGACCGCGCAGATCGCTCAAGGAAGCTCCGAAAAGCCTGAAGGTACCGCAGCTCCCGGCGCTTCGCAAGGAGCCGCACGGCCCGTCCGTCGGCTTCCCGTTGTTTCCTGTTTTCCACATCTTCAACATATGTTAACATCGACCGTGCTAACATTGTGGGAAACGCACCCACAGGGGGCAGACATGTTCGAGGGAACGACGGTACGAGCGACGGTGGTCCGTGTCGTCGACGGCGACACGGTGCGCGTGCGGCTCCCCGGCCAGGTCGACGAAGAGACGCTGCGCCTCTTGTGCCTCGACACCGAGGAGTGTCGCGCGAGCGGCTCCAAGCCCCAGACCCCCTGGGGTTGCGCGGCCCGCGACAAGGCCCGGACGGTGCTGTCGCCGGGCGACGAGGTCACCCTCGAGTTCCCCGGGACCGAGAGCTACGAGACCTGCCTGCGCCGCTACCGCGGGAACTACGGCCGGCTGCTCGTGTTCCTCTACAAGGGGGACGTCGACTACCAGAGCCTGATGATCCGCGAAGGCTACAGCCCCTACTACGCCAAGTACGGCTTCGCCGCCTTCCCGGCCCACCACGCCCGCTACACCGCCGCCGAGCGCGCGGCCCAGCGGGCCAACGTCGGGGTCTGGAACCAGCAGGCGGTCAACGGCGCCGAGCTGCGGAACTACGGCCTGCTCTCCGTGTGGTGGCAGCTGCGCGCCCGCACCATCGAGGCCTACCGCCGGCTCAAGGTCGACTCTCCACAAGTTTTCAACACGCGGCTGGACTATTCCACCATTCTGGAAAAGGCCGACCTCGGCGAGACGGTCACGATCTTCACCGAGCTGCGCGACATCCGCGAGGACGGCCGCTCGGCGCTGATCACCATCGCCTCGATCGCCCAGCCCTTCACCTTCTACATCCCCGACATCCGCAAGGAAGAAGGCGCCGGCATCCTCAACCTCCTGCGCCGTCGCTACACCGGCCGCGGCGACAACCATCCCGGGCTGAGCTACGCCTACGTGCGCGGTCCGCTGAGCCTGGTCGCCGGCAAGCCGCAGATGGTGCTCGCCCGCCCCGAGCAGATCACCGACGAGGCCCCGCGGGTCGCCGACCTCGCGCCCTACAAAGGCGGGAAGCGCTGACCCCCACGCCCGACGCGCTAGCCGAGCTGCTCGCGCAGCTGCACGCGGGCAGCCATGTCCTCGCGGGGGACCTCGAGAGCGACTGGTGCCGGACCTGGTTCGTCGACCTCGGCGAGGCGTTCTGCGTCCCCCTGGTCCACGGCCAGCCCGCCCCCACCGCGCTCGCGAACCCCTGCGCCTGCCGGAAGACGGCCGATGAGCTCGCCTTCCGCGCGGGCATGGTCGCGCGCGGTGCGAACGTCGGCCTGCGGCCCCAGCCCTTCCCCGCCGGCCTGCGCGCGGCGCTGCCCACCTTGCGGGCGGGGCTCGGCCGCACGCGCGAGGCGCTGCTCGCCCACTACATCCAGCGCTTGCGGGATGGTCACGCCATCGCCGGCGGCGCGACCTCCGACGCGGCCTGGACCCTGGGCTGGCGGGACGGGAGCTTCGTCCGCCGCAGCTCCCGAGCGGACGAACGCGTCGAGACGCTCAGCGAGGCCGAGGTGCGCGCGGCGCTGCTCGCCCACGGCGGTCTGGGCCTCGGCGACGCCCCCGCCTGACCGGCGCTTGCGTCGGGACCCAGCGCGGCTACGATACGGGCGAGGAGAGCGCCGCCGTGAACGCATTCGCCACACGCATCCACAGCCTGGTCGAGGAGCGGAACCGCGACGTCCTCGCCGATGTGACGATGCAGGGCCTGCTCGGCGGCTTCTGGTGCGTCGTGACCTTCGGCGCGGTGTTCCTGCTCGGCTGGCTGCTGACCTCCTTCTGGCTCGCCTGGCTGATCGTCGCGGTCTACTTCGCGGTCGCGACCTGGTCGGCCCTGCGCGAGGTCGATCCCTGGGCCCATCTGACCCCGATCAGCCGCGACGAGCGCACCCGCCGCGACATCGAGCGCTACCTCGCGGCCGCGACGGGCCGCGGCGTCGGCGCCCTGCGCCGGGACGGCATCGCCGGCCTGGCGATGGTGCTGATCGCGGGCCCGCGCAGCGTGATCGGCGCCTGGCGCTCCTACAAACGCATCCTGCCGCAGGAGCAGGAGCTCAGCGCGGCCGCCGGCGCCATCCTCGCCGAGTGCCCGCAGATGTTCGCCCCCGACCTCGACGCCCGGGCCTGCGCGATCCTCGCCCGGCTCGGCATGATCGGCTTCGAGACCGACGAGGACGGCGACGTGCACATGACGCTGACGACCCGCGGCCGCAAGCTCCAGGACGACGTCGAGCGCGGCGCCTGAGCCCTACCCCTGCACGACCGCTTCCTCGGGCACGGCCGCGGCTTTACGCCCGTGGAACAGCGAGTACACCGCCGGGATCAGCACCAGGGTGATGATCGTCGACCCCGCCAGCCCCCCGATCACCGCGCGGGCGAGGGGAGCCTGGGCGTCCGCCCCTTCCCCGACGCCGAGGGCGAGGGGGATCAGGCCGAGGATGGTGGTCAGCGTGGTCATCAGGATCGGCCGCAGCCGCCGCCGCCCGGCCTCGGCGACGGCGTCGTCCACCGCCATCCCGCCCGCTCCCAGCTGGGCCGCCTGGTCGACGAGCAGGATCGCGTTGTTGACGACGATGCCGCCGAGCATGATGCAGCCGATCGCCGACTGGATGTTGAAGGTGGTGTCGGTCAGGAACAGCGTGACCAGCACCCCGAGCGCCGCGAGCGGCACCGAGAACATCACGACCAGGGGGTTGCGCAGCGACTCGTACTGACAGGCGAGCACCATGTACACGAGCACCAGGGCGAGCACCAGCGAGATGACCAGCTCCTCGAAGGCCTCCTGCGCCTCTTCGAAGTTGCCGGCGACGAACAGGTCGTAGCCGACCGGGCGCGGGATGGTGTCGAGGCGCTGCTGCACCTCCTCGGCGACGGAGCCGAGGTCGCGCCCGACGACGGTCGCGCTGACCGTCGCGAGGCGCTGCTGGTCCTTGCGCTCGATCAGCATCGGCCCGCGCCCCGACACCGTCGCGATCACGTTGCGCAGCGCGACCTGCTCGCCGCCTTCGGCCTGCAGGGTCAGGTCGAGGATCTCCTCGAGGCTGCGCTTCTCGACCTCCTTGAGCTGCACGAAGATGCGGTAGGAGTTCCCGGCGACCCGGTACTCCCCGGCCTTCGAGCCGGCGACGGCGGTCTCGAGGGCCTCGGTCACATCGCGCACGCTCAGCCCGAGGTCGGCGACCTTGTCGCGGTCGATCAGCAGCTCGGCCTGGGGAATCCCCGCCTCGCGCCCGATGTCGACGTCGGAGACCCCGGCGACGCCTTCCATCGCCTCGGCGACCTGCTGGCACAGCACCTCGAGGGTGAACAGGTCGAAGCCCCGCACCTCGACGGTCAGCTCCTCATCGGTGTTGAGGATGCGCTCGAGCAGGAACTGGCCCTGGGGCGCCCGGGTCCGCACCTCCATGCCCGGGATCTTCCCCTCCAGCCGCTCGCGCAGGTCGGCGGCGATCTCGGTGTTCGAGCGCTCGCGCGCGGCGGCGGGCGTCAGCGACAGCCGGATCTCCCCGCTCGAGGCCGAGCCGGGGGTGCGTCCGGAGGAGCCGACGCTGACGACCGACGAGACCACCTCGGGCACCGCGGGCCCGACGATCTCCTCCATGATGCGCGTCTGCTGGTCGACCAGCTCGAGCCGCGTGCCGATCTCCATCTCCCCGGTGACCCGCACCTCGCCCTCGTCGCTCGGCGGCAGGAACTCGCTGCCGATGAAGGGCGTGAGGAGGAAGCTCCCGCCGACGAGCAGCACCGCGAAGAAGATCGTGCTCAGCCGCCAGCGCAACACCCCGCGCAGGATGTCGCGGTAGCCGTCGTCGAGCTTCCGGAACATCCGATCGCTGACCGCGACCAGCCGCCCGATCAACCCGCGTCGGCGTTCCTCCTGCACCAGCAGCCGCGAGGCGAGCATCGGCACCAGGCTGAGGGAGACGACCAGCGAGCACAACAGCGAGAACACGATCACGTAGGCGAGCTCCTGGAAGAGCACGCCGGACACGCCGCGCACGAACGCCATCGGCAGGAAGATGACCAGCGTGGTGATCGTCGAGGCGACGATCGCCGGGCCGACCTCCTTCGCCCCCTCGACGGCGGCCTTGTCCGCCGCCTCTCCCTGCTCATCGCGGCGGCGGAAGATGTTCTCGAGCACGACGATCGAGCTGTCGACCATCATCCCGACCCCGAGGGCGAGGCCGCCGAGGGTCATCAGGTTGAGCGTGAAGCCGCCGAAGTACACCATCGCGAAGGTCGCGACGATCGAGATCGGGATCGACAGGCCGATGACCAGGGTGCTGCGCAGGTTGCGCAGGAAGAACAGCAGCACGACGATCGCGAGCCCGCCGCCGTACAGCACCGAGCGGGCGACGTTCTCGATCGAGCGCTCGATGAAGTTCCCCTGGTTGATCACCGGCGTGACCTCGATCTGGGGGAAGGCGGCGTTGACCGCCTCGATCTCGGCGAGGACGGCCCGCGAGACCTCGACGGTGTTCGCCTCGGACTGCTTGCGGATCGCGACCCGGATGCCGCGCTGCCCGTTGACCCGCACGATGCGCGACAGGCGCTCGTAGGTGTCCTTGATCTCGGCGATCTGGCCGAGGGTGATCGGCGCGCCGTCCTGGACCGCGACCACCGTCGCCCGGATCTGGTCGATGCTCTGGAACTCCGCCGGCGCGCGCAGCGTGACCTCGTAACGGCCCTGCTCGATCGAGCCGGCAGGCAGGTCGAGGTTGGCGTCACGGATCGCGTCGAGGATCTGGTCGAGCGGCAGGCGCTGGGCCTTGATGCGGTCGGGCTCGAGCTCGATGCGCACCTCGCGGTTGAAGCCGCCCCACACGTCGACCTGGGCGACGCCGGGGATCTTCCCGAAGCGGTAGCGGATCTGGTCTTCGACCAGCTCCGTCAGCTCGACCGGGTCGAGGCCGCTCGAGATGCCGAGGAGCACGACGGGGAAGCTCGCGATGTCGAACTTCCGCACCCGCGGCCGCACGACGTCGTCGGGCAGCTCGTTGATCTCGTCCTCGAGGGTGGCCTGCACATCGAGGGCGGCGGTGCCGATGTCGGTGCCCCAGGCGAAGCTGACGCGCACCCGGCTGTTGCCTTCCGAGGAGGTCGAGGTGATCTCCTCGACGCCGGGCACGGTCGCGATGATCTCCTCGATGATCTGGGTGACGAGCCGCTCCATCACCTCGGGGCTCGCCCCCTCGTACGAGGTGCTGACCGTCACCGTCGGCAGCTCGATGTTCGGCAGCAGGTCGATCTGCAGGCGGCTGAGCGAGACCGCGCCGAGGATGATGACGATCAGCGTCAGCATCGTCGTCAGCACCGGCCGCCGCACGCTGGTTCCCGGGAGGTTCATCGCGTGCCCTCCCGGTCGGCATCGCCGGGGATGGTGATCGGCGCGCCGTCGTCGACGAGCTGCTGGCCGAGGGTGACGACCCGCCCCTCGAGCGGGTCCCCGACGACCTCGACGCGGTCGCCGTCGCGGATGCCGACCTCGACCGGTCGCCAGCGCACGGTCAGCGCCGCCTCATCGACGAGGAAGACGCCGACCACGTCGTCGCGCCGGGTCAGCGCGCGCTCGGGCACGACCACCGCCTGCTCGACGCGCTCGAGGACGACCGAGGCGCGGATGAACATACCGGGCTTGAGCCGCCAGCCCTGGTTCGGGATCGCGAGCTCGACCCGGGCCTGGCGCGAGTTGGCCTGGAAGACCGGGGCGATGCGGGCGATCGTCGCGACGAACACCTCGCCGGGGAAGGCGTCGGTCGTCACCCGCGCCGCCTGGCCGACGCGCAGGAAGCGGTAGTCCTTCTCGGTGACGAAGATCACGCCGGTGATCGGGTCGAGCTCGACGACCGACAGGAGCGCCCGCTGCGCGGGCACGATCGTGCCCGGGTCGACGTAGCGCTCGCCGACCAGCCGCGGCTGCAAGTCGCCGGACCACTCCGCCCGCACCCGCGTGTAGCCGAGCCGGATGCGGGTGCCTTCCAGCAGCGCGGCGGCGCGGGCGACGTGGGCGGTGGCGACCTCGACCCGCGCCTCCTGGGCGAGGTGGTCGGCGCGGGCGGCGTCGACCACCGTCTCGGAGGCGGCGCCCCGCACCCGCATCGACTCGACCCGGGCGAGCTCGCGGGCGGCGATGGTCAGGGCGCTGCGGGCCTCGTACAGGTTCGCCGCCGCGACCAGGGAGTCGGCGCGGTGCGAGGCGATCTCCTGCAGCAGCTCGGCGTCGTCGAGGCCGGCGACGAGCTGACCGAAATGGACGGTGTCGCCGATGTCGACGGACAGGAAGCGCAGCTGGCCCCCGACCTTGGGCGCGACGACCAGCTCGGCGCGGGGCTCGAGCGTGCCGCTGAAGGTGCGCCGCAGCTCGAGGGGCTCGACCGTGACCCGGGCGACCTCGACGGGCGCCGGTCCGCGTTCGCCGCGACCGCCCGCCTGCGCGGGCTCCTGCAGGCGCTGGAAGATCGTCCAGCCGAGAAGGCCGAGGCCGACGAGGACCAGGAGGAGGAACAGCTTCTTCATCGCCACGCTCCGCGCCCGCGCTGAAGACCTCCGCCGTGTTCCCGCGAGAGCGGTGCATACCGGACGGCGGTGGTCCGATTTCCGGGCCTTACGGACGACAACGACGAGCGCCCGCGGAAGGTTCCATCCGTTCGCGGCGGGCGACGAGATTCACACCGCGCGCAGCGGGCAGCTCAGTGCAGCGCGCCCGCGGCCAGGCGCATGTCCCGACGGTTGGTCACGGACACCAACAACGCGAGGTGCAGGCCCTTGAGGCAGGTGTCGAGGGGCAGGCTCGGGGGAAGAGGCTCGCCCGGCCGTTGCCAGGCCGCGGCCTGGTCGGGCAGGTAGGGGACGTGGACGAAGCCGCCCCGCACGTCCGGACGGCGGGCGAGGTGGTGCATCAGCCCGTAGAAGGTGTGGTTGCAGACGAAGGTGCCGGCGGTCTGGGAGACCTCGGCGGGGATCGCGGAGCTCTGCAGGGACGAGACCACCATCTTGATCGGCAGATCCGTCCAGTAGCCGACCGGTCCTCCCTCGACGACCGGGCGATCGATCGGCCGTCGACCAGAGTTGTCGGGGATGCGCGCGTCGGCGATGTTGATCGCGACCCGCTCGAAGCTGAGCGCGCGGCGCCCGCCCGCCTGGCCCAGACAGACGACCAGCTCGGGGTCGTGCTCCGCGATCAGGCCGACCAGGCGGGAGACGGATGCGCCGAACACGCAGGGCAGCACCGCGCTGCGCACCGCCCTGCCGGCGATGGTCCGCCCGCCGAGGCGGGTGGCGAGCTGCGCCGAGGAGTTGACCGCCTCGCCGCCGAAGGGCTCGAAGCCGGTGACCAGGATCGTCCGCTCTGTGCCCATACCCGTCCCTCGCCCTGGGCCCTGTGCCAGAGTACACGATGGTGACGCGGGGGGCCAAGCGTCGACGGGGGCCCGACGCGCACGGCGTCGAAACTTTTTCGCGAGAGAGGTGTTAACCGATCGGTTAAGTCTGCTATACTACGTCCACATTCCCACGGAGAGAACCGATGGACTACGACCTCAAGATCACCGGCGGCACCATCATCGACGGCACGGGCGCGGCCCGCTTCCAGGGCGACGTCGCGATCCGCGACGGCAAGATCGTCGCGGTCGGGAAGTGCGAAGGCAGCGCGCAGGAGACCATCGACGCCGAGGGCGCCCTGGTCACGCCCGGCTTCACCGACATCCACACCCACTACGACGGCCAGATCTCCTGGGACGAAGAGCTCGCGCCCTCGAGCGTGCACGGCGTGACGACCGCGGTGCTCGGCAGCTGCGGGGTCGGCTTCGCGCCGGTCCGCACCGCGGACCACGAGCGGCTGATCCGGCTGATGGAGGGGGTCGAGGACATCCCCGGCAGCGCGCTCTCCGAGGGCCTGACCTGGAACTGGGAGAGCTACCCCGAGTACCTCGAGGCGATCGACAAGCTGCCCCACACCATCGACTTCCTCGGCCACGTGCCCCACGACGCCCTGCGCGTCTACGCGATGGGCGAGCGCGGCGCCGCCGGCGAGCCGGCCACCGAGGACGACATCGCGACGATGCGCGGCCTGGTGCGCGAGGCCCTCGAGGCCGGCGCTGTCGGCTTCAGCACCGGCCGCACCGACAACCACCGCACCGCCGACGGCCTCGCCACGCCGGCCAGCGAGGCGCACGCGGCGGAGCTGATCGGCATCGCCGAGGCCTTCCGCGGTCTCGACCACGGCGTGCTGCAGGCGGTCTCGGACTTCGACATGACGATCTCCGACGCGCGCTTCGACGGCGAGTTCGACGTGATCGAGAAGATGGCGGCAGCGGCCGGCGGGCGGCCCCTGTCGATGTCGCTGATGCAGCGCGACCAGGCCGCCGACCAGTGGCTGCGCATCATCGCCCGGGCCGAGCAGGCCAACGCCCGCGGCATCCCGATGCGGCTGCAGGTCGCCCCCCGGGCCATCGGCGTGATGCTCGGCCTGCAGGCAACCTTCCATCCCTTCATGGGCTTCCCGAGCTACAAGGCGATCGCCGACCGTCCCTTCGCCGACCGCGTCGCGGCCCTGCGCGATCCCGCCGTGCGAGCGCGCCTGTTGCAGGAGAGCAACGAGCCGGTGTCCGGCAAGGACAGCTCGATCCCGCCCCTCGCCGACCTCCTGCTCGCCCAGCTCGACCAGCTCGCCTTCCGCCTGCACCCGCTCGGCAGCGAGCCGAACTACGAGCCGCGGCTCGAGAACTCCCTCGGCGTGCGGGCGAAGATGAGCGGCAAGCCGGTGCTCGAGGTGTTGCTCGACGCCCTGCTCGAGGACGACGGCCAGGCGCTCCTGTACTTCCCCTTGTACAACTACACCGAGAACAACCTCGACAACGTCCGCACGATGCTGACCCATCCCCTCGCCCTGCCCGGCCTGAGCGACGGCGGCGCCCACGTCGGCACGGTCTGCGACGCGAGCTTCCCGACCTTCCTCCTGACCCACTGGGGACGCGACCGGCGAGAAGGCCGCCTGCCCCTCGAGCAGCTGATCAAGATGCAGGCCCACGACACCGCCCGCTACATCGGCCTCGCCGACCGCGGCACCGTCGCCGTCGGCCAGCGCGCCGACCTCAACGTGATCGACTTCGCCAAGCTGCGCCTGCACGCCCCGCGCCTGCACGCCGACCTGCCCGCCGGCGGCCGCCGCTTCCTGCAGGGCTCCGACGGCTACCGCGCGACCCTGGTCAAGGGCACGGTCATCGCCCGCGACGGCGCGCTGACCGGCGCCCGGCCCGGACGCCTGGTGCGCGTCGGGCAGTAGCCTATACTGGAAGCTCCTCCGCATCCTCGGAGGATGACCCAGAGGAGCTTCCATGCGCGCGCTGCCCACCCTGCTTCCCCTCCTGCTCCTCCTCGCCCCGGCCGCCGCCGACACCTACACGCTGGTGCCGGACTCCTGCGAGGTCGTCGCGCTGCTCAAGCCGGCGGGCATCGCCGCCCGCCTCGCCCACGAGCACGTGATCCACGCCCAGAGCCTGCAGGGCTCGTTCACCCTGACCGACGATCCGGCCGGCTGCGCCGTCGCGATCACGGTCGCGGCGACCGAGCTCGAGCCGGATGAGGGCGCGATGCGGGAGAAGTACGGGCTCGAGGACGATGTGTCGGACGACGACCGCGACGAGATCCGCGAGAACATGCACGGGGAGGACCAGCTCGCGACCGAGGACTTCCCGGAGATCTCCTTCCGCTCGAAGAGCTTCACGAAGACCGACGAGGGCTGGGACATCACCGGCACCTTCACCCTGCGCGGCGTCGAGAAGGAGCTGACGGTGTCGGCCCGCATCGACGCCGGGAGCGGCGCGTTGCGCTGCGAGACCAGCTTCACCTTGCTGCAGAGCGACTTCGGCTACAGCCCCTACTCGGCGATGTTCGGCGCGATCCGCAACGCCGACGAGGTCGAGGTGCGGGTGAAGCTGTTCGGGCTGCGGGAGTAGGCGCGCTTTGAGGGGGACCCCTCAGAACCGGGTGGTCAGCTGCAACCCGACGAACGGCTGCGGATCGTACCGATCGCGCTCGATGCGCTCGCCGCGCCTGCCCTCGAGCTCGAGCTCCCCTTCGATCAGCACGCCGCCGAACACGTCGAGCTCGAAGGCGTCGTTCACCGCGTAGCTGACCCGCGCGAGCAGGGGCCAGCGCGAGTCGCTGCCGATGGTGTCGTCGTTGTTCCGCCACTCGAGCCCGGTCACGCCGATGCCGATGCCGAGCTCCAGCTCCTCGAGCGGCGCGTAGGCGAGCTCGAGGCCGCCCCCGCTCAGCGTGCGCAGGCGGGTCGACAGGGTGAAGCCCTCCGCGAAGCCCCAGCGCAGGTAGGGCAGCGGGAAGACGCGGTAGTCGCCCTCGAGGTCCTCGGACACCGACACGCCCAGGCCGACCTGCAGGTCGCGGCCGAGGCCGACCGAGAAGCCGACGATCGCGCCCCAGGTCAGGGAGTCCTCGAAGTCGGCGTGCGGCTCGGCGGCGTAGCGCAGGGAGGGCGAGGCGAACAGGCCGAAGTAGCGGCCTATGCGGGTCCGGAAGCTCAGCCCCAGGCGCAGGGTCTGCACCCGCTCCCAGGGGTCGAAGCCGCCGAAGCCGCGGTTGCCCGTGAAGCGGTAGGTGTGCGAGCCGTAGTCGAGGTTGACGCCGAGGACGGTGCCCTCGGCCAGGTTGAAGTCGACGCCGACGCCGTAGCTGGCGCTGAAGGCGTCGAAGCGTCCGCCATCCTTCAGCGGGGTGCCGAAGCGGTAGACGGCGCGGGGGGTGAAGCGGAGCTCGAGGAAGTCGCGCTCCTCGGGCTCCTCCTCCTTCGGCAGCGCCCTCGCCTCACCGGAGGGCGGATCGACCTCCTGAGCGCACAGACAGGCGGCGAGGAGGATGAGAAACAGGGGGAATCGAGCCATCGCGGGCCTCCAGGAACGGGGCACGCCTATCGTACCATGCCGGACCGCGGGCGTCCGCTTCCTCAGACCACGATGCCGGACACCTCGAACCAGCGCAGCACCGGCGCCGGGCCGACGAAGCGGGTCGCCGCCTCGGTGCCCGGCGCGGCCGGACCGGTCGAACGCTCGACGTGCTCGCCGCGCACGGTCACGGCGCGGCCGACGTGCTCTTCCAGGCCCTCTTCGCAGCCGCGCAGCTCGACCTCGCCGTCCTCGGTCTCCAGCCGGTAGGGGCTCCGATAGCCGACCGAGCGCACGCGCTTCAGGGTGCCGTGCAGCTCCTTGCTCTCGTCCGTCATGCTCGAATCTCCGCGTCGGAGGTGGCCCCCACCGTAGCAGGCGGGCGGGGGATCGGACAAGACACTGGCGCGCGGCGGCCCCGGATGCGAATAATGGGGAAACGGAAGACACGGCGGAGGGACCCGGCATGGATCGTCTGGCACGCTGGAACGCGAGCTTCGACCTGTACGACATCGACCGCGACGACGCGATCAGCCTCGCAGACCGGCAGCGCGGCTACGAGCGGGTCCTCGAGCAGAAGGGGCTGCCCGACCAGTCGGTCAAGTACTACAGCGGCCTGTTCGAGAAGTACCAGAAGAACCTGCTCAAGGCCGACCTGAACCAGGACGGCCGCACCACCCGCGAAGAGTGGCTCGAGTTCTTCGGCAAGGAGCTGAAGCGCGGCGACGTCCACCTGCCCTCGGCGTCGCTGTTCCGCACGATCCGCACGGAGTTCACCAACTTCGACGTCGACGGGGACGGCCTGGTCAACTTCACCGACTACTGCAAGGCGGCGGTCGCCTTCCGGGTGCGCGCGAAGATCGACCTGCTGCGCGCGCACTTCCACACCCTGTGCGACCGGGTCGGCGCCGAAGAGCGCCTCGACCCCGACCAGTTCCTCGCCCTGCAGGTCGAGATCTGGTGCGCGGACGGCGACGTGCCCTTCATGTTCCCGACCCGGACAGCCGTCGTGACCGAGGAGAAGACGGTCACCGACGGATGAGCACACCCCCCTTCGACAACTCCTACGCCCGGCTGCCCGCGCGCTTCTTCGACCTGCAGGAGCCGACGCCGGTCGCCGACCCGTCGTGGATCGCCTTCAACGCGCCCCTCGCCCGCCTGCTCCGCCTCGATCCGGAGCGCTGGAGCGGCGACGAGGGCCTGAGCTGGCTGGCGGGCAACACGGTGCCGCCCGGGGCGAAGCCGCTCGCGGCGGCCTACGCGGGGCACCAGTTCGCCTACTTCGTGCCCCAGCTCGGCGACGGGCGGGCGATCCTGCTCGGCGAGGTCGTCGGCGAGGACGGCGTGCGCCGCGACATCCAGCTCAAGGGGGCCGGCCGCACGAAGTGGTCCCGCGGCGGCGACGGGCGCGCCGACGTCGGGCCGGTGGTGCGGGAGTACCTGGTCAGCGAGGCGATGGCCGCCCTCGGGGTGCCGACCACGCGGGCCCTGGCGGCGGTGCGCACGGGCGAGGACATCCTGCGCCAGGAGGGTCCCCTGCCGGGGGCGATCCTGACCCGCATCGCGACGAGCCACATCCGGGTCGGCAGCTTCCAGTACTTCGCCGCGCGCGACGACAAGGAGGCGGTGCGCCTGCTCGCCGACCACGTCATCGCCCGCCACTATCCGGCGGCGGCGGAGGCGGACAACCCCTACCGGGCGTTGCTGGAGGCGGTCGCGCAGCGCCAGGCGGCGCTGGTCGCGCGCTGGATGCAGCTCGGCTTCATCCACGGCGTGATGAACACCGACAACTGCTCGATCGCCGGCGAGACCATCGACTACGGGCCCTGCGCCTTCGTCGACCGCTTCCATCCGGCCAAGGTGTTCAGCTCCATCGACCGCCAGGGGCGCTACGCCTGGGGGAACCAGGGCCGCATCGCCCACTGGAACCTCGCCCAGCTCGCCAACTGCCTGATCCCGGTGATCGGTGACGACGAACAGACCGCGATCGCCGAAGCCCAGGCCGCCCTCGACGGCTACCCGCAGCTGTTCGAGCGCGCCCACCGCGACGGCTTCGCCGCCAAGCTCGGGATCGCCGCGCCGGTGGAAGAGGACCTCGAGCTGGTCACCGCGACCCTGCGCGCGCTGATGGAGGGCGAGGTCGACTTCACGCTGTTCTTCCGCCACCTCGGGGATGTCGCCGACGGCGGGGAGGCCGCGCCCCTGCGCGCGCTGTTCGCCAAGCCCGAGGCCTGCGACGCCTGGCTGGAGGGCTGGCGGAAGCGGGTCGGAGAGGAAGCGGACGTCGCGGGCATGCGTGCGCTCAATCCGGTCTTCATCCCCCGCAACCACCGCATCGAGCAGGCGATCGTCGCCGCCCGCGCAGGCGACTACGCGCCCTTCGAGCGGCTGCACGCGGTGCTCTCCCGGCCCTACGAGGAGCAGCCGGAGCACGCGGAATACGAGCGGCCGCCGACCCCGGCGGAAGAGGTCACGCGCACCTTCTGCGGGACTTGAGCCCGCGCCCTTTCCCCTCCCCGCCCGCTCCGCTACACTGCGCCGAAAAACTGGAGCCCCCCATGGTCCCGACCGACCTCGGCCTGTCCGAAGCGGAGCTGCGCAGGCGCTTCGACGCCCTGCAGGCGCAGCTCGTTCCCCTGTGGACCTCGATCGAGGCGCTGAGCCAGGACCCGCAGACCATCGTCGTCGTGCCCTCCCTGACCGTCGACTTCCCGCTCTCGGGCAGCAAGCTGCAGGCCTACGAGGAGCGCTTCCTGTTCCTCCTCCTGCTCCTGCGCCAGCCCTTCGCGCGCCTGATCTACATCACCTCGCAGCCGATCCTGCCGGCGGTGGTCGACTACTACCTCGGCCTGCTGCCCGGCGTGATCGGCAGCCACGCGCGCCGGCGGCTGTTCCTGCTCTCCCCCCACGACGGCGCCGAGAAGCCGCTCTCGATCAAGCTGCTCGAGCGGCCGCCCCTGCTGCGTCGCATCCGCGCGCTGATCCCCGACCCGGCGCGGGCGCACCTGGTGCCCTTCAACACCACGACCTCCGAGCGCGACCTGGCCCTGCGGCTCGGCATCCCGATGTACGGGGCCGACCCGAAGCACCTGGTGTTCGGCACCAAGAGCGGCTGCCGGCGGCTGTTCGCCGAGGCGGGCGTCTCCTGTCCCCTCGGCGCCGAGAACCTGACCAGCGTCGACGCGCTGGTGGCGGCGGTCGCGGACATCGTGCGCGCCCGGCCCGGGGTGCGGCAGCTGATGGTCAAGCACGACGAGGGGGTCTCCGGCGAGGGCAACGCGGTGCTCGACGTCGCGGGCGTCGATCCGGAGGATGCGGACGCCATCCGGCGGCGCTGCCTGCACCTCCTGCCCGAATCGGGGGAGAGCGTCGACAGCTTCCTCGGCAAGCTCGCCGCCGGGGGCATCGTCGAGGAGCGCATCAGCGCCGACCAGCTCGAGAGCCCGAGCGTGCAGCTGCGGATCACGCCGCTCGGCCGGGTCGAGCTGCTGTCGACCCACGACCAGCTGCTCGGCGGGCCGAGCGGGCAGGTCTACCAGGGCTGCGTGTTCCCGGCCGACCAGGCCTACGCCGCTGTGATCTCGGCGGAGGCCCTCAAGGTCGGCGAGCGGCTCGCGCAGGAGGGCGTGATCGGACGCTTCGCTCTCGACTTCATCGTCGCCCGGGAAGGGGACGCGTGGACCCCCTACGCGATCGAGATCAACCTGCGCAAGGGCGGCACCACCCACCCCTTCCTGACCCTGCAGTTCCTGACCGACGGGGTGTACGACCCGGAGATGGGCGTGTTCCACACCCCGAGCGGCCAGGACAAGTACTTCGTCGCGACCGACAACTTCGAGTCGGAGCTGCTGCGCGTCTTCACGCCGGAGGACATCTTCGACGTCGCGGTGCGCCACGGCCTGCACTTCGACCACACCAGCGAGCGCGGCGTCGTCTTCCACATGATGGCGGGCATCGGCCAGTACGGCCGGCTCGGGCTGACCGCGATGGACAACACACCCGAGGCCGCCCGGGCGCTCTACGAGCGCACGATGGCGACCTTCATCGCCGAGGCCGAGCGGGCGCTGGTGCACGACCTCCTGGAGTGAGCCCGTGCGCGACGACGTCCTGTCTCTCGAGGTGCGGAACTACCGCTCGATCCGGGCGCTGACGGTGCCGCTCGGGCCGGTCACGGTCATCGTCGGGCCAAACGCGTCCGGGAAGACCAGCCTGTACCGTTCCCTCGAGCTGTTGCAGGTCGCGGCCCGCGGTGGACTGGCGCGCAGCATCGCCGCGGAGGGCGGCATGCCCTCGGTGCTGTGGGCGGGGGAGCGCAAGGACAAGGGTCCGGTGCGGATGGGCGTCGAGGTCGCGATGCGCGATTTCTGCTACGGGCTGACGCTCGGGCACCCGGAGCCGAAAGAGCGGCGCAACGTCGGCTACGGCACGGTCTTCAAGCTCGACCCGGAGGTCAAGGAGGAGGAGCTGTACCTGCGCGTCCGCGGTCGCAAGACCCGCATCGCCCACCGCCAGGGCAACGGCGCGAAGGTGCGCAACGATGCGGGCCGGCTCGAGCTGTTCCCGTTCCGCCTGCGCAGGAACGAGTCCCTGCTGCCCCAGGTGCGGGAGCCCCATCGCTACCCGGAGCTCTCCCTCGCGACGCGGATCTTCCTCGACTGGCGCTTCTACCACTCCTTCCGGACCGACGCGGGCTCCCCCCTGCGCTCGCCGCAGATCGGGGTGCGTACCCCCGTGCTCAGCGCCGACGGCAGCGATCTCGCCGCCGCCCTGCAGACCATCTTCGAGAGCGGGGACATCGTCGCCCTCGAGCAGGCGATCGCGGGTGCGTTTCCGGGGGCCGAGCTCGCGATCGCCTGCCACTTCGGACGCTTCGAGGTCCAGATGCGGATGCCGGGGATGAAGCGCCCCTTCGCCGCCGCCGAGCTCTCCGACGGCACCCTGCGCTTCCTGTGCCTGGCGGCCGCGCTGCTCAGCCCGGAGCCGCCGGCCCTGCTCGCGCTGAACGAGCCGGAGACCAGCCTGCACCCGAACCTGCTCGGGCCGCTCGCGGAGCTGTGCGCGAAGGCGGCGGAGTCCTCGCAGCTGTGGATCACGACCCACTCGAAGGTGCTCGCCGCCCGGCTCGAGGAGCTGACCGGGGCGGCTCCGACCGAGCTCGAGCTGGTCGAAGGGCGGACGCAGGTGGTGCGGAAGGCCGCCGAAGAGGGAGAGTAGGCCTTTTAGGGCCCGGAAAAGAACAAGTCAGGCATTCCGCACCCTCGGTGCTCGACTTGTTCTCTTCCGTGCCCTTATTGACCACCGCACAAGTTCTGTCCCAGGGGGGCGTTGGTTCCCGGCCAACGGCGGGAGGGGGTGAACCCCTCCCCTACCTCGGTGTGTGCGTTCCTTTGGGGTAGGGGCGGGGTTTTACGAGGCCGTCTCACGAGTCCAGTCACGTTACCTCCTCCCGCTTCGCGGGAGGGGGTAGACCCCTCCCCTACATTCGGATAGGACCATCAGCCCGAGCGAGGCATGGCTTGTATGCCGCACGTCCGAGATCACCCGTGGTGTGCGTCGGAATCCAATGTAGGGGCGGGGTTTACCCCCGCCCGACGGACCGGGACAGAACTGACGCTGAGGTCAGTAGGCTCAGAAGCGCAGGCTGCCGTCGGCGAGATCGACGTGGCGGACGCCGCCGGCGTGGTCCTCGAGCACGAGCGCGCCTTCGGGGAAGCACTTGCAGACCGGCGCCAGCTCGGCGCGGGCGAAGGTGTGCTGACCGCAGATCAGCATCCGGTGCGGAGCCAGCCGCAGCTCGTCCCCGTCGTAGTGGGCGATCAGCGCGCCCTCGCGCCAGACCCGCACCTCGGCGTGGAAGCTCGCGACCCGCGCGAAGACCTTGCCGTCGTCGCTGAGCAGCCCGCCTTCGTAGCCGTCCCAGGCGAGCTCGGTGGTCCACAGCACGGCGTCGGTCTCGGCGTCGTGCACGCTGAGCATCCAGAAGGTCTGCCAGCACGAGGTGCGATCGGAGCCGGGGATCGGCACGCCGTACATCTCGACGATGCTCGCGTAGAACCTGCCGTTCGCGGACTCGACGCGGTGGTTGCTCCAGGACGGGGGCATGATGTCGGCGAGGGCGATGCTGCCGAGGATGAAGAGGATCGAGAGGGTGCGCATGGTCGGTCTCCTTTCTGTTTGCGGCGCCGGGCCGCGTGTCCCCTCTGAGACTCCGCGGACCCGTCAGGGTTCCGAAAAACCTGCCGCCCGCCGCCGCCGTGCTGTAGACTGGGAGCCCACCCCCGCCAGCCGATCCACAGGGAGGAGCCCGTCATGGACGACGGCATCTTCGACCTGCGCCAGACCTATCTGCACCTCGTCGGCGCAGGCGACGCGCGGCCCGTCCCTATCACGCCGGACTTCTGGGAGGAAGTGGCCGAGGGGCAGCACCCCGAGCTCGACGAGGGCCGCCTGGTCGCGATCTACACCTTCGACCGCGACTGGGACACCTGGGAGATGCACCCCGCAGGCGAGGAAGCCGTGTACGTGCTCTCCGGGAAGGTCATCCTGGTGCTCGGCGATGGCCCGCACAGCCAGCGGCTCGAGCTCGGCCCCGAGCACGGCGCGGTCGTGCCCCGCGGCGTGTGGCACCGCTTCGTCGTGCTGCGCGCCGCCCAGGTGCTGCACATCACCCCCGGCGGCGGCACGCAGCACCGTCAGTTCGAGGAGTGATCCGGCGCGACCAGGACCAGCTCCTCGTCGTCGAAGCAGAAGCGCAGGCCGGTGGTGTAGGAGCCGCCGAGCGGGCCGACCCGCAGCGCCACGCACAGGGTCTCCCCCCGCCAGGACAGCTCGGCGTCCCGCTCCCAGGCCAGCGGCCGCCGCTGGTCGGGGCGGCGGAAGACGGCGACGATCGCATGGACGGGGGGACGGCCGGGCGACTTCTGCACGCTGCCTCGTAGCCCGTAGCGGGTGACCATCGCGACCTCGCCCAGCCCGTCGCGGACCTCGACCATCAGCCAGTCTTCCTCTGTGAAGGAGCGCATGTCTCCGGGTTGGAGGCGCCCGCGCTCCACGGTCGCCGGACGGAAGCCGTCCGGATCTTCCGCAGGGGGCAGCACCGCCGTCCAGTCGACCGCGACCGGCCGACCCCGCAGCGACACCCGGGCCTCGCCGAACACCTCCGCGCGCTGCCTCCAGGCGAGCCAGCCGCCGGCCGCCAGGCCGCCGAGGAGCAGGAGCAGCGCCGCGCTCGTCGCCAGCACCAGCCAGCGCCCGCGCGCGCCGGTCTGCGTGTTCACGTCCGCTGGTCCGTCGGCCGCAGCCACACGTCGTGGATCGAGACGTGCGGCGGCGCTTCCAGCACGTGCAGCACCGAGCGGGCGATGTCCTCGGCGGACAGCACCGTGCCGATGCGGGCGATCACCTCCTGGGCCGCCTCCGGGTCGCCGGTCATCGCCTCGAAGAACTCCGTCTCGACGAAGCCGGGCGAGATCTGGCTGACCCGGCTCGGGCTGCCCTTCGCGCGCAGCTCGAGCCGGGTCAGCTCGCTGAGCACTTTGACCGCGAACTTCGTCGCGCTGTAGAAGTTGCCCGACGGCGGGACGCGGTGGCTGGACATGCTGCCGATGTTGACGATGTGGCCGCCCTCTTCCGGGAAGCGGGCGAGCGCCTCGCGGGTCGAGATCGCGACGGCGAGCACGTTGACATCGAGCATCTCCCGCCAGGCCTCGGTGGCGCCGTCGTGCAGCGAGGCGTCGCGGCCCAGGCCAGCGTTGTTGACCAGCACGTCGAGGCCCTGCCAGGCCTCGTCGACGGCCGCGAAGACCGCGAGCAGCGCGTCTTCCTGGCGCGCATCGGCCGGCACGACCAGCGCCTCTCCGCCCGCGTCGCGGACCTCCGCGGCGACCTGTTCGAGGCGCGCGCGGCGTCGGGCGGTCAGCGCGACCCTCATCCCCCGGGCTCCGAAGGCGCGGGCGATAGCGGCGCCGATGCCGCTCGAGGCCCCGGTGACCAGGGCGCGCTTTCCGGTGAGCTCCATCGGTCTCCCTCCTTGTGCGTTGCCCCCGATCGTAGCGATGCGGCGGCGCGCTTCCAGCGGGAGCCGTGGAGGGTCAGTCCTTCTTCAGCTTGGCGAGCTCGGCGTCGCTGATGCCGAACTCGATGCGGACGCGGCTGATCGCGACCTGGCTGCCGAAGGTGCCGAGGGCGACCTGGGGGCTGTCGAAGGAGTCGATCTCGGCAGCGAGCAGGTCCTTCGGGCGGTCGGGGCGCGAGCGGTCGACGAGCCGCACCGCGGCGTGGCCGGACTCGTCCGGGGTGTAGTGCAGCGAGACCTCGATCTGCTCGTTGGGGCTCGGTTGGTTCTTGGTGTTGGTGTCGGTCGCCATCTCGTACAGGTAGATCTGCTCCCAGACCAGCGCGTTCTTGCGACCGCCGCCGTGATCGTCGAAGTTCTCGGCGTAGCGACGGGCGATCGGGCTGTTCGCGTCGGCCGGATCGACGACCAGGCGCGGGGTCTGGAAGCCCTGCACGCCCCAGAGCAGGCGCCCGGCCTCGCCGATGCCGATGCCGAGGTTGCGGCCGTCGAGGCTGAGCATGTCGACCTCGACCGTCAGCGCCCCTTCGAACTCGAGGTCGAGCCACAGGAGGCGTTTCCAGCCCTTGCCGAACAGCACCTGCCGGTCCGCATCCGTCACCCGCTTGAAGTCCTCGACGACGGCGAGCTCGGGCGGCAGCTCCTGGCGGAGGGCCCAGTTGCTCTTGCAGACCTGATCGAAGCCCTTCGGGATGTGCAGGTCCCAGTCCTCGAACTCCTCGTAGGCGGCGAAGGTGTACTCGACCGCGTAGCGTCCCTCTTCCTCCAGGGCGATCACCCGCGGCGTCATCAGCCCCTGCAGGATCTTCAGGGCCTGCGCGGTGCTCAGGTCGGCCGGCGGCTCGCTGACCGACGCGACGGCGCCCTCGTCGACGCCCGGGCCGGCCGGGTTGTTGTCGCGCGGCGGGGGCGTGCGGTCGGGACGCGGCGGGCGCGGGTTGTTCTCCCGCGGCATGCCGGCCTGGGCGATGTAGGTCAGGGCCTGGTCGACGAAGCGGTTCATCTCCCGGCCGCGGGCGAGGAAGGGCTCCGCCTCGCGGTAGCCGTCGAGCTCGGCGAGGAGCTGGTACTGCAGCTCGGCGTCCTGGGCCTCGCCGGCCAGCTCGGCCTCCTCGAGCAAGGTCTCCGCCTCGGTGTTGAAGAACAGCATCACCTGCTCATAGCGTTCCTCGGGGATGTTGAGGCTCGCCGCCACCGACCGGTAGGCCCGGCTCGGCTCGATGTAGCTCAACGCGACCAGCTCGTCGTCCTTCCCGACCTCGCCCCAGCGCAGCTGCTCGTCGGCGGAGAGCTCGCGGAAGTCGATCAGCTCGTCGGTCAGCTCGAGGGTCGGACCGTTGACCGCGAGCAGCTGGCCGCGGGCGACGTACCCGTCGCTGAGGTGCAGCTCGACCTCGCGATCGATCTCCCCGCGCAGGCGGGACAGCGCGCTCTCGCGCAGCCGGTCGAGGACGTCGAGGTCCATACGGTCACGGGCGAGGGCCTCGACCGCGTCCGACTCGCTGAACTCGCGGGTGAAGCGGCCGAGGAAGCGCTGGGCCGCGTCGACGCCGCCGTCGCGGAAGGCGAGGTACAGCTCGGGCCGGTCGCGCCGGTAGGCCGCCTGCGCCTTGCGCGTATCGTGGATCGTGTACGCCTCGGAGCGCCAGGTCTGGAGGGCCTCGTCATCGTACTCCGGGTCGAGCTCGAGCAGCGCCGAGACCTCGCGGTTGACCCCGTCGATGTCCCCCCGCTCGGCGAAAGCCGCGATGCTGCGCTCGAGGGCGGCGACGCGCTCGGTGTCGACCGGGGGAGCCTGCGGCGGAGCCTCGGGGAGCAGGTCGGAGGGCTCATCTGCCGGCGTCTCGACGATGTCATCGGGCTGCCGGGGCGTCTCCTGGGTGCGTCCGCGGAGGTACAGGGCCGCGCTGATCGCGAGCAGGATCGCCGCCGCCGCCGCGATGCCGATGAACAGGAAGGGCGACGTGCCGCTGTTGCCGGCTTCGCCGCGCGCCCCGCGCCGGCGACGGGCCACCCGCCCGCTCGGCCGCTTGACCGGGCTGGCACGCGGTCGCGGCGGACGCCGCCCGGCCTCGACCTCGCGCAGGGCCTCGAGCAGCTCTGCGCCGTCGCTGTAGCGCTCGGCGGGGTCTTTGGCCAGGCAGATCTTCAAGAGCTCGACGAGGCCCTCGGGGATGTCCGCGCGCTCGTCGGGAAACTCCGGCTCCTCGAGCAGCACCATCTGCAGGACCTGCAGGCTGTTGTCGCCCTCGAAGGGCGGGTGGCCATACAGGGCGTGGTAGAGGGTCGCGCCGAGGCTGTACACGTCCGCCTGGGGGCCGACCTGCTTGAAGTCCTTGGCCTGCTCGGGCGGCATGTAGGACGGCGAGCCGAGGCTGGTGCCGACCGCGGTCAGGCTGCCCCCCTTCTCGTCGACGTGCTTGGCGAGCCCGAGGTCGGTCAGCTTGACCGTACCGTCCTTGCCGATCAGCACATTGGCGGGCTTGATGTCCCGGTGGATGATGTTCTCGTTGTGCGCCCGCTCGAGCCCGCTGGCGACGGCGATCGCCAGGGCCAGCGCCTTGCCGACCTTGAGAGGTCGGCGCTTGAGACGCTTGTGCAGGTCGGTGCCGTCGACGTATTCCATCACGAGGAAGGGCCGCCGCCCGACCGTGCCGACGTCGAAGACCTGGACGATGTTCGGGTGGCGCAAGCGCGCGCAGGCCTTGGCCTCGCGTTCGAAGCGCTGGACGTACTGCGGGTCCGAGGCGAGCGAGGGCGCGAGCACCTTGATCGCGACCTGGCGGTCCATCGACTCCTGCAGGGCGACGTACACCGCCCCCATGCCCCCGCGCTGCAAGGGCGCGATGAAGCGGTAGCCCGGCACGTTCCAGCGCGGCAGCAGGCCACGCACGCCCTTCTTCGAGCGCGACGAGTCGGGTCTCGGGAGCGGCTCGGCCTGCGCTCGCGCCACCTTCGGCGCCGCCTCGGCGAAGTCGGCGTCCGGCGCGATGTCCGGCACCTCGATCGAAGACTCCTCGTCGTAGGGGATCTCGGCGGGGCCGGCGACATCGTTGGCCGGCGGCGCGATGACGGGCGAGCTCGGCAGATCTTCCGGCCAGGTGGCGTAGGCGGTGCAGACGTCCTGGATCAGGCTCTCGATCTGCCGCACCTCGTCCGCGCAGCTCGCGCAGCGCCGGAGATGCGGCGCGATGCGCGTGCGCTCCTCGGCGGTGGCGGTGCGGTCCGCGTAGGCGAAGCGCTCTTCCTCGGTCGGGCAGCGACTCATGACTGGGCTCCGGTCCGCACGCCCCCCAGCTTCTTCCGCAGCGCGGCGATCGAGCGGGCGAGAATCCCGCGGATCGTCGACTCCGGCAGCCGGGTCACCTGGGCGATGTCCTTGTACGACAGGTTCTCTTTGTAGCGCAGCTCGAGGACCCGCTGGTTGCGGGGCTTGAGCTTGGTGATCGCCTTCTGGATCTCCTCGATGCGCGGATCCTCCACTTCCTCGCGCGCCTCGTGGCGCTTCTCGCGCTCGAGGGTCTCGAGATGCGCGCGGCGGCGCTTCGTCGCGCGGTGATGATCCATCGCTACATGTTGGGCGATCGCCACAACCCAGCTCCTGAAGGCTTCGGCCCGGTCGAGCCGCGCGATGCTCTTGAAGGCGCGCAGGAAGGCCTCCTGCACGACGTCCTCGGCGTCGTTCGCGTCACGACAGTTGGGGCGGACCATCCGGAGCACGTCCTTGCGGTAGCGCGAGACGAGCCTGGAGAAGGCCTTACGGTCACCGGCGCGCGCCCGCTCGACGAGTTCGCTGTCCGGAACTGGCACCTTCGCTCTCCGTCGGTCACACCCCGGGGCCAGTTGTCATCGGTGTGACGGCGGACCTGGGAGTTCTGTCACGGGATTTCGAAATAAAATGGGGAACCGGCGGAGCGCCCGCCTCCCCTGTCTCTGGCGACCGCCGTGAGGCGGCCTATTCCTTGCGCCGCGGCTGGCTGCGTCCGCCGCCGCCGAGCTGCGGCTTGCGGAACGAGATCCCCCCGCCGCTCGGCGGCGGAGGCTGCGAGCGGCGCCGCTTCGAGCTCGGGGTGTTCTGGCGCGCGGGGCCCGAACCGGAGTCGGGGCCCTTCTCGCTGACGCTGCTCGGCTCGTCGCCGAAGCTCAGGCCGTCGCCATCCTCGTCGCTGAACAGCCAGCTGCCCGAGCGCGCGCTCTCGCCGAGGAAGCCCTCGCCCTCCTTGCTCGCGGCGGGCTCGGACTTGCGGGGCGGCGACGGCGGCGGCGCCGAGGCGCGCGGGTCGCGCTGGTCGCGCACGCTGCGGCGCGGAGGCGCGTAGGCGCTGCGTTCGTCCCGGCGGGCCGACTGCTGGAGCCGGTCCTGAACCCCCCGGCGCTTGCTCGAGGCGCGGATCTCCTCGACCCTGCCCCCCCGCCAGGTCGGGCGCTTGGCCCGAATGCGGCGGCCTTTGGAGGACTTGTGGTACTTCTTGACCGCGTCGGCGAAGCTGTTCTTGTCGAACGCATTCGCCATCGCGACGTCGTGGGTGATGATCGCGTCGTTGAGCAGGTCGAGCAGCTCCTGGTCGAAGAGCTGCATACCGGCCTTGCGTCCGGTCTGGATCTGCGACTGGATCTGGTGGGTCTTGCCTTCACGGATCAAGGCGGAGACCGCGGGGTTCATCACCATGATCTCGACGCAGGCGATCCGCCCCCGCTCGTCTGCCCGGGGCAGCAGCCGCTGGGAGACGACGCCACGCAGCGCCTGGGCGAGCTGCAGCCGCACCTGATCGTGGCTGTCGGACGGGAAGGTCTCGACGAAGCGGTTGATCGTCCCGACCGCCGAGGTCGTGTGCAGGGTGGACAGCACCAGGTGACCGGTCTCGGCCGCGCGCAACGCCATCCCCATCGTCTCGTGGTCGCGCAGCTCGCCGACCAGGATCACGTCCGGGTCTTCGCGCAGCGCCGAGCGCAGGGCGACCAGGAAGCCCTTGGTGTCCTTTCCGACCTCGCGCTGGGTCACCGTCGACATGATCGACGGGTGGATGAACTCGATCGGATCCTCGATCGTGATCACGTGGTGCTTGACGGAGCGGTTGATCAGGTTGACCATCGCCGCGAGCGTGGTCGACTTGCCGCTGCCAGTCGGGCCGGTGACCAGGACCAGCCCCTGGTGATGCTGGCACATCTCGGAGATGACGGCCGGCATCGCGATCTCTTCGAGGGTCGGGATCTCGGTCGGCACGAGCCGGAAGACACAGCCCGGCCCCTTGGCCTCCTGCAGGAAGTTACCGCGGAAGCGTCCGAGCCCCGGCACGGAGAACCCGGTGTCGAGCTCGAGCTCATCCTCGAACTGGCGTTTCTGCTTCTCGGTCAGCACCTCTCCCATGATGCTCTCGATCAAGCTGTCGTCGACCTCAGGGTATTCGTCGAGCCACTCGAGGGAGCCGTCGATCCGGACCCGCGGCTTGAGGCCACAGAAGAGGTGGACGTCGGAGGCTCCCATATCCACGGCTTTGCCGAGTATGTGTGTAACGCTGCTCACGATTCCTCCACGGCCTCTACCAACCCGTGCGGGTTTCTGTGATAGTCAGTGTAAGGGTATCGGTCGAAAGCGGCCACAAGAGTTTCGGATGGCCGCGGCCTGCGCCGCCCGGAACGGCGGGAGCGAGCGCGTGAAGATCCTCATCGTCGGAGCCGGAGCCGTCGGAGCGGTCTACGCCTGGCACCTGCAGCGTGGCGGGGCCGAGGTGTGGCTGTACGTGCGCCCGAAGTACCGGGCCGCCTGCGAGGCCGGTCTGACACTGTACGACCTCAACCGCGGGCGTCGCCCAGGGCAGCTCCGCGCGGACGGTTGCCTGAGCGAGGTCTCCGCGCTCGGCGCGCACTCCTTCGACCAGGTCTGGCTCTGCATCTCGACGACGGCGCTCTGCCGCCCGTGGTTCGAGCCCTTCGCCGCCGCCCTCGGGGACGCGACCATCGTCGCCCTGCAGCCCGGCCCGGAGGCACAGGCCTGGCTGCTCGAGCGGGTGCCCGCGGAGCGTCTGGTCAGCGGCTTGATCTCGATGGTCAGCTACCAGGCCCCGCTGCCCGGGGAGAGGCTGCGCGAGCCCGGCATCGCCTACTGGCTGCCGCCGCTGTCGCCCCAGCCTTTCAAGGGCCCTCGCGCCGCGCAGGTCATCGGGGCCTTGCGGGCGGGCGGCTGCGCGGCGAAGGAAGATCCGCAGCTCGAGCAGATGTCCGGCTTCGGGAGCGGCGTGCTGATGCCGCTGATGGCTTCCCTCGAGCTCGCCGGCTGGTCGTTCTCGACCTTGAAGCGCGGGCATCGCCTGCGCGACGCGCTCCGGGCCGCCGACGAAGCCTGCCGCGCGATCGCGGCCGAGCTCGGCGTCGCCCCCCCGTTCTGGTTGCGCCTGCTGCGGCCGGGGCTGGCGAGGCTGGTGATCACGCTCGCGCCGCGGGTCGTGCCCCTCGACCTCGAGACCTACTTCGCCTACCACTTCAGCAAGGTCGGCGATCAGACCCGCCTGCTGCTCGCGCAGTACGCGGCGCTCGCCAGCCGCCACGGCGTGCCTTCCGACGGGCTCGGTCAGCTGCGCGCGGGTCTCGGTTGAGCCGGCAGGCGCCGCGGTCGCGCGATCGCGTCCGGAGACTTGCAATGGCCGCGGGGACGGGGCAGAATGTCGTCATTCGACGTCTATTTCCGTCTCACGCAAGGAGTCCGCCATGTCCGAATCCTATTACCAGATCATCGACGGCAAAAAGTACAAGCGCGCCCTCCTCGACTACGCCAAGGAAGCGACCGCGGGCCAGGGTGACGGCCGCATCTCGATGGCCGAAGCGCAGGAGATGTACAAGCTGATCGCCGACGGCGACACGTACACCGATGTCGAGAAGGACACGATGGCCTACATCCGGCAGAACTACAAGTTCACCGACAAGGCCGACGAGTGGCTCCGCACCGAGATCCGCAAGTGGGCGGCGACCAAGTAGAAGCCTCCAGACGGCGACGCTACGCCTACTGGCACGGCTTCGCATCGAGCAGCCGCTCCCGCAAGGGAACCTGGCTGGCGCGCGCTTTCGCGTCGGCCGGATTCGAGCTCGAGCTGCCCGACCTCAACCGGCCCTCCTTCGGCGCGCTGACCTACAGCGCCGCGCTCGCTCACGCCGACACGCTCGACGCGCGCGACGACGAACCCTGGTGTCTGATCGGCTCGAGCCTCGGCGGCTATCTCGCCGCGCGCTGGGCCGAGCTGCATCCGGCGCGGGTCACCCGGCTGGTGCTGCTATGCCCGGGCTTCGGCCTGCCGGATCGTTGGTCCGAGCGGCTCGGGGCCGAGGCCTGGAAGCGCTGGGAGGCGACAGGCAGCCACCCCTTCCCCGATGTGGAAGGGCGCACGGTGCCGGTCTCCTTCGGCTTGATCGAAGACGCCCGCACGCACCCGGCGCTCCCGGACGTGCCCTGCCCGACGGTGATCATCCACGGCCGACGGGATGAGGTGGTGCCGATCGAGAGCTCGCGGCACTACGCCGCCACGCGCTTCCACGTGCGCCTGATCGAGGTCGACGACGACCACGGTCTGGCCGCCTCCCTCGACACGATCCGCGCGGTGTGCTGGGAGCACTTCGGCCTCGACTGACCCCCAGGCCTCAGCCGCCTGCCGGCTCCGATCCGGGGTCGAGCAGGGCCTCCACCGCCTGCGCCAGCTCCGCGGGCCCGAAGGGCTTGGCGAGGAAGGCCGCGCGCGCCGCGGTCGGCGTCCACGGGGCGCCGCTGACGACCAGCACCGGGAGCGCGGGCGCGCGCGCCCTGATCCGCTCGAGCAGCACCGCCCCCGGCAGATCCGGCAGGCTGAGGTCGAGGATCAGCAACCCGAAGCCCGGCCCTTCCGCCACCAGGCGCTCGCCCTCCGCCGCGGTCGCCACACACGTGACCGTGTAGCCGAAGCGTTGCAGGCAGCGGTCGATGAACCGGGCAACGGTCACCTCGTCCTCGACGACGAGTATCCGCACCCCCTCCTCCATCACAGCACCTCCGCGGTCGCCCGGGTCGCGACGAAGAGCGTGTTGGCGAACGGCGTGCCGCTGCGGCAGTCGACGACCTCGACGCGACAGCCGAGGGCGGCCAGCGCCGCGCGCAGCTGCGCGCGGGTGCGGAGGAACACGCCGTCGCCGCGATGCCGGCCGAGCACCACCGCGAGCTTCTCGCTCCAGGCCAGCCAGCGCGAGCGCCAGCCCTCCCCCGCGACGCCGTCCCGCACCAACAGCATGCCTCCCGGGCGCAGACAGGCGTACAGCCGGCGCAGGAGGGCGTCCTGGGCAGCCGGCTCCTGGTAGTGCAGGACGTCGAGACAGGTCACCACATCGCAGACGGGGAGGTCGACGGCGCGGGCATCGCCGACCTGCAACGCGACCTCGTCCCCGAGGGCTGCCCGGGCGGACGCGACGCGGCGCGGGTCGTGGTCGAGGCCGTGCAGGCTCCAGCCCGGGCGCAGGGCAGCGACCAGCGCGAGCAGGTAGCCCTCCCCGCAGCCGATGTCGAGCAGCCGCCCCGGGCGGCCCGGCAGGCGCTCGAGAACCTGGAAGTAGGCGGGGTCGGCGCTGATCTTGCCGCGCGCGAACCCCTCCGCGAAGCGGCCCTGGGGCCGGTAGCGCCGCGCGACCTGGCGGGCGTGGGCGCGACGCACGTCACGCTGC
Source organism: bacterium (assembly GCA_030428695.1). The sequence continues at coordinate 35,058 of JAUIEM010000029.1, forward strand.
TGCCGGAGATCGGGCGCGGCCGTCACGGTCGCGGCTTCACGGTGAAGGACTCGAGCCACAGGATCTCCGTCGAGCCGGAACCGGCATCGTTGAACGAGGTCGAGCTGCGCCACGTCCAGCCGTCCTCGGTGCGGACCTCGACGAGGTAGCCCGAGAGGCTGATCAGCTCCCCACTCCGCAGCGCAGCGAGCCGCGTCACAAGCGACGGGTGCACGGGGATGATGTGCAGAAGCGCCGAGTGCAGGATGATCGTCTCGGGCCGCATGTCTGCGTCGTACCACCAGGTGAAGGAGCGGTTGGCGAGCTGGTAGTCGACGCGGTCGATGTGCTCCTGGTCGGACATCGGACCCCAGCCGAGCAGGAGATCGATCGGCGCGACCTCCGCTTCCCGGTCACCCGCATAGCTCTTGTGCTCGAGGACGCGGGCGCTCGCCGCGAACGACCGCAACGGTGTGATCTCGAACGCACCCCGCTTCCATTCGCCCCGGTCGGCATCTCCGACGGTCGGACCGTGCGGCGCGACCTGAACCCCTGGTGGATAGCGGACGGGGGCGGCCGGCCACAGGACCCAGCCCACAACCAGGAGGAGGACGGCGAGCCCGGGGCCGATGACCCGCGGCTTCGTCCACCAGGCCTGCGCGCCGGTCTTCCTGCCCTTTTTCTTCCCGCGCGCGCCGGAGCGCGGCTTCGGTACGTCGCTGGGGCGGCCCCCCTGGACGATCACATCACGGTTGATCCGCTTGGTGACAGGTCGCGCCGGCTCGCGCCAGCGCTCGGCGATCGCGCCGCGCTTGCGCGTGCCCGTCTCATCCCGCTTGCGCAACGGCGTGACGCTCTTCTCGCGCGCCGCACCGGACGGGCGCGGCGCACCGAAGGCCGAGCGTGCCTTGCGCCGGGTGCTCGACGGCGCCGGCGGGATCCCGACCTCCTCCCGCGCCGGCTGCGGACGCCCGGAAGACGGCGGGCGCGCCGGTCCACGCCGGCTCGAGGGGAGGCGGTCAGGAGCCGGCTTCGGCGGCGGCACGCAGCGCGGACAGGGGGTCGTCAGCGGCTCGCTGCGCTCGACCCGGTAGCGCATGTTGCGGCAGCGGGTGCAGACCTCGACCAGGCGGACCAGCTCGGCCTCGATCATGTTGATCTGGATCTTGTCGAGGCCTGCTTTGCCGACGATCCGGTCCCACTCCGGCGCGGCGCCGTCCACACCGAGCTCACGCACCTCCGTGGCGGTGATCATCCCCAGCTGTGTGGCGATGCGGGCAAAGGCCTCGTTGTACGCGGTGTTCCGGTTCATGATCCGTCGGCGTGGGCTCGCTATGACCTGACTTGCGCGATGCTGATGGGCGGTGACACCGTATTGTACATCAACTTTCGCCGGAACGCCGCCCTGTCGGAGGACTTCCGACAACGGCTGTCCGATGGTGTCAGACACATCGCCGGCCACGCCCCCCGGGCGGCCGGCCCCGCTTGTGGCACACGTTCTGCTCGTGACCCGCCAGGAGGAGATGCCGATGCGATACTGCCACGAAGTCGATGCGCTGCCCCTGCGGGAGCGTCCGTACATCCGCTCCCTGCTATGCGAGCTGCGGGAGCGCGCCTACCGTCCCGAGCTGCAGGGCAGCCTGCGCCGTCCGCGCGAGCGCCGCCGCCTCGCCCGGACCATCGCCCGGCTGCGGGCCCGCCGCGCGACCTGGAAGGAGATCGCCGAGCGGCTCAACAGCGGCGCGGAGGAGGAGGGCTGGAGCGCCGACGCGGCGCGCCTGTTCTTCACCCGCTGGCGACGGTCCCACCCCGCGTGAGCCCGCGGAGCTCACTCGAGCTGCAGTTGGCGGACCCAGATCAGCTTCGCCTCGCCCGGGCCGGTCCCCGTCGACCAGCTCGTTCCGGCGCCCTCGACGTCGACCAGCGTGCCGACGAGCTCGACGATGCTGCCGGGCCGGACCTGTTTGGCGAACAGCGAGCCGATCACGGCGTTGGCCGGGATCATGCCGAGGTAGTCGGCGGAGGTCTCGCCGAGGCCGTCGACGGTCAGGGCGTGCCCTTCGATGGAGATGCGTGCCTCCGCGATGCGACGGGGATTCGAGAGCTCCCCCCAGCCGAGCGCGAGCTCGTAGGGGATCACGCGCCCCCGCGGGCCCGGGTCCTGCCGCGCGGCGAGGACCACCGCGCGGACGCGGTAGCCCGCGACGGGCCGCAGCTGAAAGTCGCCGTAGCGCCAGCGACCGCCACGCTCGGCGGCACCGATCAGCGGCGGCGCGGGGGCGAGCGCCCGGTCGACGGCGGGCAGCGTGGTCTCGTTCAGATGCTCGAGGATCATGACGAAGGCGAAGGCGAAGACCGCGAGCAGCACGTACACCAGCGCCCGCGACAGCTTGCGCGGCTTCTTGCGCGGGCCCGTGTCCGCATGGAAGACCGGCACGAAGTTGTGGTCGTCGGCGCTCGATGTGCGCCGCCGCGGATCGCGGGGCGGCGGGCGCACCGACCGCCGGGTCCGCTGCACCCGGCGGCTCGGCCGGTCGTGCCGCGCGGTCGGGGGGCGCGGCCCCGCGCCGGCGGCGACCTGCTCGGGGGCAGCGGACGGCGGGGCCGTCGGCTTCTTGAGCGGCGGCGCGCTGAACATGCCGGGCACGCTGGTCCAGGCCCGGGGCGCCGCGCTCGCCTTCGCCCCGGAGCGGCCCGACCCCGGCTTCACCGCGGGTCCTGCCGAGGGCTTCGCTTCCGGCTTCGTGCGCTTCGACGCGGGAGCCGCCGGACGCGTCTTCCCCGCGCGCTTCGCCCCCTCGTCAGCGCGCCCGGAGCGCCGCGCCGACGCGGGTTTCGCGCGGGCGAAGAGCGGCGACTCGACGGCCGCGCCAGGCTCGCACACGGGGCAGGGAACGGCGACCTTGACGCGCTTGAGATAGCGGTAGCGCACGGTGCCGCAGTCGGGGCAGGGGTCCTTGAGCTTCTCGACCTTGCGCTCGATCAGGTCGAGGACGTCGAAGGGGATCTCCGCCGCGTCGACCAGGGCCAGCCACAGGGGTCGCTGGTCGCCCCGGTTGCGGGCCGCGAGGGCATGCTCGACGTGGCCGCGATGGGCGTAGCCCAGCGTCATCGCCACGCGAGAAAAGGCTTCGCCGTACGCGTCGTCCTGCACGCTCTCCACTCGTCGTTCGTCAGGGCCCGGCTGTTTTCTACGCACCGGCAGCGCGGCCTCACGCCGCGGCGCCGGCCCGGCCGCAGCGCTGCGCGAGCACCCGCCCATGGCCCCGCCGGGGCGCCGGGGGCGCCTCGGGCCGCCGTTGTTGGCATCGACGACCCCAATATCCCATACTTCTGGCGTCGTCGCAAAGGTCCTCGGCTCGCCGGCCCGGGGACAGGGAGTCCCGGTGTGCACGAAGACAAGCTGCGCGAGCTGCTC
>JAUIEM010000508.1 GCA_030428695.1 bacterium
TCTGACACTTCCACTTTCAGCACCTCGACTCAGAATTCGTCCAACGCCGGCGATCCCCGCACTGAGAGATCGCCATCTTCCAGCAGTCAACATACTACCTTGTAAGGATTTCGCTCCAGTTGTGCAGCTGCAATTTTCTCCCTAAAGAAGTTGACAATATCTGAATAGGACTCTAAAAGAAAGACGATCTCGCGGAGATCAACGAGGACGACAGTTTTTTGCGATAGAGCGATTCGGCACTCCTCTATCGCTGCACTTGTGAATCCACTGCTAGATATCACTATCCCACCGACATCGGCCCGCCCGTAGACCCTTACTAGGTGTTCGCAAATCGGGGCACGTCCGACACTATCTTTCACCCATTTCATTTCGACCAGATATGAAATGCCATCAATTCGTATCACGCCGTCGATCTGCTCAACGATCCCGTGGCCCGGCTTCACTCTCGTGAACGCTTCACGAACCAACACGCCGCCAATCTGACACAACCTGTTGAGAATGCCCTCTAGTGATTTGCCTCGTTTCCTTACGTTGTTTTCGGAGAAGAGTGAGGATAGCTGAGATTTGACGTCGTCGATAGCATCTCGCCTCGCTCGTGTGTCCTACACGTAATTCTTGCGCATCAACGCCTCGAAATCGCCGGAGTAATTCGGCCTCTTCGGTAGCGAAGAAAGCCACACTCTTCCAATGAGCGTGACAGCACATGTCGGCCGATCGACGCTTGCTCTGACCGGCTGACCTCTTTTGTTATAGCAAGCTCTCGTCGTGCGCGCTCCTCATGTTCGCATTTCGCGACAAAAGCGAGAAAGCCCTCACGCTCTCCGGCGCACAGCGGCCGACGTTGCGACCACCTCCTGGCCGGCGTGAGGGAGCTCGGACCTCGCGGTCGGCGCACACGGTTGCATTGGTCGCGCGCCGTCGCGAGGTCGGCGACCGTCCACCACGCTCGTCCTGCGCGCAACGCAGCGTGGCGCACGCTACGCTTGAACCAGCCGTTGCCGGCCTCGACGCTGCCGTTGAAGCTCGGCGTATGTGGCGGGCTGTAGAGAATCCGCACGGCGTGCCTGCGGACCAGGGAACGGAAACGCGTTTCGATGAAGGCGCTCCCGTTGTCGAGCTTCAGCACCAGCGGCGGCCCGTGCTCCTCGAGCAGCGCCGAGAGCACAGCGTGCGCAGAAGGCGCGTCCTCGGCGGCGACGGGTTCCGCCGCGAGCACGTAGCCGCTCGCGAGATCGCGCACCATCAGCACGCTCGGGAACAAGCCGTCGATGGGCTCCGGTGGGCGGGTGAAGTCCGCCCCCCAGACCGCGCCAGGACGCGTCCACTCGAGGCGGCAGTAGCGCTCGGTGTGGTGACGTCGGGCGTGCTCTCGCCAGGCTTGCAGGATCTCCCGCAGCGCGGCGCGCGGGAGCTCCGGGAACTGCGCCTGGAGCGTCGGAAGTCCGAAGTGCAGGCCGTTCTCGCACAGAAAACGGACCACGCGCTTTCGCTCGCGCCACGGGAGCCGTTTTTGGGGGCGCCCGACCCGGCGTCTCGCGGCGCAGGCCCTCCCTCGTGCCCAGTGTGCGACAGTGCGCGGAGAGAGCCCTGCCCGCAGCCCAAAACAGCGCGCGGACATGCCGAGCTCGTCGGCCAGCGCAACGCAGCGCTGGCGCAGGGCCCGCCGCTCGCGCTCCCGGTCGCGGGCGCGCCTTCGGCGCTCCCGTCGGTCTACACGCCCGCGCCTTCGGCGCTCCCTCCGGCGCTCTCGACCCCCTTTTTTCGCCGCTTGCGCAGGCGGCGTTTGCGTCCGAGGCGGGAGCGGGGCTTCCGGACTCGGGGCGGCTTGTCGCCTTCCGCTCCGGCAGTTCCTGGGGAGATCGTCTCCTCCGCCGCGTCGAGCTGCGCCATTTCCTGGCGCATCCGATCTTCGACCGGGCGCCGCACCAGGTGGGGCATCAGCGCGGCGAGGTCCGCACGGGTGGCCTGGATCTTGACCTCGGTCTCCATCCGCACGACCCGCTTGCGAAGCGCCCGGAGCTCCTCGGTCTCCGCTGGCTCCGCCTTCGTGGGCCGGCCGGCCGGGCGTGGTGAGAGCTCGTCCACCGCGGCCTGGAGCGCGCGCCTGCGGAGCTCGTGAAAGTGCGACTCGCTCAGTCCGAGCTCGGTGCGTGCCTCGAGCACGCTCTTCGTGCCGGCGAGGGTCTCGAGGAACAGGCGCAGGCGGCGCTTCGACTCCTCGTCTCCGGACAGCCGTTCGACATGGCGTGGGCCCAGGGGTGGTCTTCCGGCGGGCATGGCGTGTCTCCTTCGTGGTCTCTGCCTCGGCTCCGGGAAAGCTGGGTTCTGCTTTCCCTGTCCCCTCGACGCCGCCCCAACAGCCGCTCCGCGGCACATCTGCGAGGACGACGCCGAGGCGACAGGGAAAGCAGAACGGCCCCTGACTCATGGGGCGTCCTGTCGCGCGGTCTTCGGCGCAGGGGCCGGGTCCTGGCCGTCGCGAAGGGTCTCGATCACCTTCTTCCCACGGGAGCGGCGGTTCGGGCGGCGCCTCCGCGCCTTCTTCGCCTTCTCGCTCGACCCCTTCAGGCCGATCGCCCGGTGGGCGGAGCGGATCAGCGCCTGGCTGCGCAGGAGCTCACGCTGCAGCTGCGCCTTCTCCGCCTCGAGCTCGGCGATCACCTTCTCGGTCGTGCGCCGGCGCCCGCGGGGTCGTGGCTCGAGCGCGAGGATCAGCGCCTGCAGGGCGCGCGTCTCCAGGATATAGTAGCGCGGCAGGGACAAGTCCAACACCTCGCAGGCCTCGGTCGGCCCACGGACACCGCTGAGGACCTCGAGGATCATCGCGGCACGCTGTTTCGCTTCGCGGCTGCCCTCGAGGGTCTTCGGCCCGCTCGGCTGGCGACGCGCCTTCTGTTTCTTCTTCGATGGTTCGGCCATCAGTCGCCCCCCTCTTCCATGGCCTCACACAGGCCGTTCAGCGCCTCGTCGAGCACCGAGCTGCCCGGCGCGGGCAGGGGCGGGGCCGGATAGTCGTCCGGGGAGGGTTCCGGCGCGGGGAGGACCTCGACGTGAGGCGCCTTCACGGCGCCAGCAGGGATCTCGGCTGCGCTTGCAGCGCCTGCGTTCGACTCGGTTTCGCGGACGTCGGCAGCGCTCCCTTCGTCCTCCTCTCCGCACTGCGGCGTCCAGCCCGGCGCGGGCCACACCGACTCGAGCGGCGGCTCCCAGGCCTCGAGCGAAGTGGTCGGCCCCGCTTCGCTCGTATCCGCCATCACAGGCGACGCCGATTCCCCCACCTCCTCCGTGGGCGCGACCGACAGCGCGCCCGAGGCGAACGGAGACATCTCCGTCGCGACCCCCGGCAGCTCCGTCGGATCCCCGGGCTGCGCCCGGCGTCCAGTCGGCGCGAGCTGGACCTCCTCCCGGCGGCCGTCGCTGTGGGTGAGGATCACCCGGTCCCCCTCGGCGTGCAGCGCGATGTTCGCGTCCCCGAGCTTGCCCGTCAGGTAGAAGGGCTTGCGCGGGACTCCGTGGCGCGCGAGATCCAGGCTGTTCTTGTGGACCTCGCGCTCGATGCTCTCGCGCACCGTCGAGCCCGCCTCGAAGAAGCGGTCGGCCGGCACCAGTCCGCCGATGCCCTGGTGCGGACGGTGGAAGTTGTAGTGGTCGACGAACAGGCCCAGGCGCGTCCGGGCGTCGTCGATGTCGCGGAAGATCGCCTTCTCGAGGCACTCGGACCAGAGCGAGCTCCACCAGCGCTCAATCTTCCCCAGAGTCTGCGGACGACGCGGCCGTGACACGACCTGCCGCACGCCGAGCTTCTCCGTCAGCTTGGTGAAGGCGCTCTTGCCGCGCCACGACGTGTACTGCGGGCCGTTGTCCGTCAGCACCTCGAGCGGCGGCCCAAAGCGGCCGATCGCGCTGAGGAAGGCCTCGCGGACCATCGCGCCAGTCGCGGAGCCGTGCAGGCCGAAGCCGACGATGAAGCGGCTGTGGTCATCCATGAAGGCGACCAGGTGCACCCGCCTCCCGAGCCGCTTGAGAACGAACGTGAACAGGTCGGTCTGCCACAGCTCATTGGGCCGCGCCAGCTCGAAACGACGGGGCTTGTCGGGGTGGGGGCGCGACGGCGGCAGCTCAACCTCGTAGCCGTCCTCCAGCAGGATCTTGCGGATCGATCCCGGACTGATCGCGAAGCCATCCGCCCGCTCCAGGACGTCGCGCAGGCGCTGGCAGCCCCAGTCCGGGTTCGCGCTCTTCAGCAGCAGGACCGCGCGGCGGGTGGCGTCGGGGATCCGGCTCTTGCGCTTCTTGCGCTTGCTGGTCTGCAGCCCGGCAGGCCCCTCACGGTCGAAGCGCTGCTTCCAGGCGTAGAGGGTGTGCTTGCTCGCGCCACACAGCGACGCGAACTCCGCCGCCGAAAGCCCCGAGCGCTGCCAGGTGTCGAGCAGGAGAAGGCGCTCGCGCGGGGTGAAGGTGCGGGCTGCGTGGACCTGCTTCTTGGAGTGCACTGTTCGGCGGCGGCGGGTGCCCTTCTTGGTCACGCCAGCGGAGTGATCGAGGCGCAGAGGGGGTCTACGGAGTGGTCGGATTCGGGGGGTTGGGACGGGGACGGGGGCATCGCAGTTCTCCTGTTTGGCACACGGTCGGCCGTGCGCAGGAGAGGCGAATTCCTCCGGTGGTTTCAGGGCTTGGATGGGCAAGAGTTTCTGTGAGGGTTACACCTACAACCGGCAAGGACAGGTCACGGAGTGGACCGACCAGAACGGCACGGTGCACGCCTACAGCTTCGACAAGCTCGGGCGCATGACGGCCGATGAGCTGGCAGCCCGTGGGCTCGACATCGACGACGCGGTCACGAAGATCGGCTTGACCTATGAGGTGCGGGGCCTGCTCGAGAAGATCACCTCCTCGGACTCGACCGCCACCGTCGTCAACGAAGTGCTCAACGAGTTCAACGACCTCGGCCAGATCACGAAACAGTTCCAGGACCACAGTGGCGCAAAGACTGGCTCGACGCCGTTCGTCTTCTACGTGTACGACGGCTCCAATTCGGCCGGAGAGCTCACGAAGGATTCGCGCCTGACGCGCTTCGATGCCCCCAACGGCGACCGCCGCTACCTGAGCTACGGCGCTGCGAGCGCCGCAGCCGACATGATGTCCCAGGTCGTCGATCTCAATGACGGGACAGACAGCTGGGTGCAGTACGCGTACCTCGGGCTCGGGCGATTCGTTATCGTCGCCTATCCCAACCCGGACGTGACCATGACCCTGGACGAGGCGCAAGACAACGCCTACCAGGGACTGGACAGATTCAACCGCATCGTCGACATGCCCTGGCTGGACAGCGAGCGCAGTGACATCGATCGGTTCATCTACGGCTACGATAAGAACTCGAACCCTCTGCATGCCTACAACGACGTCGACACCAACTTCGGGAACGAGTACGCCTACGACGGCCTCAACCGGTTGATCGACGCCAAACGCGGGAGTATCTCCGCGGGCGTCGTGGCCGATCCGGATCACCGTGAAGTCTACACTCTCGACGCCACAGGCAACTGGAGCCGGTACTTCGTCGAAGACGATGGCGCCACTACGTGGAAGCAGCGGCGAGACTTCAACGTGTCGAACGAGATTACGGACCTGACGAATTGGGTGGTGCCGGAGTACGACCTGGCGGGGAACATGAGAACGATTCCGCAGCCGGCCGATCCCACCTCCGGTTACTCGCTGGTGTG
>JAUIEM010000509.1 GCA_030428695.1 bacterium
GATCGGTCGAATGATCGGGGACTATCAGATCGTCTCCATGCTCGGCGAAGGCGGCATGGGTGTCGTCTTCAAGGGTGTCCACGCGACGCTCCGGCAGCCCGTCGCGATCAAGATGCTGCAACCCGAGCTGCTGAAGAACGAGAGCGTACGCAGCCGTTTCGTGCGCGAAGCTCAGGCGTTGGCCCGCCTCAACCACCCGAACATGGTGAGCCTGTACAACTTCATCGACACCGATGACGGTTGCTTCATCATCATGGAGTTCACCGAGGGCAAGGACATCGAGGTCCACATGGAGGAGACCGGGCTGATCACGCCCGAGGTCTGCTGCGAGTGGTTCGAGCAGATCCTCGCCGCCATGGGCTACGCGCACAGCCTCAACATCATCCACCGCGACATCAAGCCGAGCAACATCATGGTGACCACCGCCGGTCCCGTGAAGGTGCTCGACTTCGGGACGGCGAAGCTGCTCGACGCGCCGGCCCTGACCAAGGCGGGCATGACCCTCGGCACCGTGATCTACATGTCGCCGGAGCAGCTGCTCGGGCGGCAGATCGACCAGCGCTCGGACATCTACTCGCTCGGCGTCACCCTGTACGAGATGTGCACCGGCCGCCTGCCGTTCGAGGATGCCCGCGAGATCGACCTGGTGCGCAAGATCGCCCGCGCCGACCCGACCCCGCCGACCGCCCACTACCCGTATCTGCCGAAGCCGCTCGAGGACATCATCCTCAAGGCGATGGCGAAGAAGCCCGAAGACCGCTACCAGACGGCCGAAGAGTTCGCCCATGCGATCCAGGGCTTCCGGGCCGCGGCCGCGGGCGCGGCGGCGGCTCCCGCTATGCCACAGGCTCCCGCGACGACCGCGGCGCAGCCGATCCCGATGGCGCCCCCCGAGATGCAGCAGCCGCCGATGGCGCCGCACGGCTCGGGTGAGGTTGCGACGCAGGCGCCCTCCGGTGGAGGTGGAGGCGGCGGATTGATGCTCGGTGTCGCAGCCGGACTCCTTTTTGTCGGTGTGGGCGCAGGGCTCGGACTCTACTTCGGCGTCGGCAACGCGATCGTCGCCGGTGCGGTCGGTGGACTCTTCGTCCTGCTCGCGCTCGGTTGTGGCGTCGTCGGGCTGATGAAGATGGGCAAGGGCGGCGGTGGTTCGATGAACCAGACCAATCCCGGCCTCGCGCCGCCTCCGACCTTCCCGGCCCAGCCCCAGCCAGCCCCGCAGCAGCCTTACCCGCAGCAGACGCCCCCCGCGGGCGGTGCCGGCCATGGCTTCCTGTTCGTGATGGAAGGCAACGACAAGGGCCAGAGCTATCCGCTGGTGCCCGGTGGTGTGACCCTCGGCCGTGGCGAGCAGAACGGCGTGCCCCTCAACGACCCGGGCGTCTCGACCGTGCACGCCCAGGTCGTGCTCGAGGGCAACCAGTGGTTCCTGCGCGACCTCGGTAGCCGCAACGGGTGCTACGTCAACAACCAGAAGGTCACCCAGCAGCCGCTGAACAACAAGGACATCATCGTCCTCGGCAACACGATGATGGTGATCAACCTCACCTGATCTGCGCCGACCCCGAACACACGCGGCACCGCATTGCGGTGCCGTTCTTCGTTGTGGATGGGTCAGCACCTCGCTCGAAGCGGTGCGCCATGTGTCGTCGCGACCAGGCGGTGGAGGCGTCCGTCGGGGAGCACCGATCGTTGCCCTCCCCGACAACGCTCGTTACAGAGCCCCCCCAAGAAAGAGGCCCCCCCTGCGGGGAGGCCTCGGCGCACCTTCCGACCGGAAGGGCATGGACGGCGCTGTGGGGGCGCCGCAAGAGGTGATAGCAGGCGCGGCTCAGGCGGATCGCTGGCCGCGCTGCTCGCGCATAAAGTCAGGGCACGGGCGACGCTTCCAGGCCCACCGGTACCCCGGGGACTTCAGGCTCGGCTCCGAAATCTCCAGGCGTCCGAGCTCGTCGTGGGTGCCGTCGCCTTCGGGGGCGTCGACGTCGAGCACGGCGTCCGTGATCACGGGGACGAGGGCGCCGCGGAGCTGCCTGAGGTGCCGACCGAACACGGGCTGCCGCACGCGCACGGGGACACCACGGAGGGTCCGGACTTCCGGGCGGGTAACGTCGAAGAGTGCCATGACATCTTCCTCCATCTCTCTTGCCTGCCCGCGCACATCCTCGGCTCCGGCGCGCGCGCGGGGACCGCGCCGGACGTCTGTTTCACAAGGGGGAGCGAAGCGGAACCTCCGGGAGGAATCGAACCTCCGACCTGCGGCCTGAGCCGCTGTTCTCCACTGAACTTCGGCGTGCTGACACACGACGATTCCGGTCCACCATCCCTACCGGCGTAGAGATCTCCCGATGGGAATCGAACCCATACACCAGCCGACTGGTTCTTCCATTGAGCTACAGGAGACCGGGCTACACCGAAGCGCGGTACCGTTCATCTGGTCCGCTGCCGGGTGCGTGCAACTTGCACTCTCGGCCGCTCCCCATGATCCTCAACAGGAAATGGGCAACCTCTTCCATTAGGTTTCCTTCCTGGTCTGCGGATACACGTGTGTAGACATGATTCAGGCACCGGCCGGCGCCTGAGGGGGGGCGCGGCTAAGCTAGAGGCAGGTCCTGAAAAGGCAAGTCTCGCCGCGTTTCCATAGTCTCTCGTTCGCGAAGTGTGTACGTTGGAGCCGTTCCCACGGCTCCCGATGCAACGATAGCCGCGGGAAATGGCGATGCAAGCGCGTTTCCTCAGCTTTTTTTCATCTGGAAGCGCGACAGATCGTCCAGGGCCTGCTTCCAGGCGGCTTCGTCAAAGGCTGCCCCCGGCTCTTTCCACAGCGCTTCGACCTCGACGCGGTCACCCTCGCGGCGGCCTTCGAAGCGGCCGACGAGCGCCCCCCGGTGCAGCAGGGGGCAGACATAGTAGCCCCAGCGGCGCTTCGCGGGCGGCTTGTAGACCTCCCACAGGTACTCGAAGCCGAACACCTGCAGGACCAGCTTGCGATCCCACAGGAGCGGGTCGAGGGGGCCGAGCACGCGCATCTGGCCGTCGTCCTCCGGGAACTCCCGGGCGCGGAACCCCGCGGGGGCGAGGTAGCGCCGCCGCGAGCCCTCGATGCAGACCTCCTCGAACACCCCCTCGTCGACCATCCGCTGCGCCAGTCCGTCCCGGCGCGCCGCGTCGAGCAGCGACCAGTGGGGACCGGAGGCGAGCGCGAACAGCCCCGCCGCCTCGACCCGCTCGCGCAGGGCGAAGCGCGCGAAGTCGGGAGCCGGCGCCGCGGCGGCCGCGCCGAGCACGCGCTCCGGCAGGTCGTAGCGCTTGCCGGGCCCGGCCCGGGCGCAGACGACCAGGGCGCAGCGCCGCCACAGCCACTCGAGGGCGAGCTGTGAGCCGTGCCAGGTGTCGCGGGACCACGGGTGTGCGTCGCGGAAGACCTTGCCGCGCAGGGTCAGGTCCCGGCGCGCCAGCGGCCCGCGTTCCCGCACCTCGGCCAGCACCGCGGCGACGACCTCGGGCGTGGGCTGAGGGTGGCGGCGGAAAGGCCAGGGCAGCGAGTCGCAGTGGGAGCGGTAGGCGGGGAAGGCCGAGGCGGGGAGGATGCAGCGCTCTTTGGCGAAGTGCTCGAAGGCGTCGCCAGGAAACAGCGCGTAGACGTCCCCCCGCCGGGCGTCGGCGACCCGGGCGTGGACGACCAGGTCGGGGTTGGTGCCGACACGGTCGAGGGGGTCGAGCTGGATGCAGCGCAGCGCCGCGAGGGTCGCGCGGATCGCCGCGTGCCCCCCGCGGCGCCGTCGCCGCAGGCCGAGCTGGCCGGTCAGGTAGGAGCGGGCCTCCGCTTTGGACAGAGGCGCCGGAGGGCTCAACCGAGCGCCTTGACCAGGGTGTCGCCGATGTCCGCCGGGGAGTCGGCGACGGCGATGCCGCAAGCCTTGAAGGCCTCGATCTTCTCGGCCGCCGTGCCCTTGCCGCCGGCGATGATCGCGCCGGCGTGGCCCATGCGCTTGCCCTTGGGGGCGGTCTTGCCGGCGATGAAGCCGACGACGGGCTTGGACATGTTGTCCTTGACCCACTGCGCCGCCTCTTCCTCGTCGCTGCCGCCGATCTCGCCGATCACGATCACCGCGTCGGTCTCGCTGTCCTGCTCGAACAGCTCGAGGCACTCGATGAAGCCGACGCCCCGCACCGGGTCGCCGCCGATGCCGACGCAGGTCGACTGGCCGAGGCCGAGGTTCGAGACCTGCCAGACCGCTTCGTAGGTCAGGGTGCCGCTGCGGGAGATGATCCCGATGCGGCCGGGCTTGTGGATGTAGCCGGGCATGATGCCGACCTTGGCCGCGCCCGGCGAGATCACGCCCGGGCAGTTCGGCCCGACGAGGACGGTGTCGGACTCGGCGAGGTAGTGCTTGACCAGCACCATGTCGCGGACCGGGATGCCCTCGGTGATGCAGCAGACCAGCTCGATGCCGGCCTCGGCCGCCTCGATGATCGCGTCGGCGGCGAAGGCCGCCGGGACGAAGATCATGCTGGTGTTGGCGCCGGTCGCCTCGCGGGCCTCCTTGACCGAGTCGAAGACGGGCATGCCCTCATGGGTCTGGCCGCCCTTGCCGGGCACGACGCCACCGACGACCTCGGTGCCGTAGTCGCGGCACTTCAGGGTGTGGAAGCTCCCGGCGCCGCCGGTGATGCCCTGGGTGATCAGCTTGGTCTCGTTGTTGACAAGAATCGTCATGGCTGTCCCCCTACTCGCCTTTGGACGCCGCGACGACCTTGGCGGCCGCATCGGTCATGTCGTTGGCTCGGATGATGTTGAGATCGGACTCGGCGAGGATCGCCTTGCCCTTCTCGACGTTGGTGCCCTCGAGGCGCACGACGAGCGGGACCTCGATGCCGAGCTCCTTGGCCGCTTCGAGCACGCCGCGCGCGATCACGTCGCACTTCATGATGCCGCCGAAGATGTTGACGAGGATCGCCTTGACGTTGGGATCGCCGAGGATGATCCGGAAGGCCGCGGCGACCTTCTCCTGCGTGGCGCCGCCGCCGACGTCGAGGAAGTTGGCGGGCTCTTCCCCGTGCAGCTTGATGATGTCCATCGTCGCCATCGCGAGGCCGGCGCCGTTGACCATGCAGCCGATGGTCCCCTCGAGGCTGATGTACGAGAGGCCGTACTTCTTCGCCTCGATCTCCTTGGGATCTTCCTCGGTCAGGTCGCGGTAGCCCGCGATGGTCTTCTGCCGGTACAGCGCGTTGCTGTCGAGGTTGAACTTCGCGTCGAGGGCCATCACGCCGCCGTCGCCGGTGACGATCAGCGGGTTGATCTCGACCAGGGCGGAGTCGGTCTCGACGTAGAGCTTCGCGAGCTGCAGGAAGATCTTCGCCGCGCCCTTCAGGCTCTTCCCGGACAGTCCGAGGCCCTTGGCGAGGCGGCGCGCCTGGAAGGCCCGCAGGCCGAAGCGCGGGTCGATCGCTTCCTTGAGGATCTTGTCCGGGGTCTCGGCGGCGACCTTCTCGATCTCGACGCCGCCCTCGGAGCTCGCCATCAGCACCGGCTGCTTGAGGCAGCGGTCGAGCACGATGCCCGCGTACAGCTCGTTGGCGATGTCGACGCCCTCTTCGACCAGAACCTTGTGCACGGTCTTGCCTTCGGGGCCGGTCTGGTGCGTGACCAGCTGCATGCCGAGGATCTGCGATGCGACGTCTTTGACCTGGCTCTTGTCCTTGACGACTTT
>JAUIEM010000510.1 GCA_030428695.1 bacterium
CCCCCCGAGGCAGCGGGCGCGGTCGTGGCGGGGGCGCTGACCGCCTTGCCGCATTTCGGGCAGAATTTGACGCTGTTGGCCATGTCTTTCCGGCGCGTGCTTGTTCCGTCCCCTCATTCTACACGCGGACGGCCGCCATTTCTGCCCCTGGCGGAAGGATGGCTCGCCCCCGGGGCGGGGGCCGGGCGCGGACAACTGAACCGGGCTACGCGTCGCGCTCCAGGGCCGCCACGTCGCTCGCCGGCACGTGGTCGGTGCGGCGGAACTCGAAGGCGCGGATGCGCGCCCGGCTGTTCCCCTCCCCGCCGAGCGCCCCGACCGCCTGGCCGAGGCCGTCGAGCACCAGGCCCGCAGCGAGCCAGGGCAGCGTCCCGGCGAGCGCCGTCGGCGTGCTCGTGCGCCAGCCATGGCCCAGGCTGCGGGCCAGGCGCAGGGCGGGGATCAGCGGCCACAGGGCGGCGTAGCCGAGCCTCCCCAGCGGACCCCTGCCGGCGAGCCGCGCCGCCGCGAAGCTGCGCCCGTTGTGGAACTGCAGGCGGAGGAAGGTCGCGCCGCGGCCGATGTTGAGGTGGGCGGCGCGGGCGCGGGGCTCCAGCAGCAGGCGCTCGCCGCGGGCGCGCAGGGCGAAGTGCAGCACGGTCTCCGCCTCGAGCGCCTCCTCGAGTCCGTCCCCGAGGGCGAGCAGCGCTGCCCGCTTGTAGCTGCTGTTGTGGCCGGGCAGGAAGGGCCGCTCCCCCCGGCCGCAGGGCGCCGCCCAGGGCCCGTAGCCGATCAGGAAGTCCGCCCGCGAGACCGGGGTCGCCGGGTTCGCGTTGGTCACCGCCGGTCCGACCGCCACCCAGGGCCCGCGATGCGCCTCGAGCAGCGCCGTGGCCCAGCCGGGCTGCGGGTAGCAGTGATCCTCCGCGAGCGCGACGACCTCCGCCCGTGCGGCCCGCACCCCGGCGGCGTTGGCGCGGGCGATGGTCGGCAGGCTGCCGAGCTCGACGCAGGTCCAGCTGTGGAAGCCGGCGAGCAGGGTCTCGTCCGGCCCGAGTGCGCCGCGCGAGGCGGTGACCAGCACCAGCTCGAGGCGGGCCGCGCAGTCTTGCCGCAGGAGCGCGCGCACGGTGCGGCGGACGCTGGGGAAGGCGTCGCTGCAGGCGAGGACGACCGACAACGCGGGCTCAGCCATCGCCCCCTCCCAGGCGCACGCGCTGCCCGGTGCGGGCGGCCTCGACCCCCGCGAGCACCACCTGCAGGGCCGCCCGTCCGTCCGCGGCGCTGCAGGCAGGGCCCCGCTCCCCGCGGACCAGCGCGAGGAAGTCCCGCCAGGTCTGGACGTACGAGCCGGGGAAGTCACCCCCCGCCCGCCAGGCCCGCACCGCCGCGGGCAGGCGCCGCGCCCAGTCGGCGGCTTCCCGCAGCCGCGCGGTGGGCCCGAAGCCGGTCGTCCGCTGACGGACGCGCAGGCCGTCGGAGGCGTACAGGTCCAGGCGCAGGCTCGCGCGCTCGCCGACCAGCTCGAGGGTGTTGTGCGCCGGGCCCCGGAAGGTGCAGCTCAGCGTGGCGAAGGTACCGCCCGCGAAGCGGAGCCCGAGGCACCCGGCCGCGGCGTCGGCGGACATCCGGCCGTCGACGTCGAGCGGCTCGTCCGCGAGCAGGTAGCGCAGCAGATCGACGTGATGCACCGCCAGCTCGGCGAACACCCCTCCCCCGGCCGCGGGATCGCGCCGCCAGTCCCCCGCCACTCCGGCGCCCGGGCCGGAGCTGAGCAGGCCGCGGGCGAGCCGCACCGGGCCGAGGGCACCAGCCGCGAGGAGGCGCCGCGCCGCGCGCACCAGGCGGTGGCCCCGCAGGTTGTGGCCGACGGCGACGCGGCCGCCGGCGGCGACGATCGCGTCGGCGCCGGCGAGGTCGGCCGCGAGGGGCTTCTCGACGTAGACGGCGAGGCCGCCATCGAGGGCGTCCCGCGTCACCGCCGCGTGGAGACGGGGCGGGGCACAGACCGCGAGGGCGTCGAGCCCGCCGGCGGCGAGCAGGGCGCGGTGGTCGGTGTGGGGGCGGGCGCCGTAGACAGCCGCGGCCGCCGCGACCCGCTCCGGTACGGGGTCGGCGACCGCGACCACTCGCAGCCCGGCCAGGCCCGCGAGGGCGCGGGCGTGGATCGTCGCGCCCGCCCGTCCGCAGCCGACGAGCCCGAGCCGCAGCGCCCCCATGCCGGCGATCGCCCTACAGCCCGCGGCGCCGACGCAGCAGGAGCGCGCGCAGGTCTTCCCCGTCTTCCGCGCTCGCGCAGGCCGCCTCGAAGTCGACCATCGAGCCGAGCTTGGCGATCCCGACCAGGGCCTTGAGGTGGAAGTCGCGCTCGTCCTCGGAGGCGAGCAGCGCGAACACCAGCTTGACGTCCTGGGACTCGGTGTTGAAGGCGATGCCGTCGTTGCAGCGCGCGAGGACGAGCTTGAACACGCCCTTACCGGGCACGATCACGTGGGGCACCGCGAGGCTCGGCGTCAGCACCGTCGTCGCCTCGCGCTCGCGGGCGAGGATGCGCTGGGCCAGGAGCTCCGGCTCGATCGCGAGCCCCTCGGCGAGGTCGCGGGCGATGCGCTCGACGAAGACCGGCAGGCTGGTCTTCGTCGGCAGGTCGACGACGTGACAGGTCTTCAGCAGGTTCTCGAAGCGGTCCTCGGCGATGTTGTCGCGCAGCCGCACGATCTCCTTGAGCTCGTCGTCGAGGGTGCCGGTGCGCAGCTCGCGACCGGCGACGCGGTCGACGACGTGGACCAGGGCGGACGCGCGGTGCTGCTTCGCCTGCCGCCCGTAGACGTAGTACCAGATCAGGCTGACGAGGATGAACCCCCCCGACAGGAGCAGCGGCGTCATCCCCATCGCGGCGATCAGCGCCCCGTAGGCGATCACACCGAAGATCTGCGGGATGGGGAAGAGCGGCGTGCGGAAGGACGGCCGGTAGTTCTCCAGCTGGCTCCAGCGCATGATGATCACGGAGATGTTGACCAGCACGAACAGGAGCAGCTTCAAGGTCGAGGCGGTCTTGACCAGGCCCTCGATGTCGAAGGCGAGGATGACCGCGATCATGAACCCGCTCGTACACAGCACCGCGACGGTCGGCGTCCCCCGTTTCTTGTGGACGCGCTGGAAGACCTCCGGCAGCAGGCCGTCCCGCCCCATCGCCAACGGCATGCGCGACGCCGCGAGGATGCCGGCGTTGGCCGTCGAGATGAAGGCGAGCAGCGCGGCGATGGTGACGACCAGCACGCCGAGGTTGAACTTGAAGTCGACCAGCGTCGTGTCGACCCCGAGCAGCATCACCTCGAGCTCGTAGTGGGTCGCGGCCTTCGCCCCATCGTTGATCGGCGTCAGTGACTCCGCCAGCGTCGCGCCCTCGACGACCCCGACGGTGACCAGCGTGGTCGTCGTGTACAGGATCAGCACGACGATGAACGCGAGGATCATCCCCCAGGGCAGGTCCCGGCTCGGATTCCGCACCTCCTCGGCCACGCTGGCGGCCTTGGTCATGCCGCCGAAGGCGACGAACACCAGCCCGGCCGTCGCGAACAGCCCGGTGTAGCCGTGGGGGAAGAGCGGCTCGAAACGCGCCGCGTCGGTCTCTGCGTAGCCGGCGATCGCGTAGCCGATCAGGATCACGATCAGCCCGAGCACCATCACCACCTGCATCCGCCCCGCGTGGTGCACCCCCCACAGGTTGACGAAGGTGAAGAACACGCAGAGCCCCGCGGCGATGTAGCGCAGCTGCATGTCGTCGAGGTCGGGGAAGAGCAGCTTCGTGAACGCGCTCATGCCGACCAGCGAGAAGGCCGTCTTGAAGCTCAGGGAGAACCAGCCGGCCGCGCCGCCCAGGGTGCCCATCGCCGGGCCCATGCTGCGGTCGATGAAGAAGTAGGTCCCGCCCGCCTTCGGCATCGCGGTCGCGAGCTCGCACTTGCTCAACAGGGCCGGGATGGCGAGCAGCCCGGCGAGCAGGTAGGCGAGGAAGACCGACGGCCCGCTCATCGCGAAAGCGAGACCGGGAAGGATGAACAAGCCAGAGCTGATCATCGCCCCGACCGCGATCGCGAACACGTCGATCATCCCGAGCTTGCGTTGCAGACCCACCTCGACCTCCTGGCTGGAATCGCCCCCACTGTACGGACGGCGGGCGGCCGCGCAATGCCTGGCTGGAATCCGACGCGCGCGTCGACCCTGTCAGCGCTTGCGCTTCTTCTTCCCCTTCTTCTTGCGCTTCTTCTTCACCCAGCCCTTCTCGTCGCTCGGGGGCTTGTCGGCCTTCGCGGGCATCCACAGCCCGAACAGGGCGCCGCAGCCCCACAGGCAGACGCTGCCCGGGCTCGCTCCGAAGGGCACCTCGACGCCCTTGTACAGGCCGAGCCCCCAGACCAGCCCGAAGTGCAGCAGCGCACCGAGGAAGGCCCCGATGCCGAGCTGCGCCAGCACGAGCCCGAGGCTGCGCGCCCGGCGCCGGCGTCCGCGGGTCTGTTCCGCCAGCGGCAGGGTGAGCAGGAAGGCGCCGAGGAAGGGGCTCGCGTAGTCGACCGCGAGCCGCAGCTTCTCCGGCTCGGCGGTCTCCCACGCCGTCGCGAGCAAGGCGACCCAGGCACCGGCGAGCAGCGCGATGCTCAGGGCGCGCAACCAGACCAGGCGGCGATCGGTCGTCATCGGGTACAACCTCGTGGCGGGGGGGAGGATTGTAGCGGAAGCCTCCCCCCGCGTCGCCCCTCTCGCCGGGAAATCCGCCGCCTGGAGGTTGAACCGCGGGGCGCCCCATCGCACAATGGCGCCTCAGGCCAGGCGAGGGCCCCCGATGCGGATGGACGACCAGAAGGACGTGCTCGAGGCCGCCGCGAAGTACCGCAGCCGCGGCACGGTGATGCAGCGCGGCCACTACATCCTCGCCACCCTCGGGGTGTGCAGCGTCGGGATTCTGTGCCTGCTGTTCGGCTTCAAGGATCCCCTGTACGTCCCGATCGTGCTCGTGATCACCGCGCTGGTCGGCAACTGGCTCGCGAAGACAGTCGGCGCCTGGTACCTGCGCCAGGCCACGCAGCTGGCCGAGCACGCCGAGAAGCTGCGCAAGGCTGCCGAGGCCGGCGGCGCCACCGCCGCGCCCGCCGACGAGCTGCGCAAAGCCGGCAACGCGGGGAGCTGAGATGCGCTGCGAACGACGGGACGGGCTCGCCGTCATCACGCTCGAGGCGGGCCGCGCCAACGCGATGGGGCCCGCCTTCCTCGACGGCCTGGCCCGGCTCCTCGACGAGGCCGAGGGCTGCCGCGCGTTGCTGCTGACGGGCTACGCTCGCTACTTCAGCGCGGGCCTCGCCCTGCCCGAGCTGATCGACTACGAGCGTCCGGCGATGCGCGCCTTCATCCGTCGCTTCAACGCCCTGATGCTGCGCGTCTACCAGCTGCCCTGCCCGACGGTCGCGGCGATCAACGGCCACGCGGTCGCCGGCGGCTGCGTGCTCGCCGAGCAATGCGACGTGCGGCTGATGGCGGAAGGCAGGGGGCGCATCGGGCTCAGCGAGGTCAGCCTGGGGGTCGGGCTGCCGGGCGCGGTGCTCGAGACCGTGCGCTCGCGCATCCCCCACCATCGGCTCCCCGTCGTCGCCCTCGAGGGCCAGCTGTTCCTGCCCGGGGCGGCCCTCGAGCACGGCCTGGTCGACGAGGTGTTGCCCGCCGGCGCGCTGCTCGAG
>JAUIEM010000030.1 GCA_030428695.1 bacterium
AGCCGCTGGCGATCTCGACGATCGGCAGCTCGGGGACCTCGTCGAAGCCCGCGAAGCCTTCGGGATTCCTCTCGTACGCGAACTCGGTGAAGCGCCGGTCGAATTTCCTCCACAAGAGCCGCGCCGTCACCGTCAGCTCCTGGCCCGCCAGCGCCGCTGGCGGCACGAGCTCGTAGTGGGCGATGTCGGCGGTGCCCGGGCCGATCACGTTGGCGTACACTGCGGTCACGATGTTCTGGGCGTCGCGGCGGAAGATGCGCCGGCCCTCGCGGTCGACCATCACCGCCCGGTAGAAGTGGGCGTCCGCGTCGACGTGGCCCTCGTCGAGGAAGCCGCTGTGCACCAGGGGCTCCCCGTCGGCGGCCCGCACCGTCAGCTCGAGCCAGGCCTCGTTCGAGTCGTTGGTGCCGCCGGGGAAGGTGTGGCCGACGCCGAGGTTGCGGACGACGACGTCGAGCCGCACCGGCTGTCCGGCCGGAGCGTGGATGTCGGTGCCGAGCAGCGGCGTCGCTTCCTCCGCCTCCGGGTCGAGGGCGGCGAAGACGTCGACCCGCAGCTTGCCGGCCTGCAGAAAGCGCGTGATCTCCGCCACGCTCGCGGTGTCACCGCGCAGGAAGGGCAGGGCGTTGTTGACCGCGAGGAAGCGGTGGCTCCGCACCATCCCGTCCTTCGCCGCGACGTCGCCGCGCACCGCCGGCTCGAGGGGCATGTGGCAGTCCTGGCAGTTGCGGGCCTTCTCGGGCAGGTAGAAGGTGCGCGAGGCGTTGTGGGCGACGCCGCTGTCGTGCCAGTTGTCGTACTCGTTCTGGCCGCGCAGCCAACGGTAGGAGTTCAGGGGCACGTCGAGGTTGACCTTGTGGCAGGTCGCGCAGTACTCGCTGGTGCGGAAGAAGGGCTTGAGCATCTGCCGCTTGTGCACCGCGGGCCGGGCCTTGAGCGCGAGGTCGTGGAGCAGGTTCTGCAGCGCACCGGTCGCTCCCGCGAAGAGATAGGGGCTCTCCTGGGCGTCGACCTGGTTGTAGTTGCCGTTGCCGGTCACCCCGTGCAGGGCGTCGATGTTGTGGCAGGCCATGCAGGTCAGCCCCGCCTGCGCCTCGACGGTGCGCCGGTCGATCGGCTCGAGCATCGCCCCCGGGATCATCAGCGCCGGGTCGTGGCAGCTCGAGCACCACTGCGAGCGCAGCAGGGGCAGCTTGTCCGGCGGCAGCCCGTGCGCGTTGAGGGAGGCGAGGATCGGCCCGTTCTCGCGCGTCGCCTCCTCGCGCATGAGGTCGATGCTCGCCTCGTAGAAGGGGTTGTTGAAGCTCGAGAAGCGGTGCGCCGAGACCTCCCACTGGGCGACGATGTCCTGATGGCAGCGCGCGCAGCCCTGGGCGCCGATCGGCTCGCTGACCACGAAGCCGTGCTCCTCGAAGTCCTTCGTGGGCAGCTCCTTCCCCGTGTGCTCCTGCAGCAGCAGCCGGGTGGGCAGGAAGCCCCCGGTAGTCGTCGTCGCCGCCGCCGGAAAGAAGGGGCTGCCGACGGGGATATCCGCCGCCCCGACGAACGGCCCGTCGGTGGGCGGCGGTTCCAGCCGCGAGGCGAGGGAGCCCGGCAGCGCGGCCCCCGTCGTCGGCATACCGGCCGTCTCCGGCGTCAGCTGCGGCCCGCGCGGGAGCAGAAAGTGCACCCCGACCAGCAGCGCCGCGATCGCGCCGACGGCGAGGCCGAAGCGGCGGAAGGCGCCGGGCGCGGGCCGCTTGTAGGCCCACAGCCGGTGCAGCACATAGCTGACGGGCAACAGCACCGCGAGCCCGACGTGCGTCCACCACGCCCAGGCGTTGGCGCGCGAAGCGGCGGCGGTCAAGATCAGCGCGCCTGTCGCGACCAGCGCGAGCAGCGCGACGAAGGCGACCAGGCCGCTGTACACCGTGCTCGGGCGGCGGCGCTTCATCACCGGCCCGAGATGGACGACCACGAAGACGGTCGCGATGACGACCAGCGTGACGCCGAGTCCGGTGTGGCCGAGCACCATCCACTGGTAGAACACGGGCAGCGACGTGTCGCTGACCGAGAACAGCGCGCTGCCGGATGCCTCGGCGGCGCGATTGAGCAGCAGGTAGACGGTGTTCGCGAAGAGCAGCACCGCGAAGACCGTCGCGGCCCCGAGCACCCAGCGGCCGGTCGTCTGTTTTCTCGCCATCGGTCATTCCTCCACAGAGCGCCAGGCTACCCGGGCCACGCCTGTGGGGTCAACTGTCTATCAGTCGCCGAGTGGCATGCCGTACAGGGGGAAGCGGACCTGGTAGAGGATGTCGTCGTTCTCCTGGCGCGGCGGCTCGCCGGCTCCCTCGCGTCCGTCGCGCCCGAGGCAGCGCAAGGTCGCGACCCAGGACCGCGAGCGGTCCCAGGTCTTCTGATGCCGCTCGTATGCCAGCGGGTGGCCATAGGGTCCGCGCGGTTCGCGGGGGAGGAAGCGGGGGACGAGGGCGGAGAGCGTCTCCGGCAGCTTCCCCTCGGCCTCCTCGTGGCGCTCCAGGGCCTGGGCGACCTCGCGCATCGTGCAGAGGGCGGCGCGGCCCTGCTCGGCGACGACGCCGTCCCAGTCGAGGGGAGGCTGCCCCGTGTACTGGATGAGGATGAGCGCGGCGACGGCGGCGACGACCAGCACGAGCCCGATCCACGGCGAGGGGCGCACGGCGACCGCGCCGAGGACCACCCGCGCCGGCAGGGCCGTCGTCGGCTCGTCCGGCAGGTAGGCGACCTCGTAGCGAGCGCCCTCCGTGGCGACCTCCTTCTCGCCCTTGACCCCGAGGTAGGGCACGAAGGCTTCGGTCTCGTGCCCGTCCAGCATCCACACGATCCGGTAGCCCCGCCGTCCGCGCCCGACGGTGCGGGCCTCGGCGAGCACGCCGTCGCGCAGCAGCCGACGCGGCCGGCGCACGTAGCGAAGGTAGACCAGGGTCGCGAGGAAGCCGAAGAACGCGGCGAAGATCGCGCCGAAGAACACGCCGTCCCAGCCGAAGCTACGGGCCTTGCGGGTGCCGGCGAAGACCGCGTAGGAGGGCAGCAGCGGGCTGATGTCGACAGCGACCGAGTCGCCGGGGCGGTAGCCCTTGTTCGGAAAGGTCTCGCGGTAGGTCCTGCCGGCGTGGACGTAGGCGACCTCGACCTCGTAGTCCGCGGATTCGTAGGGGGCCGTCTTGGAGCGTTTGGAGAAGCTCTCCGAGAAGCTCTCGACCACGGCGATCCGGCGGATCCCGCGGCTGCCGATGTCGATCTCGAGCAGCTGCCACAGGGGGGAGAGCAGGAGGCAGCTCAGGGAGAGCAGCCCGAAGAAGCCGATCACGGCGGCGACCGTGAGGCTCCGCGTGGAGGATGGCAGGGCGCGCGGCGGCGGACGACGGAACCAATGCAGACGCAGCATCTCTTCTCCTTCGGAGGTGGGGGAAGGAT
The DNA here is from genome assembly GCA_030428695.1 of bacterium. The sequence goes on from JAUIEM010000030.1 coordinate 3,436, forward strand.
GCGGAGGAAGGGGAACGAGCGCAAGGCCGCCGGTCGGAGTGCCCGGTCAGGCCTGGCAGCCCGAGCACAGACAGGGCCGCCGGCCGCCGAGCTCGATCCGCTCGACGTCGGTCTGGCAGCGGTGGCAGGGCAGCCCAGCCCGGGAGAAGAGCCAGGGCGGAACCCTGCGCTGACACCCCCGGACGCGGAGCTCAGATCCCGAAGAAGACCAGGACCGCGTCGAGGACCTGGTCGCGGTGCGCATCGATGTCGATCGACTCGAAGGGAAAGCCGAGGTTGACCACGCGGTAGCTCCCGCTGAACTGGACCGCCGCGGTGCCCCCCGTGCCTCCGACGTAGTGCAGGCAGGGCAGAGAGCCTCCGAAGCTCGACAGCCGGTCCGGGTAGGACACGAGGATGCCGCCGGGGGTGTAGAAGCCCAGCAGAGGCAGGTTCGCGAAGATCCCCCCGGAGGCAGCCTCGACGATGTAGGTTCCCGCGTCGTCCCCGACGTAGGCGGCCATCAGCACGCCGCGGTAGAAGGCCGACTCCGGAGTGGAGGTCGTGCGGTCGAGATCCCAGGCGATCTCGGCGCCGCTGACGAGGAGGTTCCCCTGGGAGGCGTGGAGGTAGGTCTCGATGGCCGCCTGCTCGGCGCTGTCGAAGGAATCGTCCGCGCTGGCGTCCTCGCCGGTCATCCACAGCACGACCTGGTAGTCGGACAGCGCGACGGTGCCCGCGGTGACCTCCTCGTTGGCGCAGGTGTCGAAGGAGGAGCGGGTGATGCTCTCGCCGTAGTGCACGGCGAAGGAGTGCGCCGCGCCGATCTCGTTCTCCGGGGAGGAGGGCTGGCTCTGCCAGCGGTCGTTGCCGTCGACGATCAGGATCGCGGCGGGCGTGCCGTCCACGCGCGCCCCGTAGGTGTCGGAGACGTCGCTCTGCCCGGAGGCGTTGACCGCGCGGACCCGGAAGTACCGCACGCTCGGCGCGCTCAGCCCGGTGAACGTCGCGCTCGTCGCGGTGGTGTAGAGGCGCTGGGCCGGATCGAACAGCGCGCCATCGTTGGACATCTCGACGAAGTAGCCGTCCGCTCCGCTGATCGCGCTCCAGCGCAGCTCGATCGAGCTCCCGGAGCCGGTGACCGCGGCCAGGGTCGGGGCCTCGGGCCGGCTCCCGGCCTGGCGCAGATCCCCGGCGAAGGCGAGCACGCACTGGTCCTGGACCGCGCGCGCCGTGCCGTACTGGCCAGACGTGATGTTGTTCATCATGAACGAGAAGACGTAGCGCCGCCCGTCGTACCTGTTGACCAGGAAGCCCGACGTGCAGATCCCCGCGTTCGTCCCGGACTTGGCGAAGACCCGGCCGTCGGTGTCGGCCGCGGTCATGCGCCCGGCCAGGGTGCCGGCCACCCCGCCGATCGCCAGCGTCCGGTTCCAGGCCTCGCCGACGGGACGCGTCTGCATGATCGAGACGAGCTCGACCTGCTGGCGCGCCGTGAAGCGGTTGGAGAGGGACAGCCCGGAGCCGTCGTGGAGGGCGAAGCCGGTCGTGCTGACGCCGATCGTTCCGAGCCAGGCGATCACCTTGGCGGCGCCGACGCTGTAGCTCGACGTGCCGCCGAGCTTGTAGCCGAGGTGGCGCAGGAGGATGTCGGCCATCTCGTTGTGGCTGACGCGGTTGATCACCGAGCAGCCGATGGCCAGCGGCAGGGACTCCCACCGCTCGAGCAGGACCAGCCCGCCCGGCAGGGCCATCGAGGGGTGGTGGTAGCTGCCGCCGGCGACGCTGATCCCGCGGGCGTTCAGCGCCGCGAGGAAGTGACTCCGCACGCGTTCACGGTGGGTCGCCGGGTCGTAGCTCGCGAAGTTGTTGCCGTCGTAGCAGTAGGCCCCGTAGACCTGGAGGTCGCCCGTGACCTGGCGGAGGCCGGCGTCGTAGAGCTGGTCGACGAGGCGGTCGAGGACCCAGCGGTCGGTCGGATAGAAGTACGTCGACCAGGTGAAGTCGTGCTCGCTATGGATCACGATGTCGCCGGCGAGGACTCCGGAAGGGTCGATCGGGGACTCGCCGAAGACCCGGGTCAGGAAGCGGTAGTCCTCCCCGAGCAGGTCCATCGCGGCGGCGGTCGTGAACATCTTGGTGTTCGAGGCCGGGATCAGGGGGTTGTCGGGCTGGTTCGCGTACACCACCGTGCCCTGGGACTCCTCGACGACCAGCGCCGACAGGGTGTGCCCGCTCAGGGTCGCGTGGGCCAGGGCCTGGTCGATGGCGACCTCGACCTGGCTCAGGCTGCTCGCGGGGATGGCCGGAGCCGCCGGCGGCGTCGGTGTCGGCGTCGGTGTCGGCGTCGGTGTCGGCGTCGGTGTGGAGGTGTTTGACCCGCTGTTCCCCGACGTCCCGCCGCCGGAGCTGCCGCCGCCTCCGGAGCCGCAGCCGATCAGGCCGAGGACGATGCACGTCGCGACGAGCGAGCGGAACGGGCGCATGGTGGACCTCCCGGACAAAGCTGCGAACGCTGAGACGCGAGTATAGGGCTCCGGGGGCCCACATCGTCAAAATTCCTCCCAGCCGGCGTTTTTGATGCACCTGGCGGAGGCAGGTTCCTCAGTGGGTCGTCGAACTTCGAGTGCGAGGGAGCGCGGACACGAGACGATTGGGTCCGAAGTGAAACGCGCGCTGTGTGACCGGCTTCGCGGTGCCCCCGTCGCTGAGGGGAGGTCGCTGCGCTGCCCTTTCCCGTCCCTGCCGGTCGGGCGCCTCATCGCCCAGAGCGCGTTACGCCTCCCCGCGCGGTCGTTTCCACCCGTCACATGCGATCCCTGCCAAGCCTTGATGGTCCGATTCATCCCGTCGAGCTTCTCCCTCGGGGGCGTCGGCAACAGCTTCACGGTCCCGGGCGGCCAGCCGCTGCAGCCGAACATGCGCTACTACGTCAAGGTGATCGCCTACGGGCCGGGGGGCGCGCCGGCCAACGAGATCCTGTGGAGCGACGCGATCTGGTTCGAGACCGCGCCGTGAGCCGGGCGTAGCGGAGGGGGCGCCGCATCGCCTAGGATGGAGAAAACCCCGCCGAGGAACTCCCGATGTCGCGCTCCCTGGTCGAGATCACCGCCGACCTGCTCGCCTCCGTCCTGGCCGCCGAGAACCGCCCAGAGGAAGACGTCGTCGCGCTCTACAAGCGGCTCTATCAGGCCGTGCGCGAGAGCCATGAGGACGAGGCCCGGCTACGCAAGGAGCTCGACGACGTGACCCGGCCGGCCGCCGCGACCGGCGTGTCGCCCCTGCCCGGCTTCCCGCCGCTGCCGTTCCCGTTCCCCTTCCCGAACTTCTCCGCGATGACGAACTGGACGCCGGACGGCAAGCCTCCCGGCACCTGAGCCCGGACGCGGTTGAACACCGGGATAGTCCTTGGACGTCGGCGGGTGAAGTCGCATCCTGGAGAGGGGCCCGCCTCCGGGGGCAACGGTGGGCGTCCTGGTTCCACAAGCTCGCACAGGAGGATCCTCATGCCGACCGCGACCCCGTCCGAGCCCGACACCATCGCCCTCTTGCCCCTCGCCTACGTCGCCTGGGCCGACGGCGTGCTGACGCCGTCCGAGATCGCGACCGCCCGCGAGAGCTTCGCCGCGACCTACGGAGAGGAGGTCGCGGAGGAAGCCTGGGACGCCCTGCTCGACCCCGCCCGCCCGCCGAGCGCCGAGACGCTCGAGGGCTGGCTGCGCACGATCCGCGAGCTCGGCGCCCAGCTGCCCTCCGGCCAGCGGCGCTCGCTCGCCGAGCTCGGCGCGGCGATGGCGCGGATCAGCGCGAAGACCGAGGGCAGCGTGTCGGTCTCGGCCTGCGAGGCCCTCGCCAAGGTCGAGGCCGCGCTCGGGGTGATCGGCCCCGAGGTCGCCGCCGAGCTGGTCTCCGGCCGCCACGCGAAGGTCGTCGACGAGCCCTCCGACCGCCCCCTGGCGGAGGCGGAGCGGGCGACCCTGCAGGCGCTCTTCGAGGGCGAGCACGAGGCGCTGCGCAAGGAGGTGCGGGCGCTCCTGCGCGACCCGACCTTCGCCCACGACCACTCGATCGACGGCGCGACCTACCGCGAGCGCACCCTGAGCTGGTGCAGGGAGCTCGCCGCCCGCGGCCTCGGCGGCGTGATGTTTCCCGAGGAGTTCGCCGGGCGCAACGACCCGGCGGGCTTCATCGCGGTGTTCGAGACCCTCGCCCTGCACGACCTCAGCCTGACGGTGAAGTACGGCGTCCAGTTCGGCCTGTTCGGCAACGCCCTCTTCCAGCTCGGCACCCTCTCCCACCACACGGCCTGGCTGGCCGCCGCCGCGCGCCTCGAGCTGCCGGGCTGCTTCGCGATGACCGAGACCGGGCACGGCTCGAACGTGCGCTCGATCGAGACGACGGCGCGCTACGACGCGGCGACGGCGAGCTTCGTGCTCGACACGCCGCACGAGGGAGCGCGCAAGGACTACATCGGCAACGCCGCCTGCCACGGGCGCATGGCCGTGGTCTTCGCGCAGCTCGAGGTCGGCGAGGCCGAGCACGGCGTGCACGCCTTCGTCGTGCCGATCCGCGACGCCGCGGGCCAGCCCTGCCCCGGCGTGCGCATCGGCGACTGCGGGCCGAAGATGGGCCTGCCCGGCGTCGACAACGGGCGGCTTTCCTTCGACGGCGTGCGCGTCCCGCGCGAGAACCTGCTCGACCGCTTCGGGGCGGTCGCCCCCGACGGCACCTACACCTCCCCGATCGCGAGCCCCGGGCGGCGCTTCTTCGCGATGCTGCAGACCCTGGTCGGCGGCCGCGTCGGCGTCGCCTGCGCGGCGGCGAGCGCGGCCCGGGTCGGGCTCTGCATCGCGGTCCGCTACGGGGCGCGGCGGCGCCAGTTCGGGCCGGCGGGCCAGCCGGAGACCGTGCTGCTCGACTACAGGACCCACCAGCGCCGGCTGATGCCGCTGCTCGCGCAGTCCTACGCCCTGTTCTTCGCGCTGCGCGAGCTGGTCGGTCGCTTCACCGCCTGCTTCGGGCCGGGGGCGGAACCGGACGAGGACGCCCGGCGCCAGCTCGAGGTGCTCGCCGCGGGCTTCAAGGCCTACGCGACCCGGGCGACCACCGACGCCCTGCAGGAGTGCCGCGAGGCCTGCGGCGGGCAGGGCTACCTGGCGGTCAACCGCTTCGCGGCCCTCAAGGCGGACACCGATGTGTTCACCACCTTCGAGGGCGACAACACCGTGCTCCTGCAGCTGGTCGCCAAGGGCCTGCTCAGCCGCTACAAGCAGAGCTTCAGCGACCTGAAGTTCTTCGGCCTGTTGCGCTACCTGGCCGGCGAGGCGGCGACGGCGCTCGCCGAGCTCAACCCGGTCAGCATCCGCCTGAGCAGCGAGGCGCACCTGCGCGACGCCGGCTTCCAGCTCGGCCTCTTGCGCTACCGCGAGCAGTCGCTGCTCGCCTCGGTCGCGCGGCGGCTCAAGCGGCGGCTCGACGGCGGTATGGACTCCTTCGCCGCCGTCGTCGAGTGCCAGGACCACCTGGTCGCCCTCGCCTCGGCCCACGTCGAGGCCGAGGTGCTCGCGAGCTTCCAGCGCGGCTGCGCGGCGCTGCCCGAGGGAGGACTGCGGGACAAGCTCAGCCGGTTGTGCAGCCTGCACGGGCTCGGAGCGATCGAGCGCGAGGCCGCCTGGTACCTCGAGAACGAGCTGATGGTCGCGAGCAAGGCGCGGGCGATCCGCGACCAGGTCAACACCCTCTGCGCCGAGGTACGCCGCGACGCCGTCGCCCTGGTCGACGCGTGGGTGATCCCCTCGGTCAGCCTCGGGGCGCCGATCGCCCTCGACGAGGTCTGAGCGGTGCTGTTCCCGTGGCGGGCGGTGTGGCCGGAGAGCGGCGGGGAGCGCGAGCTGGTGATGCACTTCGTCGACCGGCAGGACGACCTGGAGGCGGTGCAGCAGGCCTTCCGGGACGCGCTGTCCGTCGTCTCCGCCGACAGCCTCGCGGCCTTCGAGGCGGATGGCTATGTCCATGAGCTGCCGCCGACGGGGTCCGCGGTTTGATGGTCCATCGCCGTTCCCTTACACTTTGTCGGGGACGATCCTCCGCCTGAAACGGCGCATCTCCTACCGTTCCGGCCATGGTTCGCACCAGCCTGTGCAAGGACAACGAGGCGGCTGGGTGTTTCTCGAGACGCTGGAAATCCTGGACGGCAAGGCGAAGGACCACCGGGTGCCGCTGGTCGGGACGCTGAACATCGGGAAGAACCCCGCCTCCGACCTCGTGCTCGACGACCCGGGGGTGTCCTGGAACCACGCCCGGATCATCCGCCGCAACCGCGCCCTCTGGATCGCCGACCTCGCGAGCACCAACGGCACCTTCCTCGATGGGAGGCGGCTCGACAGCTCCTGGAAGCGCTTCAAGGTCGGGGCGGAGATCACCTTCGGGAAGATCCGCGGGCGGGTGCTGCCGGCCGCCCAGTCCCCGACGCCGCGTCCGCCGGGCAAGAAGCGGCCGCCTGCGACGCCTGCCCCCGAGCCGCTCGCGAAGATCGAGAAGACCTCCCACGACACCGAGCCCTGCTTCCGCCTGCTCGACCAGCTCGTCATCGAGGAGGAAGAGGTCGGTCAGCAGGTCTCGCGCACCCGCGAGCGGGTCCGTAAGCGCTCGCGGAAGGTCGAGGAGACGAAGAAGGGCTCGGACACCGGGAAGTACGCGCCGCCGAGCTTCGTGCTCGACGGGAAGCGGCTCGCCAGCGTCGGGGTCGAGAAGATCTCGGACGCGATCCAGCGCGAGCGGGGCGAAGACACCCCGGACAAGCTCGGCTCGGTGCTCGTCGTCGACGACGATGCCTTCTTCAGCACCTGGGCCTCGACGGTCCTCAACCTCGAAGGCTACGAGGCGGTGACGGCCAAGGACGGTGTCGACGGCCTGGTGCAGCTGTCCGAGCGGCGCTTCAGCGTCGTCCTCTGCGACATGTGCATGCCGCACCTCGACGGCACCTCCTTCCTCGAGATCTCGCGGAAGAAGAAGATCGCGGCGCCGGTCATCTTCACCTCGGCGAAGAACCGGGCCGACGAGGCCCTCAACGGGGGCATGGCCTTCCTGCGCAAGCCGGTCAGCCAGGTCGAGCTGCTCGAGTGCGTCAAGAAGGTGCTCGAAGATTGCGCGCACCAGCCGACCATCAGCGCGGAGATGCGCGCGGTCTCCGATCTGATGCCGGGGGAGACGGTCGGCGACTTCGTCGTCGAACGCTGCCTGGGCAAGAGCCACCGGGGACGGGTCTACCTCGCGCGCCAGTCCTCCCTCGCCCGGAAGGTCGCGCTCAAGGTCTTCGACCCGACCCGGTTCGAGAATCGCAGCCACGGCGCGCAGCTGCTGCGCGAGGCCCAGGCGGCGGCTTCCCTCGTCCATCCCAACGTCGTCCAGGTCTACACCGTCGGCGTGCACGCCCCGACCTCGCAGCCGTTCATCGCGATGGAGTACGTCGCCGGGAAGAGCCTCGAGGAGCGCATCGGCTCGGGCGAGCCCCACAGCTTCGGGCAGATCCTGCACATTCTCGAGTCGGTCGTCGGCGCGCTCGACCGGGCGCGGGAGAAGGGGATCGTGCACCGCGACGTGCGGCCCGGCAACATCGTCGTGTCGGAGAACTGGGAGGTGAAGGTGCTCGACTTCGGGCTCGCCAAACCGGTCGTCGAGGAGGGGCCCGACAGCCGGGGGGTCTCCCTCGGGGCTTCGGCCTACGACTCCCCCGAGCAGGCCCTCGGCAAGCGTCTCGACTGGCGCAGCGACCTGTACGGGCTCGGAGTGATCGGCTACGAGCTGCTCGCCGGCTCGGTGCCGTTCTGCTTCGACTCGCGGGCCGACGCCGCCTGGCTGCACGCCTTCGCCCCGGCGCGCGGGATCTGCGAGGTGCGGCCGAACGTGCCGGCGTCCTTCGAGTGCGTGCTCGAGCGGATGCTCGCGAAGGACCGCCGCATGCGCTACGCCGAGCCCGCCGAGCTGCTCGCCGACCTCGAGGAGATCCGCGCCGGCCTGCGCCGGGAGAAACGGCTCGACAGCGTGCCCGAGGGGCCTCCGTTGCCGCCGGTCACGCAGGCCGAGGCCGAGGCGGGCGACCTCGGCCAGCGCCCGCTCAACCTGATCCGCCCGCGCCAGAGCGTCGGCAGCGCGGGCTCTTTCCGGTGGCTGGTGTGGGCGCTCGCCGCGCTCGGGGTCGTCGCCCTCGGCGCGCTGCTCTGGTGGCAGCTCGGCTGAGTCCTGCGCCGGCGAGCAGCAACCGGGGACAGGCCCCTTCCTCCCGGCTCACCCGAGCAAGCGCCGTCTTCCGGTGAGACTTCTTCGGCCCTCCTCGCCCGGCCCGGCTCCTGGCCGGCCCGCCTGTCAGGCGCGGCGCGCGGCGCGACCCGGACAGCGCGTCGGCTTTGCGCTATCATCGGTGTTCGCGCCAGGGAGGGCGGCGGTCCCGGTATGCAGAGAGCCAGCCTCGAGGTTCTGAGCGGAAACTCGCGCGGACGGCGCATCGCCGTGGAGGACGAGGTGCTCATCGGGTCGCGGCCCGACGCCGACCTGTGCCTCGACGACGACGGCGTGTCGTGGAATCACGCGCGCATCGCCTTCCGGAAGCAGAAGCTCTGGGTCAAGGACCTCGACAGCGAGGAGGGGACGACCCTCGACGGGGGCCGCCTCGGGCGCCGCTGGCGGCCCCTGGACGGGGTCTCCGAGCTGTGCTTCGGGGCGGTGCGGGCTCGCCTGGTGCCGTCGGCCATGGGCGGCACCGGAGCGTTCCCCGCCCCGGACTTCGACGCCGAGACCGGCTCGCAGCCCACCCTCGACGTCGTCCACCGCAAGGGCACGGTGCTGCTGGTCGAGAGCCACGCCAGCGACGTCTTCTTCGCGAGCTCCTGCCTGAACGAGGCGGGCTACGCGGTGGTCTCGGCCCAGGACGGGGTCGAGGGCATGATGGCCTGCAACAAGACCGACTTCGATCTGATCCTGTGCGACGTCGGCATCCCCGACCTCGGCGGCACGAAGTTCGTCACCTACGCGCACGAGCAGGATCTGCGGGTCCCGATCCTGCTGACCGCGCCCGCCACTCTCCGCGGTGTCGCCCTCGAAGGGGTCCGGCTCGGCGCGGCGGGCTTCCTGCGCAAGCCCTACAGCAAGGACAAGCTGCTCGGGAAGGTGCGCTCCATCCTGTCGCGGCCCGCCCAGCGCGGGGACTCCGAGCTGCCGGACGCGTTCTCCCAGGGGCCGAGCGCGCAGGTGCTCGAGGACTTCAAGATCGAAGAGTCGCTCGGCCGCGGCGGCATGGGCGAGGTCTTCCTCGCGACCCAGATCTCCCTCAACCGGCCGGTCGCGCTGAAGTTCCTCAACAAGCTCGACGACGACGAGGCGCTGCATCGGCGCTTCCTGGCCGAAGCCCGCGCGGCGGCCGCGCTGGTCCACCCCAACGTCGTGCAGATCTACACCGTCGGGATGGACAAGAACACCCGCCGGCCCTTCTTCGCGATGGAGTACGTCGACGGGGAGTCGCTCAACGACCTGATGGCGAAGAAGCCGCTGCGCTTCAAGCAGATCATCCACATCGTGCGCTCGGTCGCCCAGGCGCTGGAGAAGTCACGCAAGGCCGGCCTCGTCCACCGCGACATCAAGCCGAGCAACGTGATGATCAGCGAGCGCGACGAGGTGAAGGTGCTCGACTTCGGGCTCGCCAAGTGCTACGCCTTCGACCCGGCGATCACCAGCTCCGGCGCGATCGTCGGTACGCCCTACTACCTGCCCCCGGAGCAGGCCGAAGGGCGCGACCTCGACAGCCGCTCCGACCTGTACTCGCTCGGCGTCACGATGTTCGAGATGCTCGCGGGTGAGCTGCCGTTCCAGGCCGGGAGCCCCTCGGGGTTGATCTTCCTGCACTCCTTCTGCGAGCCGCGCAGCATCTGCGCCTACCGGCCGGGCATCCCGCGGCGCTTCGAGGAGATCCTCGCGAAGATGCTCGCGAAGAAGCCCGAGGACCGCTTCCAGACACCGCTCGAGCTGTGCGAGGCCCTCGACGCCCTCGAGGTGCGGCTGAAGTCCCGCTCGCTGCTCGACAACCGCGCCGACGGGGAGCCGGTGCCCCCGGTCCGCTTCAGCGAGGCCCAGGCGGGCAAACTGCAGGGCCGCTTCCTGCGCCTGAAGGGCGCGCGGCGCTCGCCCGCGCAGGTACCCGAGGCGCCGCGCGCTCCCTTGCTGGTCGGCGCGGGCCTGCTGTTCGCGGTCGTGCTGGTGGTCGGGCTGCTGCTCGTGCTGCTGCCCGGCTCCGCCCTCGACCTGCACGTGGGCTGGTCGAGCGCGCGCGGGCTGCTGCCGGCCGACTCGGTGATGGTCGGCAGCGTCGGGTCACGGTGGACGACCGAGGGCGGCGTGCTGACGGCCGAAGGGGAGGGCGCGCTGCGCTGCACCCTGGACGACGACACCTGGCTCGTCGAGGGCACGCTCTTCGAGGGGGGCGGGAAGCGCCTGGGGGTGTTCGCGGAGATCGACGGCAAGCAGGACTTCGGCTTCGAGCTCCTGCGCTACGGCCAGGGCTGGCTGGTCCAGCTCGCGACTTCGGCGGACGAGGAGCGTCGGCGGCTGCCGGTCGAGCTGGCCGAAGCCGGTCTGGCCTTCCGCCTCGGCAGCGACGGCAGCGAGCTCGCCCTCGAGGTCGCGGGCACCGAGCTGGCGCGCAGCCTCGACGCGCCGGTGTCCGCCGTCATCCTCGAGGTCGATGCCGACGCCGGGGCGATGGTCTGCCGCAGCCTGCGCTGGCGGACGGCCGCGGACGACGGCTGACGATGGGCGCCCAGCGATGGGCGCGATGGGCGGCTCCTGGCCCCGGAACCCGCATGGCTGCGTGGGGGCTTCGGGGCTCTTCGGCTCGCGCGCTCCACGGTGTTCTCCGTAAATCTTGTTTTCGGAATGGGTTACGTCAATTGTGCGGGTCTGGCACCCGCCTTGCGATCTCCTCGGCCATGACCGCGGCTCCGCAGCCCCGAGCCCGCCAAGGAGAACCCCGATGCCCAACCCCTTCCTCTCGAACCCCCGCAGCGCCGCCTCGAGGGCACCCGCCCTGCGCAACGGCAAGCTCCCGGCCGACTTCCACTTCTGCGCGCCGAAGTCGGCGCCGGCGGCCGAGCGCTTCGGCGCCCTGCGCCAGGGCCACGTCCCGGCGCCGGCGACCCGCAGCCTGCAGCGGGAGGTGCAGAACAGCTGGGACGAGAACCTCGACCCCCGCCACGCCTACGCCGCGATCGAGCTGCATCTCGCGGTGACCCGCGGCAGCGAGCAGCCGGTGACCTGGAAGCAGGGCAAGCTGCGCGACGAGCAGGGCGACCTGCCTGCCCGCCAGTCGAAGCTGGTCATCGGCGGCAACCGCTGGCAGAAGGGCCACACCCCCGAGGTCAACCCGTACAACAACCAGCCGCAGCTGATGCTCGGCCAGGCGCGCCGCTGGAACCACGGCCAGGCCCCGTCGAGCAGCCCCTACAACAACCGTCCGCACGCCCTGTTCGGCGGGCACCGCCCCGCGCCGCAACCGGCCGCGGACATGTTCGGCCTGCAGGCGCCGAGCGCCGACACGAGCCCGGCGCAGGACTTCGGCCTCGCCCCGAGCGCCTACGGCGAGAACAGCGGCTTCGAGGGGGTCTACAGCGACAACCGTGTGCAGCCTTCGGAGGCCTACGGGCCGTCGGGCGCCTACGGGCCCTGCTCGGGCAACGAGTCGCCCTCGGGCAGCTACGGCCCGAGTGAGAGCGCCGCGCCGCCGAACATGCCGGTTCCCTACAGCGGCTCTTCCGAAGACTCCCCGGAGACCTTCGACGTCAACGGCATGGGCGGCTACGCGACGAACGAGGCGATCGTCCAGAAGGTCCACTCCTACGGCGATCAGCCCTCCGAAGATCCTCAGGAGGAGGCGCGTCCGCAGCGCACCGTCCTGACTGGCTCGCTCAAGTCGTACAAGTACCCCGGCGTCCACTCCCACGTCAGCCGCAACGAGAACGACGCGAGCTGGGGCTCCACCTCGGTGTACGGCGTCTACATGAAGGCCTTCGCCAACGCGACCACGCCCCCGGAGGTGACGCGGGTGCGCTATCTCGACAAGCACGAGAAGCCCGACTACCGCGTGACGCTTCAGGACGGCATCATGTTCTACCGCGACCAGCTGATGGACACCTCGGACGCGACGATCATCGACCATCGCAAGGTCGAGAAGAAGGTCACCCACACGGGGCTGTTCGGGCTGCATGAGGTCAAGACCGAGGTCAGCTTCGAGCGCAAGTCCGCCGACGAGGTCGAATGCTCGAAGCGCTACATCTGGGTGATGACGCGCAACGGCAGGATCTACGCCGCGGACTGGGGCAAGGAGTACACGAAGAACGGCTGGGCGCCGAACCAGAAGAACGTCGAGGGCTTCCACCACTCGTCCTTCGCCCACAACAAGGATGTCGCCGCCGCCGGCGAGATCCTGGTCCAGAACGGGCGCCTGCGCTGGGTGTCGAACGCGAGCGGGCACTACATGCCCGGCCCCGGGACCCTCGTCTACCTGCTCAACGAGCTCGTCGAGCAGGGCGTCGACCTCAGCGACGTCTTCGTCCAGCTCGCGGTCGGCCGCTTCGGGGCCGGCGCCTGCTACCGCGCCGAGGACTTCCACGCCGCTCGCGGCGACGAGTCGAAGCTGACGCCGATGAACATGTAGCGTGGCTCAGGGACTGTCAGCAGCGCGAGAGGTGAGCACCGGCATCCGGGTCCGCAGCAGGAATCCCGGTGAATCAGACGGGGTCGGGGAAGATGATCGGCGCGGGCGGCGCCGCGAGCAGCTCCGCGGGGACCGCCAGGGAGAGCCGGTGGACGCGGCCGGTGTCGTCCCCGAGGAAGAGCAGGCCGTTGTCCGGGCGGAAGACCGCCGAGCGGACCGCGGTGTCGGCGGTGAAGGAGGCGATCACCTGCCCGCTCGCGAGCGCGTACACCCGCGCCTCGGGCCCCCGCGTGCGCAGGGCCAGCCGGCCGTCCGGGCTGATCGCCTGCGTGCGCGCGCCCTCGGGCTCCGGGTGCATGACGACCGGCTCGCCGCGCCGGGGATCGAAGACGCAGGCGCGGCCGCGCTTCTCGTCGGCGACGCTCGCGAAGAAGCACCAGCGCCCGTCGGCCAGGATCTGCAGGTCGCTGATGTAGCGCAGGCGCCAGGCGGGCCGGAAGGTCCAGACCACCGCGCCGGTCGCGGCGTCCCGCCGCTGCAGCTCGCCGCGGCGGACGCACAGGAATCCGTCGGGCAACGCCTCTCCGGACCGCTGCGCGGGGACCGGCCCGAGCAGCGTGAGATCGAGGATCTCGCCGACCGCTCCGGCGACGGCCCAGCGCCGCTCGATCGTGTCGCCGAGCGCGTAGCCGATCAGGTGCGCGGCCTTGTTCTCCCAGTTGTTCGCATCCTCGTCGAGCGCGTAGCTCTCACGGCTGAGCAGGAAGCGCTCGGCGGGATCGAGCACCAGGTCCCCCGGTCCCTCGCTGTAGCCGGGCAGGCGGTCCTGGTTCCAGCTCCCGTCCTCCCCCTGCCGCAGGCGGAAGGTGCCGGCGGTCGCGAGCCCGACGAACAGGGTGCGCGGGTCGCCTCCGAAGCACAGCGCGCTGACAGACTGGTAGTTGCGCTCGTCCTCGATGCACAGGCGCCCAAGGGCCTCGCCCCCGGGGAGCGCGTACAACAGCACGGTGCCTTGCCCCATACCGAGCGCCAGGCGGGTCTCTCTGGCGTCGAAGGCGCAGTAGCCCTCACGGATGTTCGGCTTCTCGAGCTGGACCTCGAGCAGCGGCCTCGCCTCCTCGGCATCCCACACGCACACGCTGTCGTCATGGCCGCGGGAGAGCACGTAGCGGCCGGAGGGGCTGGCCTGGAGGAAGTAGACCGCATGCCTGTGGGAGCTCTCGGGCAGCCGGGCGAGGTCGATCCGCAGGTCCCAGGCGACGACCGTGCCGCTGCGGTGGCCGCTGAGCAGCGTGTGCCCGTCGGCCAGCAGGCACAGCGCGGTCACCTCCCGGTGCGCCGCGCCGAGGTGGGCGAGGACGCGCGGCTCCTCGAGCCAGGTGCCGCCGTCGCGCACCTGCAGGATGACCAGCTGCTCGCCACCGACCGCCACGCGCTCGGCGTCGAGCCAGCACACGGCCTGCGCGTTGTGGCGCAGGAAGGGCGGTGTGTGCAGGCACTCGGTCCGGGTCCCGAGGTTCCAGCGGATCCACTCGCGGCCGATGCTCGAGAGCTGGCCGTCGGCGTCGAAGGCCATCGCGTGCGGGTAGTTCTTGTGGCCGGTCGCGCCACGGTTGGTACCGCTGAGGAACACGCCGGGCAGCAGCGACCGGACCGCCTCGTCGTTGCCACACAGAAGCGCGAGCTTCTTCCCGGTCTCGAGCTCCCACAGGTGCTGCGCGGCGTTGATCGTCGCGGTGACGAGCCGCCCATCGTCGGAGATCGCCAGGCTCATCACATCCTGGCCGTGCTCGAGGACGGCGCGGCAGCTTCCGTCCGCTTCCCACACCCGCGCGCTGCCGTCCTGGCTGACCGACACCACGCGCTCGCCCCAGAAGGCGACCTGGCGCACGTAGTGCTCGTGGCCCTCGCACCAGACGGGGCTCTCGAGCTTCGGCAGCGTCCAGATCCCGACCCTGCGGTCGTCGCCGGCGGTGGCGAGACGGCGCCCGTCCGGAGACAGGCAGAGGTGGTTGATCGGGCCGACCGGTCCCTCGAGCTCGACCGGCTCGCCGCCCTGGAGCGACCATCGCAACAGGCGCCCGTCCTCGCCCGCGCTCAGCACGGTCTCGCCGTCGGGTAGCGGCACGAGGCCGTGGACCAGCTGTCCGTGCAGGGAGCGCGCCCAGAGCTCGGGCTGGCGCTCGCCGAGCAGCGTCGAGGAGCGCAGGCGCAGCGGGGCGGAGGCGAGCTCGGCCCGGGCGGCGGCGAGCCAGGCGCGGGTCGTGTCGTCCTCGCCGAGCCGGGCCTCGAGCTGGAGGAGGAGCTGTCCGGGCGCGCGGGTCAGCGCCTCCTCGTGGCGCGCGCAGAGCCCGGCGAGGCGCTCGGCGAGGGCGGAGTCGTCCGCGCGGAGGCGGTCGAGCACGGCCGGGAGGCCGACGTCGGCGAGCTCTTGCAGGGCGCGGGGGGCGAGGGCGGCGGGGAAGGGGATCGGGATCCTCCGTCGGGGCTACCTGCTCGAGACGCAGGCGGAGCTCCGCGGAACGCCGGTCCCGGGCCTGCTCCGACGCGATCGCTACCCGGGCTGCTCTTCGTCTTCCGGCGTCTTCTGCGCGCGCAGCGCCTGGGCGTATTCCTTGCGCAGGGGGTGGGCCGCCATCACCGCGATGATGCGCTCGGCGACGCGGATCGCGTCGCGCCCGTCCTCGCCGGGGACGACCGGAGAGTGGATGCCGCGCACGGCCTTGAGGAAGGACTCGAGCTCCTTCTCCAGGGGGTCGTGCTGGTTCATCGGGATCGTCTCGACGTTGAGGAACTTGCTGAACACGAACTCCTTGAGGTCGGGGATCCCGCGCACGTCGGTCTGGTCGGGGCTCCAGGAGCCGAGCTTGAAGTCGGCGGACTTCTTGAAGATGTAGATGTTCCGGTCCATGTAGTCGACCGAGATGTAGCAGCTCGGCTGGAACAGGCGGATCTTGCGCAGCGATTTCCAGGCGACGCGGCTGCTCGTGAACAGGGCGGTGCAGTTGTTCTTGAAGCGCAGCCGCGCGTAGGCGAGGTCTTCGGCGTTGCCGAGCACGTTGATGCCCATCGCCTCGACGTCGATCACCGCCGACTTGACCAGGCTGAGCACGATGTCGAGGTCGTGGATCATCAGGTCGTGGACGACGCTGACGTCGCCCGAGCGGAAGGAGAACGGGCTGATCCGCTCGGAGGTGACGAAGGCCGGGTCTTCGATGACCTCGGTCAGCGCCATCAGGGCGGGGTTGAAGCGTTCGATGTGGCCGACCTGCAGCACCCGGTCCTGGCGGCGGGCGAGCTCGACGAGCTCGTCGGCCTCGGTCGAGGTCTTGGTCAGGGGCTTCTCGACCAGGCAGTGGATGCCGGCCTCGAGGCACTGGGTCGCGACCTTGTGGTGGAAGCTGGTCGGGGTCGCGATGCTGACCGCGTCGACGTCCTTCAGCCCGATGCGGAAGTCGTCGAGCGCCCGCGCGCCCGTCTTGCTGCCGATCTTACGGCGCTGCTCGAAGTTGTTGTCGGCGACCCAGACCAGCTCGGCATCCGGCATCTGGGAGTAGATCCGGGCGTGGTGCCGGCCCAGATGTCCGACCCCGATCACTCCCACCCTGACCTTGCTCATCGGCTACTCCGGGTCGCTCAGTCCGCGGGACGCGTGCGCTCGCGGATTCTGCCCTTGGGACCGCTCTCTGCGGACTCGAGGAAGTCTAGCAGCTCGACGACCACTTCCGCCAGCCCGCCGTCGGCGCGCAGGCCTGCGACCGCCTCGCGCTGGGGCGTGCCCTCGCGGAACAGCTTCTTGAACGCCTGATGCAGGGCGTCGACTGCCGCCCGGTCGAGGCCGCGCCGTTCACAGCCGACGCGGTTGACGCCCCACACCCGGCTCGGGTTGCCCTCGACGAGCATGAAGGGCGGGACATCCTTGGTGATGCGCGACATGCCGCCGATGAAGGCCAGCCGGCCGATGGTGGAGAAGTGGTGGATCGCGGCGAGGCCGCCGAAATGCGCCTGGTTCTCGACCTTGACGTGGCCGCCGAGCAGCACGGAGTTGCCCATGATGATCTGGCTGCCGAGCAGGCAGTCATGGGCGATGTGACAGCAGGCCATGATCAGGTTGTCGTCGCCGATGCGGGTCAGGCCCCCGCCGCCGGCGGTGCCCTTGTGCACGGTGACGCACTCGCGGATCGTGTTGCGGTGGCCGATGCTGACCCGGGTCTCTTCGCCGTCGTATTTGAGATCCTGGGGATCGGTGCCGATCACCGAGCCGGGGAAGATCTTGTTGTCGCAGCCGATGTCGGTCGTGCCGGCGACCGTGACCCCGTTGTGCAGCACCGTGCCGCGTCCGATCTTCGTCCGCGGGCCGACGACGCAGAAGTGCCCGATCGACACGTCCTCGTCGACCTCGGCGTCGGCGTGGACGGCCGCGTGGGGGAAGCGCGGGGAGAGCGGCCAGGGCTGCACGATCACGCCCTCCTGTAGGCGAGCTGCGCCTCGACCAGCAGCTCGTCGCCGACCCGCACGGAGCCGCGGCAGCGCAGGGACTGCTCGGCGTCGGGCAGGCGCTCGACGGCGAGCTCGAGGCGCTCGCCCTCGCGTGCGGCGCGCCCGAAGCGCGCGCTCTCGACCGTCTGCAGGCTCTCGCCGGCGCCGTTGAGCAGCCGCTTGGCGAGCCGCTCGAGGCGGCGCAGCAGGGTCAGGCTCTCGAGGGCGCTGCCGGCGACCTCCCAGGCCTGGCCCCGGTCGGCCGACAGGCTCTCTTCCGCCGAGCCGGCCGCGGACTGGATCGCCTGGGCGAGCCGGGCGTTGAGGGCGTGGCCGGAGCGCACGCCGATCACGTGGGCGCGCAGCCGCTTGCCGAGCAACGCGAGGTCGCCGATCAGGTCGAGGACCTTGTGCCGCACGAACTCGTCGCCGAAGCGCAGGGTGTTCTCGAGGGGCAGCCCATCGTCGCCGATGACGAGGGTGTTCTGGAGGTTGGCCCCGAGCCCGAGCCCGGCCTTCTGCAGCGCCTCGGCCTCCTGCTCGAGGCAGAAGGTGCGCGCGCCAGCGATCTCGGCGCGGAAGCTCTCGGCCGTGACGATGCCGGCGTAGAACTGCACGGGGACCGCGGGGCTCGAGTACTTCAGGGTGTAGCTGACCGCGAAGACCGGCGCGGGCATCGCGATGGCGCTGGCGGCTCCGGAGCTGACCGCGACGGGCTCGGCGAGGGTCAGCACCTCGGCCGGAGCGTCCTGCTCGACGCGCCCGCCGCTCTCGAGGGCGGTCAGGTAGTCGAGCCCGCTGCCGTCGAGGCCGGGCAGCTCGACGCCGTCGATCTCGACCCGCGCGTTGTCGATGCCGAGCGCGTAAAGGGGCGCCATCAGGTGCTCGACCGTGTGCACCTCGGCGTCGCCCTGGCGGATCGCGGTGCGCCGCGGCCGGTCGGCCTTGTGGGCGATGGTCGCGGGGATGCGGGCGTCGGGGCCGAGGTCGGTGCGGACGAAGACGACGCCGTGCCCCGCGGCCGCGGGGCACACCCGCACGGAGGTCTCGGCCCCCGAGTGCAGGCCGACCCCGCGAACAGAGACCGGGCGCGCCAGCGTCGCTTGACGGCTACTCATTCGCGGGTCCTTCGTAGCGCTCGTTCAAGATCCTCAACACCTGGTTGGAGATATCGATCTCCTCGGAGAAGTAGAGCAGCGCACGGAACTCGAGGGGCGTGGCCCCCTCGTCGGTGCTCTGCTGCCGCTCGACCTTGACGATGAAGTGGTAGTTCCCCTTCTCGCCGATCTCCGCGACGACGACCTCGATCTCCTCCAGGATCTCAAGAATAAATTTCTCGTACATCGTCTTCAAGGTGTTACGGCGGCGCTTGTCGAAGAACTGCAGGACGTTGACCGCGATCGCGACCTCCTCTTCCTTCAGCTCGTAGGCCTCGGTGCCCTCGCGCAGCAGGTCGAGCTCGCCGCGCAGGCGCTGCAGGTCATCCTTTTTGGTCTCGAAGGCGGCCTGCAGACGCGCTTCCTCTTCTTTGAGCTCGCGCTCCTTGACGTCGCGTTTCTGGTAGCCGTCGAACACCGTGGCGAGGTCGACGACGCCGATGCGCAGCCTGTCGACCTCGGGCACGCGATCCTCCTGGGCGTGGAGAGCCGTGGCCAGGCCGAGCAGACACAAACAGATGAGCGGGATACGCACGATGTCGTCCTCCGTCAGATGCCGATACCGAAGTTGATGTGGAAGAATTCACGGTCGTCACTTTCCTCGAGCTCGATCGGGACACCGAAGTCGAGGGACAACGGGGCCGGGAAGATCGGCAGGCGCAGACGCACGCCCGCCCCGACCGAGACCCGAAGGCGGTCCCAGGTCCAGCGCCGCCAGTCGCGTTCGACGGCTCCCGCGTCGAGGAACAGGACGCCGCGCAGGGTGTTCCTGTACAGCGGGAAGGAGTACTCCGCCGTCCCGCGCAGCAGCGCCTCGCCGCCGACCGGGCGGTCGTCCTCCTGGGGTCCGACCGTGCGCTGCTCGAAGCCGCGGATCGTGGTCGGACCGCCGGTGTAGAAGCGCTCGAAGATCGGCAGCTCGTCCTGGCCGCCGTACGCCGCTGCCCAGCCGAACTGGGAGCGGATGTGCAGGATGTGGGGGAGCTCGAAGGGCCACTTGAACAGGGCGGTGTAGTAGTCGCCGGTCGACAGCACCCGGTGGAAGTCCCAGTCACCGCCGAAGGCGCCGCCGGCGACCTCGTAGCGGCTGTTCAGCGACCAGCCCCCGACGATCAGCAGGTCGCGGCTGAACTCCCGGTAGTCGAAGACGATGCCGATACGACCGAGGCTGAGAGCCGACTGGCCGGAGACCTCGATCACGTCCGCGACCGCGTCGGCCTCGACCTCGCCGATGAAGATGTCCTCGATCCGGTAGGCGAGCGTCACCCGGGTGTTGAGGTTGAGGTGGCGCCCGAACTCGACCTGGGCGCCGAGCCGCGAGTCGACGTAGTCACGCAGGAAGCGCTGGAACAGAAAGCCGCTCAGCCCGAGCGAGAAGTTCGTGTCGAGGAAGTACGGCTCGCGGAAGGTCACGCTGTAGCTGCTGCGCTCGGTGCCCGGGCGCAGGTCGATGCGGAAGCTCTGCCCGCCGCCGGCGAACGCCCGGCCCTCGATGACGTCCTGGAAGCTGTAGGGCACGCGGGCGATGTCGAAGTTGTTCTGCACCAGGCTGATCGAGCCGGAGAAGCCGAACGCTGACGAGAATCCGCCGCCGAGCCCGATCTGCCCGGTCTTGCCCTCGGTGACCGTCAGCTCGAGGTTGCGCTTGTCGGGGCTCGAGGCCTCGCTGAAGTCGGTGTCGAGGCCCTCGAAGAAGCCCTGCCTCGAGAGGTTGTTCAAGCTCTCGCCGAGCTTCTCGGAGTCGTACAGATCGCCGGGTCGCAGGGTGAGCTGGCGCCGGATCACCTTGTCGGCGGTCTTGTCGTTGCCGTTGATGTTCACCCGCTCGACCGTGATCGGCTCGCCTTCGTCGATCGTGAAGGTGATGATGCAGCCGTTCTGCGAGTCGGTGTAGCGCAGGTCGAGCTTGACCTTGGCGAACAGGTGGGCCCGGGCGGAGTACAGCGCGCGGATGATGTTGACGTCGGCCTGGGTGCGCTCGCCGTTGAAGGGCTCGCCTTCTTTCTGCCGCATGCGGGCCTTGATCTGCTCTTCGGAGAACAGCGTGGCCCCGACGATCTCGATCTTCTCGACCCGGAAGCGCAGCCCCTCCTCGACCCGGACGCGGACGGTCAGCCACTCGCGGTCCTCGCTGAACTCCATCTCCCCGAGCCAGACCTTGGCGTTGAGGAAGCCCTGCGAGCGGGCGTAGATCTCGAGGTTGGCGATGTC
Organism: bacterium; assembly: GCA_030428695.1. The sequence goes on from JAUIEM010000030.1 coordinate 23,962, forward strand.
GGCGGCGAAGGTCTCGGGGCTGTAGTCGCCTTCGTACAGGAGCCCGAGGAAGGCGTAGGCCTTGGTCTCCATATGGTCGAGCAGATCGTCGCGCTTCAGGATGTCGTTGCCGTCGAAGATGACCTCCTCGAGCCGCACCTGGGGGCCTTCGGAGACGACGTAGACCAGATCGATCCCGCCGTCGCCCGGCTCGAGCCGGACGCTGACGTCGACGAACAGGTAGCCCGCCTCCTTGTAGGTCTGCTCGATAAACTTGAGGTCGACGTCGACGAGGTAGCGGTTGTAGAGGTCGCCGGAGCGGATGTTGAGATAGTCGGCGAGGGAGTCTTTGTCGGGGTCCTCGAGGAGGTCCTCGAGGTTGTCGTGGCCGCTGAGCTTGACGGTGCGGCAGATCCGTCTTTCCCGTACCTCGAAGGTCAGGACGAGCCCGTCGGCCCGCTCTTCGAGGCGTACGCGTATGTCCCCGAGGAAGTCCCCGAGGTTGTACAGCCGCCGCATGTCCTCGGACACCACGAGCGGGTCGTAGGCGCCGCCCTCGGAGGATCGGATGCGGGTCTTGAGGTACTCGGCGGAGAGCTCGTTGAGACCTTCGAAGCGGATCTCGGCGATCGGCTTGCCGACGAGGGAGTCCTGCGCCCAGAGCGAGGTCGTCGCCAGCACGATCAAGCTGAGGTTTCGCATGCGGGGCTCTCTGCGCCGGGGGGCCGGCTAGTCCTCGTAGTAGTTCTCGAACCGCATCTCCGACGCGATGAAGGTCAGAGGGATGGTGCCGGTCGCCCCGTTGCGGTGCTTGGCGACGATCAGCTCGGCCTTCCCCTTCACCTCCTCCTTGTCGGGACGGTAGTACTCCTCGCGGAACAGGAGCCAGATCAGGTCGGCGTCCTGCTCGATCGCGCCCGATTCACGCAGGTCGGACATGCGGGGGCGTTTCGATTCCCGCTGCTCGACCGCGCGTGAGAGCTGTGCGAGTGCGATGATAGGGATCTCGAGCTCTTTCGCCAGCCCTTTGAGGGAGCGCGAGATGTAGGAGATCTCCTGCTGCCGGCTATCTTCCTTGCCGCTGCCGGTCATCAGCTGGAGGTAGTCGATCAGGATCAACTCGATCTTGTGCTGGACGAACTGGCGGCGCGCCTTGGCCCGCAGCTCCGTGACGGAGATGGCGGGGGTGTCGTCGATGTAGATCTTCGCCTCGCTCAGCTGCCCGGCCGCTTCGGTCAGCTTGAGCCAGTCGCCGTCGGTCAGCTCGTTCTTGCGCAGCTTGTGGCCGTTGACGTGGGCGGTCCCGCACAGAAGGTTGTTGCCGAGCTGCTCCTTGCTCATCTCCAGGCTGAAGATCGCGATCGAGCGGTTGTCCTTGAGGGCCGCGTTGCGGGCGATGTTCAGGGCGAAGGTGGTCTTTCCCATACTCGGCCGCGCCGCGAGGATGATCAGCTCCGAGCCGTGCAGGCCGGTCGTCATCTCGTCGAGCTTGTAGAAGTCGGTCTTGACGCCAAAGGGCTTGGCGTTCGACTCGAGCAGCGTAAAGGTGTGCATCAAGATCTCCTTGATGCTCGCCGCCTCGTGGGAGATCCGCTGCTGGGTCGCCTCGAGGAACTTCTTCTCCGCCTGGTCGACCTGCAGGGGCGCGCGTTCGCCGGACTCGAAGGTCTCCTGCACGATCTCGGTGCAGGTCGTGATCAGGCTGCGCAGCAGCGACTTGTCCCGCACGATCTCCGCGTAGTACGGCCCGTTGGCCGCCGTCGGCACCGCCTCGGTCAGCTCGGTCAGGTAGGGGACGCCGCCGATCTCGTCGAGCAGACCGGCCCGCTCGAGCTCCTCGCGCAGGATCAGGAGGTCGCAGGCGCGGCTCTCGTCGTGCAGCTTGCAGACGATCTCGAAGATCTTCTGGTGCGCCGCGCGGTAGAAATGCTTGGCCTCGAGGGTCTGGGCCACGTCGTCCATGATGCCGTTGTCGAGCAGGATCGAACCGAGCACTGAGCGTTCGGCCTCGAGATCCTGGGGCGGGACCCGGTCGAAGACAGCTGTGCTCTCCATCCACTCCCCGCTCGGGCTCGGGCCCAGCTTCGCAACTCTGTGTCATCGGCGCATCACGGCGGAGGCATACGTCCGCCGTCGGCCTGAAGCGCTCTTCAGGCCGGGGCGGCCGCCCGCGGGATGCTATTCGGTCTCGGCGGTCGGGCCTGGCTCAGGAGCTCTTCTCGACCACCCACAGCTTGACCTCGGCCTCGACCTCGGTGTGCAGACGCAGGCGCACGGTGTAGACACCGAGCTCCTTGATCGGCTGGTCGAGCAGGACCTGGCGCACATCGATGGTGTGGCCCTCGTCGGTCAGCGCCTTCGCGATCATCGGAGCGCTCACCGAGCCGTACAGGTGGCCGGTCTCGCTCGCCTCGACCGGGATCGAGATCGAGGTCGCGCCGAGCTTGTTCGCGACGGCCTCGAACTTCTCCTTACGCCGCGACTCGAGCGCGACGAGCTTGCGCTTCTCGTGCTGCAGCTGCTTGAGGTTGCCCTTGGTGACCGCGACGGCGATGCCCTTGGGCAGGAGGTAGTTGCGGGCGTAGCCCGGACGCACCTTGACGATGTCGCCGACGCTGCCCAGTTTGCTGACGTCCTGTCGGAGGAGGACTTCCATGGCTTTCTCCTTGCCGGCCGGAGCCGGTGGCTTGCGGAGGTGGGAATCCCACCCGTTGTCTCAGGGGCCGGCCGCGGACGGCCGGTTTCCGGCGAAAAGGCGACTCAGGAGGTCGCGGTCTTCTCTTCCTCTTCTTCCTTGCTCGGATCCTTGACGTGGTCCGGGCGGTCGTCGCGCAGGATCATGTGGCGCAGCACGCGCTCCTTCAGCCGCAGGTCGCGGTCGAGGTTCTCGATCTGGCCGGGATCGCCGTTGAAGAAGAGCAGCATGTAGGTCGCGCGGCGCAGCTTGTTGATCTCGTAGGCGAGCTTCCGGTCGCCCCACTTCTCGAGGCTGGTGACCTCACCGCCATTCGCGGTGATCAGGCCACGCACCAGCTCTTCACACTCGTCCCAGTTCTTCGACGCGTCAGACGTGTCGAACAGCACCATCATCTCATACTCGTTGGTCATCGCTATTTCCCTTCGCTCCCGACGTCTCGGCGGTCTCGCCGCTCTCTTCGTCGGGCCTGGCCGGGTCGGCCAAGGAGATTCCGTTGAACTTGTTCATCGCTGCCAGGGAACCTTTCCCGAGCCAGGCCTCGACGGCCTCGACCGACAGCTTGATCACCTTTGTCACCAGCTCCTGCTCTTCGTCGCGGAACCTGCCCAGCACGTGGTCGACGAGACCGTAGGCGGGCTGGCCCACGCCGACGCGCAGGCGGGTGTACTCTCTCGTTCCCAGCACGCCCTCGACGGACTTCAGTCCGTTGTGCCCCCCGGCGGACCCGCGTTGGCGGATGCGGATCTTGCCCAGGGGGAGGGCGACATCGTCACACAAGATCAAGACCTGCGCGGCCTCGAGCTTGAAGAACCGCGTGAATCCGAGCAGCGCGCGGCCGCTGAGGTTCACGTAGGTGTGGGGCTCGACCAGGTAGACCTTCCGGCCTTGCACCTGTCCCTGTCCCCACCGGGACTCGAACTTCGCCCGGTCGAGCGCCACGTTCCAGCGCAGCGCACACTCGCGGAGCACATCGAAGCCGATGTTGTGGCGCGTCTGCTCGTACTTGCGCCCGGGATTCCCGATCCCGAGCAGGAGAGCCGGCGCGTCTTCCATGCGGCCTAGCCCTCGCCCTCAGCCGGCGCGGCCTCGCCGTCACCTTCGTGGGTCTCCGTGTAGGCCTCGGCGGCGGCAGCGGCCTCCGCCGCCTCCGCGGCCTCCGCCGCCTTGGCGGCTTCGTGGGCGGCCTGGGCAGCGGCGCCGCGCACACCGCAGATCACGGTGCCGGCGTCGCTGACCAGCTCGCCGCCCTCGGGCAGCTCGAGGTCGCTGGCCTTGAGCTCCTGGTCGAGGCCGATCCCGGAGATGTCGTGGACGAGCACGTCGGGGATCGCGCCGGGCACGATCGCGATCCGCAGCTTCCAGACCTCCTGGAAGAAGTTGCCGCCCTGGCCGAGCCCTTCGGGCACGCCGTCGAGGCGCAGCGGGATCTCGAGCTTCAGCTTGGTGTCCTCACCGGCCCGGATCAGGTCGATGTGGAGGATTTCGTCGAGGGTCGCGTCCCAGTCGATCTTCTGGAACACGGCATACTCTTCGCCGCCGCCGGGAATGGCGAGCTTGAGCACCTTCTGCTTGTTCTTGATGATCTGGTGCACGTCGTCGGTCTTCATCGACAGCGAGACCGCGGGGCCGTTCCCCCCGTACAGGTTGATCGGGGTGTAGCCGCCCGCGCGGATCTTCTTCGCGGCACGCCGGCCGAGCCCGTCACGGGCTTTCAGCTCGGTCGCTGGCTTGGTGGCGAGTGTGCTCATGGTGGACTCCTGGAGGACGACGCCTCTCACGATAGAAACAGTTGACTGACAGATCGATTGGTGTGGATGCGGACGATCGCCTCTCCGAGCAGCTTCGCGACAGAGAGGATCTCGACGTTCTTGACCTTGCTCACCACCGCCTGGTTGACGGGGATCGTGTCGCTGATCAACACCTTGGTCGCCTCGCACTCCCGCAGCCGCTCGGCGGCCGGACCGCACAGGACCGGGTGGGTCGCGGCGATCGCGACGCTGCGCGCGCCGTGCTCGCGCAGGACACGCACCGCCTCGCGCACCGAGCCGCAGGTCGCGAGCACGTCGTCGACGATGATCACGTTCTTGCCCTTGACGTCGCCGATCAGGAAGCCGGCTTCGACCTGCGTGGCGCTGACGCGCTCCTTCTGCAGGAGCGCGACGCTCGCGCCCAGGCGCTTGGCGAAGCCCCAGGCCCGCTTCATGCTGCCGAGGTCGGGGCCGACGATCGCGAGGTCGGGCAGGTTGAGCTTCCGGAAGTGCTCGGTGAAGATCGGGGCGGCGTACATGTGGTCGACGGGGATGTCGAAGAAGCCCTGGATCTGCGCGGCGTGCAGGTCGATGGTCAGCACCCTGTCGGCGCCGGCTTCGACGAGCAGGTTCGCGACCAGCTTGGCGGAGATCGGCACGCGGCCGGTGTCCTTGCGGTCCTGGCGGGCGTAGCCGAAGTAGGGCATCACGACCGTCAGGCGGCCCGCCGAGGCCCGCTTGAGCGCGTCGAGGATGATCAACAGCTCCATCAGGTTCTGGTTGACCGGCGCGCAGGTCGACTGGATCACGAACACGTCGGCGCCGCGCACGTCGGAGTGCAGCCGCACCGAGGTCTCGCCATCCGGGAAGTCCATGATGTCGGCTTTGCCGGGCTCGATGCCGATGTACTGGGTGATCGAGGCGGAGAGCGCGGGATTCGATCGCCCGGCGAACACCAGCAACTTGGAGAAAGCCTTCACCGTCCTGCCTCCTCGCGGGCCCGCAGGCGCCGCGCCGGAACACCGGCCCAGACCTCGCCGGGGCCGACCGGCTGGTTTTTGGTCACGACCGCGCCGGCCGCCGTCACGGCCCCCGCCCCGACGGCCAGCGGCGCGATCAACACGCTGCCGCTGCCGATGAACGCCCGTTCGCCGACCTCGGTCCGTGCCTTGGTGCGGCCGTCGTAGTTGGCCGTGATCGTGCCCGCGCCGATGTTGGCGCGGCTGCCGATGTCCGCGTCGCCGAGGTAGCTGAGGTGCTTGGCCTTGGCGTAGGGCCGGAGCCGGGCCTTCTTGGTCTCGACGAAGTTGCCGACCTCCGCGCCTTCCTCGAGTACCGTCCCGACCCGGAGGTGCGCGAAGGGACCGACGACGGCCCCCGCCTGCAGCTCGACGCCGCGCCGCAACACGCAGAAGGGGAGGATGCGCGCGCCCGGGGCGATGCGCACCTCCGCCTCGATGAAGGTCTGGGCGGGCGACTCGATCTCGACGCCCCGGGCCAGGTGCTCCTCGACCACGCGGCCCCGGAGGTGCTCGCACATCCGCGCGAGCTGCCCGCGGTCGTTGACGCCCCAGATCTCCTCCTCGCGGCTCGCGAGCACGGCGTGGCAGGAGCGGCCCTGGGACACCCGGCGCGCGACGACGTCGGTCAGGTAGTACTCGCCGCTGACCTCGCTGGGAGCGAGCGCCTCGAGGTCGGCGACCAGCCCGTCGGCGCGGAAACAATAGCAGCCCGAGTTCACCTCGGCGAGCGCGCGCTCGGCGTCGGTCGCGTCCTTCTCCTCGACGATCCCGGCCAGGGCACCGGCCGGGTCGCGGAGGATGCGGCCGTAGCCGAACGGCCGCGCGACGCGACAGCTCAACACCGTCACCGCCGCCCCGCGCTCCTGGTGGAGCCCACGCAGACGACGCAGTGTGTCGGCCTCGATCGCCGGCGCGTCGCCGTTCATCACCAGGATGTCGCCGGAGGTCTGGGAGATCGCCTCACGAGCCGCGAGCAGCGCATCGCCGGTGCCGCGCTGCTCCTGCTGGACGACGTACTCGACGCGATCGCCGAGCAGGCTGCGGAAGGCCTCGTGCTCCGCCGGGACGACCGCCACCACGCGCTCGGCCCCTGCCGCGCGCGCGGCAGCGACCACCCACTCGACCAGGGAGCGGCCGAGGGCGCGGTGCAGAACCTTCGGCAACGGCGAGCGCATGCGCACCCCCTTGCCGGCAGCGAGGACGATCGCGGTCAGATCGGACACGGACTCTTCCTTCCTCGAGACACGATTACCCCGCCTGGACTCGAACCAGGAATAGCGGCACCAAAAACCGATGTGTTGCCAATTACACCACGGGGTAGGGACGGCGGCCTCTGCTCCCGACGAGGCTCCTGGCGTTCCCCGGCAGGCGCGACAGCACGTCGGTGCCCACGACGTCCCGTTTCCCGCGCATGCACCGGGGGGCGCGGTAGTCTATATGCCGCGCCGGGGTGCGTCAATTCTCTTTTTCGGACGACCGGGGCGTCGCTCGGAGCACGGCAGCGGTCGGGGGCGGGACCGAGCGCCGGACGATGGGCTGTCGGCCACGGAATCGCACACTCGGCTCTTGACGCGGAGCGGCGTCTTGTCTAACTTCCTCGCCTCCCATGTCCGGATCAGGTAACACAGCGCTTGTTTCCTTCTAAAGGCAAGGACATCCCCAAAGGCGTCTCGATGCGCCTGTCGCTCTACCTCCGGCGCCTCGAGCGGCTCCGGCAGGGCGGCCGCAGCACGGTCTCGTCCGCCGACCTGGCGTCGGCGCTCGGACTGCGCGCCGCGCAGGTGCGCAAGGACCTCGCCTACTTCGGGCAGTTCGGCTCGGCCGGGGTCGGCTATCGGGTCGAGCATCTGATCCCGGAGATCCGGAAGATCCTCGGCACCGACCGCACCTGGGGAGTCGGGCTGATCGGGCTCGGTAACCTCGGCAGCGCGTTGATCAAGTACGCCGGCTTCGAGCAGCGGGGCTTCCGCATCGACGCGATCTTCGACACCGACCGCAAGGTCGTCGGCACCGAGGCGAAGCCCGGGCTGACGGTCCTGCACGTCGACGCCCTCGCCGCGACCTTCCGCGCGCTGGGTCTCAAGCTCGCCATCCTCGCCGTGCCGCCCTCGGCCGCGCAGCAGATCGCCGACGTGCTCGTCACCGTCGGCGTGCGCGGCATCCTGAACTTCGCCCCGATCGCGCTGACGGTGCCCGACTCGGTGCACGTCAGCACCGTCGATCTCGCCGTGCAGCTCGAGCAACTCTCCTTCCTCCTGAACTGAGCGAGACGAACCGTGGAGATCACCTTCCTCGGCACCGGCAACGGTATGCCCCAGGCCGACCGCGCCGCCCCGGCGCTGGTCGTGCGTACGAAGAAGCAGGCGCTTCTGTTCGACATCGGCGGCGGCTGCCTGCACGCCCTCTGCGCCCGACGCCTGAAGTTCCAGTGGCTCGCCCACGTCGTCGTCACCGGGCTCGCCCCGGCGCGCACGGCGGAGCTCGCGAGCCTGATCGCGGCCAAGAGCGGGTTGCACCTCAAGAAGAAGAACCGGGACCTCGAGCTGCTCGGCCCCGCGGGCCTGGGCCTGCTGGTCGCCGAGCAGCGGGTCCGCTTCGCGCTCGGCGACGATGAGAGCTACACCCTGTCCGTCAACGAGGTGAGCGCGCCTCTCGACGTCGAGGCCGACGACATGAAGCTGCGCCTCCTGCCCTGCGGGGACCGGCTGGCCTTCCGGGTCGAGAGCCCGGCGGGAGCGATCGCCTTCTGGCCCCGCGAAGGCGACGTCCCGGCGCTGGTCGAGCTGGCCCAGAAGGCGAGCTTCCTGATCGCCGAGACGCCGCTGCCGCAGCGCCATCAGCAGCCCGGACTGCTCACCCCCGCGACCGTCGGCAGCCTCGCCCGGCGCGCCAAGGCCGAGCGCGTCGTGCTGACCGGCTTCGCTCCGATCGCGAGCCGCTTCGATCTGCGCTACAGCTGCGAGCGCACCTTCAAGGGGCAGGTGATCCAGGCGGCCGACGGGATGTCCTTCGGGGTCGGTTGAGCGGGGCCCCACGCGGCTGCCGCCACAATTCCTTTTGCGCCCCTTCGGGGCTCCGGTAGAATCCCCGTCGAGCACCCGTAGCTCAGCGGATAGAGCATCGGATTTCTAATCCGACGGTCCCAGGTTCGAGTCCTGGCGGGTGTGTTTCCGCGTTTTCTCCCCAAGAATTCCCAAAAAGACCTCGCCAGCTCTCCGTGATCGGCACAGACTCCCACGAGAAAGCACACTCGAGGAGCTCCCCGTGTCCGATCCCATCCAGGCCCTGCTCGCCGCCACCCAGGCCGTCAAATCCCAGGCGGCCGCGCTGCAGGGCGTAGCCAGCGGTGCCTCGGGCGCCGCGCGCAAGGTCTTGAGCGCGCACGCGCGTTTCCTTTCCAACCACGCCAACCGCATGGCCCAGAACGCGCAGTTCCTCGCCAGGAAGTCCGGCGGGGGCGGGAGCGCGGCGGGCGCGGGCGCCGCGAAACCGAAGGGCGGCACGAACGGCGCCGCCACCGCGAACGGGGACGGCGCGCCGGCCCCGGCCCCGAGCGGCAGCGGTGGCCTGCAGATCCACTGGGCCCAGGCGCGCATCCACAGCGGCTTTCCGCCCGAGGCAAGGCGCTGGCGCAAGGGCGAGAAGGGGAAGTGGATCTACGCGGCGGCCACCGCGATCAACAAGCGCTGGAAGAACAACCAGGTCATCCCGTTCAGCTACAACGGCAAGCCCTGCGTCGCGCGCCAGACCTGGCACTCCCTGCAGGCGGCGACCGGGCGCACGGGGCGCTTCAAGGCGACCGAGGTCTACCCGCGGAAGTAGCCGCTACAGCTGCTTCAACAGCCGGACGAAGCGCTCTTCCTCCGCCACTCCCTGCTCTGCGAGGATCGCGCGCAGCCCCTCCTCGCAGCAGGAGCAGGAGCGGGATCTCTCCCATCGGTCTCTCCCGAGGTGGAAGGTGAGCGCGGGGGCTGCGGGCCCCCGCACTTCAGATGCCCGACCGCTGGCGACTGTTTCGAGAAAGCCGGGATCAACCCCGCCCGAGCTCTGCGCGCAACCGCTCGATGCGCTCGTCGTAGCCCTTCAGGCCGAGGCTCTTGCCCTGCTCGGCGACGTCGAGGGCCTGGTCGAGCTCACCGGCTTCCTCGAGCAGGATCGAGAGGTGCTTGAAGCAGGTGAAGGTCAGGCGGATGGGGTTCCCCGCCTTGCGCCGCCGCTTGCCCTCCTGGACCAGCATGGGCACCAGGCTGAGGTCGACGCGGCAGGCGTCGAGGCACTGCTCGAGAGCGCCGGTGACCAGCTTGCGGCAGCTGAAGGTCAGGGTGATCAGCTCGCTGAGCAGCTCGTGGCGCTCGACGACGTCCTCGGCCGCGAGGGCCTTCTGACGCAGCGCGGTGATCTCGGCCGACCGCGGGTGCTCGTCGGCCTGCTGCACCGCGACCTGCGGCCCGTTGCCCGTGAAGCGCCCGCTGTCGGGGACCGGCAGGTCGTTGGCCCGCAGCACGTTCTTCACGTCGCGGACGATGCTGGTGTAGAAGACGGCGAACTCGCGGGCGGCCTCTTTGTCGGAGAACACGTCGAGCTCTTCGAGCCGCCCGGCGTGGCCGCAGGTGCAGCGCACCTTGACCCGCGGGCGGGCCTTGACCTTGACGCGGAAGGCCTTGCGGCAGTCCCGGCAGAAGATGTAGATCTCCTGCTTGGTGGCGGCCGTCGGATCGTAGTCCTGGTGGTAGCCGGTTCCGTCTCCCCAGACCATCGTCAGGCGTCCTCAGGCTCCAGCCACTCGAGCACGAAGTTCAGGCCCTGACCGCGCGCGGCGAGCGCCCAGTCTTTGCCTTCGAGCAGCGCGTTGCGCAGCGCTCTCCACGACGCGTCGCCGAGGTCGATGGCGTAGCCGTCTTCGACGATGCGACCTCCTTCGGGCGTGCGTCCGGGCAAGCATAGGACAAAACCGCCGGCCAATCCAGAGCCGCCCGGCGTCGGCGGACTGATCGCCGCCGGCTCTTCCTGCCCCTCTCTTCCCAGACCAGGCGGGCCGAGGCCTCCGGACGCGGGTCGCCGAGCAGGGCGAGGGCCTCGTCCGCCGGCCGGTCCTCGAGCTGGGCGCGCAAAGCGTTGTGCAGGCGGCGGGCGATCGACAGGCGGATCGTCGTGCCCTGGTGGCCGTGCAGGGCCCCGCGCAGGAGCAGCCGGGGCACCGGGTGCAGCACGCTGCTCAGCATCATCAGCGGCGTGACCACGCTGGCGCGGTGGCGGCCGGACCAGGGCGGGTAGGGGAAGTGGCTCGCGCGCCGGCCGAGGCGCGTCGAGAGCCGGTACAGGCCGAAGGCCTTCGCGACCTCGAGCTCCTCCTGGGTGATCAGGATCGCGAGCAGCGCCCGCTGCGGGAGCGGGATGCCCGGCAGCGGGATCACCGGCAGGTAGGCGAGAGCGCGGTGCGCGCTGCCCTCGAACAGACCCGCCTCGGAGAACTCCGTCGTCTCGCCGAGGTCGACGGTGTCCCCTTCCGTCGCCATGTCCGCGAGCAGCCCGAAGAACTTCAGGATCTCGCGCGGGTAGTCTGTCGCCGCCGCCTCCGTGCTCTGGCGGCGCAGGCAGAAGACGATCTCCTTCTGCTCGTGGAAGGCCGCGAGCCCTTCGCTGAGGTACACCCAGCAGGGGACCAGGCCCTGGGCGCTGTCCAGGTCGCAGGAGTAGACCCGGGCGCGCAGCCCCGGCCGCAGCTCCTCCTCGGCGGTCGGCTCCTTGACAGGCCCCGCGGGCGCTTCCTCGACGGGCCCCGCGGGCGCTTCCGCGGCGGGCTTCTCGCGTGCCTTGTCTGCGTCGGACGAGCCGAACAGTCGTTTCCACCAGGCCATGTCCTACTCCATGCGCCTCGGGCGCGTGTGCTCGAGCCCCAGCCAAACGGCCAGACCGGCCGCGGTCAAGAGGGCAGCGCTGATGAACAGGGCCGGATCCCCGTAGAGGTCGCCGATCCAGCCGAAGGCGGGGGTCAGGCTGAGGCGGGTCAGCTCCCACAACGCGGTGAAGGCGGCGAGGGCCATCCCGCGCAGCGCCTGGGGCGCGCGCTCGACCACCTGCCCGGTCAGCACCGGGAAGCCGTACCCATGGCCGAGGCCCGCGAGCAGGCCGGCGAACAGGAAGTCGCGGTCGAACAGGCCGTCCGCGACCAGGATCGACGCGAGCGCGTAGATGCCGAGGGCCGGCGCGATCATGTTCGCGATCCCGATGCGCTCCGGCAGACGCGCCCCGAACACGCGCACGGCGATCGCGCCGCCCGCGTAGGCGAGCCAGATCAGGGCCGGTCGCTCGACACCCCGCTCGGCCGCGGTCACCGTCGCGAAGGCCATGAACACCGCGACCAGGGTCGAGAACACACAGGTCGCCAGCCACACCGACCACAGGTCGCGATGGGCGAGGGCGCGGCTGATCTTCGCGAGGGGGAGGGGCAAGCGGGGCCCGCTCTCCGGTTCCGGCACCTTCCACAGAAAGAGCGCGGAGCCGGCGATCAGCAGGGCGATCAGCGGGAAGACCCAGCGCAGGCCGGGGGCCGCGACGCCGAGCTCCTGCACGAGCGGGTTGACCGCGAGCGGGGCGAGGCCGGACACGCCGAACAGGGCGAGGCCCTCGACCCGGCGGCTGACCGGGACCAGGTCGCTGGCCAGGGTGAAGTAGCCGGTGAAAAGCGCGCCGGTGCCGACGCCGACCAGCAGCCGGGCTACGTAGACGACCGGACCGAGGTCGTCGACGGCGGCGACCAGGGCGACCCCGCTGACCAGGCAGGCGGTGCCGGTGAACAGGGTCGGCTTGCGGCCGACCCGGTCGAGGGACCAGCCGACCAGCGGCCGCGCGAGCAGGCCGCTGACCGCGGCGGTCGCCATCACGGCGCCGATCTCGGTGCGGCTGGCGCCGAGGTGCTCGAGGTAGAGGGGGAGCAGGAGCATCGAGCTGAAGCCGAGGGCCTGCAGGAAGTGGGCCCCCATCAGCAGCCCGAAGTCCCAGCGCAGCAATCGCTCGGGAGGCGCGCTCAGAATTCGCCCGCGATGTAGAAGGTCACCTCGTGGCCGCCGTAGTCGTCCTCGCGGATCACGTCGAAGTTGTAGCTGTACTCGAGCTGCAGGCGGGTCTCGAAGATGAAGCCGGAGGTGATGCGCCCACCGACCGCGGTCAGGAAGTCGTCGCTCTGGGTCAGGCCGGTCGCGTCGAAGCGCGGGCGGCGGACGTAGCCGACCGCGGCGCGGGCGGTGAAGTAGGCGAAGAACACCGGCTCGTAGCGGTACTCGGCGATCATCATGCCGTAGCGGTCGGTGTTGAACTCCTCGATCAGGGCGCCGGGCAGGATCGTGCGCCCGATCGACTCGTAGTCCTCACCGGTGGGACCGCCGCCGATGCGGAACTTGCTGAAGCGGTCGTTGTTCCAGCCGACGCCGGCCTGCAGGGTGAACAGCACCCGGTGGCGCTCGCTCTTGACCCCGGGCACGCCCCCGGCCCACATGAAGTAGCCGGCGGCCTGGGCCCAGTTGCGGCCGTCGCTCGCGTCCTCCTCGCCGTTCTTGCCCCAGTCCTCCCAGTTGAAGCGGTGGGCGATCACGCCGTCGACGCCCGCGACGTAGCCCGCGTGGGGCAGGCCGAGCAGGTTCCGCTCCATCTTGTCGATGCGCAGGCGCAGCCGGCTGCGGATCTCGAAGGTGTTCGCCGGCTTCTCGAAGTTGTCGACGGCGTCGTCGCCGGTGTCGTGGAAGTAGAGGAAGCCGGGCTCGGCGACGACCCAGGTCGCCTCGAACATGTTGTCGTCGAACTTCGGCTCCTCGAGCTGCTTGCGCCAGCCGATGCCGAAGCCGAGGTGGGCGCGGCCCCAGATCAGGCCCTCCTCTTCGACGGCGCGGCCGTCGATCGACTCGGTCTGGACGATCGGGAGCGTGACGCTGTCGAAGTGCAGGGAGCCTTCCCAGCCCCCCCACTCGGGGTAGGAGTGGGCGTAGGTGACGTTGTTGACCAGCCCGGCGACGACGGCGCGGAGCAGGGAGTTCTCGTCGGGGTGGCGCCAGAAGTACAGCGCCCCGTAGGGCAGGAACTCCGAGTTGTCGACGGTCGGGAAGGCGAGCGAGGCGCCGAAGCCCCAGGCGTAGACCGCGCGGCGGTTGCGGGGGGTGACCGTGACCGGCTCGCCGAACAGCTCGGTGCGGAAGCCGACGCCCGAGCGCGGGGTCTTGTAGTCGTCACCGAAGGCGTCGAACCAGGGGAGCTGCTCCTCGGGTGGGACGACCTCGTCGTTCTCCTGCGCGATGGAGGAGGCGGTGAGGCAGAGCAGGCAGGGGAGCCAGGAAAGTGCGCGGAGCTTCGACATCGCGTACTCGTTCTTCTGGGCGGCGGCGGTTGTGGCGGGGGCGCGCCGCGCGGCCCGCCCCGCGTCTCGGCAGAGCGGAGACGACAGCGGCAGGACGATAGCATCCCACCCGCGACGATGCCAGGCCTGGCACGCCCACATGGCGCTGACGCGGACGTGGCTGGGGGGGTCAGCTGCGCGCGAAGAGGTCGACGAGCTTGAGGCTGGTGGAGGTCTCGGGCGCGTCGATGCTGCCGCCGAGCATCACGCCGCAGTCCGACTCGACGGCACCGATCCGGGGACCGAGGACCGTCGCGACCACGCCGTCGTTCCAGTCTCTCTTCCAGTCCTTTGCCAGCGCGCCCGAGAGGCCGTCGAGCCAGGCCAGCTCCCAGGGCTGGCCGAAGAAGGCGTCCGGTTTCTTGTCGGGCGGGAAGGACCACTTGATGCCGAAGCCGTGGAACGAGGTCTTCGTGACGACGCAGGCGGCGGCCATCACCGGCGACATCGACCTGGTGGCCGGAGCCTTCAGCCGCAATGCCGAGGCCTCCCGTGATTTCGGCGCCACCCTGGGCCTGTCACCGGACCGGTCCTACGGCAGTTACGCGGA
>JAUIEM010000511.1 GCA_030428695.1 bacterium
GCTCCCCAGGCCGCCGCCGAGGAGCTCGCGCGGGCGATCGCGGCGCGCCGCGCGGAGCGGACGCGCGCCTCCCGGCAGCGCCACCGGCAGCGCGTCGCCCTGCTCGCCGCCCTGGGGCTGTGCGTCGCGGCCCTGGTCGGGATCCTCGGCTGGCGGGAGCGCGCCCACGCCGCCCGGGTGTCGGAGCGTCGCGCAGCCCTCGCGGCGGAGGTGCGGGAGCTCGCGACCTCCCGTCCGGACTCCCTCGCCCTCGCCGTGCGGACGCGCCTCGCGGGGCTCGCGGAGGCCGGGGGCGCGCCGAACCTGCCCTACGCGGAGCGGCGCGCCGGCAGCGAGGCGATCCTCGCGCTGCTCGACAGCATCGCCGCCCACGAGCGGCTCGTCGCCGCGGCGGACGCACGCATCGACGGCAGAAGCTACCGGCTGCTGTCCGCGGAGGAGCGCGCCTCCCTCGCCTCCTTCGCGGCCGCAGGCCGGGCCGACGCCTTCGCGCTCGCCCTCGCCCACGGCTCGTACGACCTCGCCCTGCTGATCGCCAGCGACGCCGCGTGGGCGGAGGCGGAGCGGGCCGCCGCCCGCGCCCGGGTCGCCCGGGAACGCGCCGCGACGGTCGAGCGCCGGGTGGCGGAGACCGAGGCGATGATCGCCGACCTCGCCGGAGGCCGGGAACGCGCGGACCGGCCGCGGGGAGCGCCGACGCCCGACGACTACGTGCTGCGGCTCAGCGCCTACCGGCACCCGGAGGTCGCCGCCCTGCTGGGAGCCGAGCTGCGCGCCGCCACGGCACGCGCTCCGACGGACTGGTCGCCGGCCGAGCGCGAGCTCATCCGCACGGTCGTGCTGATCCTCGGCTTCCTCGAATTGCCCGCGCGGACCTTTGCCCCGCTCGCCGCGTTCATGGCGGTCGTCGAGGACCCCGAG
Organism: bacterium; assembly: GCA_030428695.1. The sequence continues at coordinate 922 of JAUIEM010000511.1, forward strand.
CTCGCGGTCGCCTGCGGCCGCGCCCTGTGCAACGCCGGCACCTGGCGGGCCGAAGAGCCCCTGCTCGCCGCCCGGGCGCGCTTCGGCTCGGACAGCCCGGTGTGGCGCCGGGTGGAGCCGAGCTTCGGGCGCCTTCCCGAAGCTCCCTCCGACGCCGCACGCGATCCCTACCTCGCGGCCACCGTGCTCGAGCTGCGCGGCGCGGACGCGGCGGCCCTCGCCCTCCTCGACGCCCTCGTCGCGGACGAGCCCGGCCACGGGAACGCCTGGCTGCTGCGCGGCTTCCTGCTCGACCGCGGCGGACGCCCGACGGAGGCCCAGGAGTCCTACCGCCGGGCCTTCGCCGCCGACCCGACCGCGGTCGACGCCCTGAACAACCGCGCGAACATCCTCGCCCGCACCGACCCGCAGGCCGGCCTCGCCCTCCTCGACCGGGCCCTGCGCCTCGATCCGGAGGCCTTCCTCCCCCGCTACAACCGCGCCCGGCTGCGCATGCGCCACGGCGACCCCGACGGCGCCCTGGCCGACGCCGACAGCCTGGTCGTGCTCGCCCCCGACGACGCCCGCGGCCACGGCCTGCGGGGCCTGGCGCTGATCCGCCTCGCCCGCTGGCAGGAGGCCCTCGAGGCCCACGACCGGGCGCTGGGCCTCGACCCCGACGAGGTCGACGTGCTGGTCTCCCGGGCCTGGCTGCGCGGCGGCTTCGGCGACCTCGAGGGCTGCATCGCCGACTGCACCTCCGCCCTCGACCGCGACCCGCGCCGGGTCGGGGCCTGGGCCCTGCGCGCCAACGCCCGCAACCACCTCGGGCGCCACGCGGCCGCCCGGGCCGACGCCGACGCCGCCCTGCGCATCGACCCCGAGCACGGCGACGCCTGGTACTACCGCGCCGGCGCCGCCCTCGCCCTCGGCGACGCCGGGGCCGCCCTCAGCGACTTCGAGAACGCCGCCCGCTGCGGCACGACCGTCGACGACGCCTACTTGCAGGTCGCCTCGCTCCGCGCCCTGCGCGGCGAGCTCGACGCCGCCCTGGCCGCCTGCGACGCGCACCTGACGAAGTCCCCCCGCGACCCGATCGGCCTCGCCGCCCGCGGTGAGGTGCACGCCCTGCGCGATGACGTACCGGCGGCCCTCGCCGATCTCGACGCGGCCCTCGGCATCGACCCCGACGACCAGGCCTCCCGGCTGCTCCGCGCCCAGCTCTGGCTCCGCACCGGCCAGGCCGCCGGAGCCCTCCGGGAAGCCGAGGCCCTCGCCGACCGCCCGGGCTGGCTCGAGCCCCGGCTGCTCGCCGCCCAGGCCGCCAGCGCGCTCGTCCGGAGCGCTCCGCCGGAGGAGCGGGAGGAAGCGGAAGCGCGCGCCTTCCGCTGGCTGGAGGCCGCCCGCGACACCGGCTGGAGCCCCTCGCTCGCGGAGCTCGAGGCCTTCACGCCGCTGGTCGACGATGCGCGCTGGGGGGAGCTGTTCGGGGGGTAGCCCGGGCGAGAACGCCTGGAACGTGGCCTACTGCAGCGTCCCGCGGATGTCCCGCAGGAGCGGCCGGCAGGCGAGGGTCTTCAGGGCGAAGTTGCTGCCCTCGCCGACGCGGGTGACGAACAGGTCGTTGTGGTGGCGGATCAGCCCGAACTCGTCGAGGCAGGCGACGCCGCCGCAGATCTCCATCGCTTCGATCAAAAGGTGCGAGGCGACCCGCGAGCAGTCGATCTTGACCTTCGCCGCCTGTTCGCGGGAGAGGGTGCCGGCGACGTACTTCTTGGTCAGCTCGAGCAGCCAGGTCAGGTTGCGCTCGAGGGCGATGTCCATGTCGAGGATGACGTCCTGCACGCGCTGGAAGCGACCGATGGGGAGGTTCCCGAAGGCGTTGCGCTCCTGCACGTACTGGCAGCACTTGTCGAGGGCGAAGGCGAGGGAGCCGAGGGCGAGCGAGGCGATGAACAGGCGGCCGCCGTTCAGGGTGGTCACCATGATCTTGAAGCCGCCGTTCTCCTCGCCGAGCAGCGCGTCCGGGGGGACGACCACGTTGTCGAACACGATCGAGCCGGTGCTCGACTGGGTCCACACCGCCTTGCCCTGCATCTCCTGGTAGTGCACGCCGTCGAGGTCCATCGGCACGAGGAAGCAGGTCGAGCGCTTGCCGTTCGGCGCGTCGGGGTCGGTCAGGGCGTGGACGATCACGTGGCTCGCCCACTTCGCGTTGGTCGACCAGCACTTCTCGCCGCGGATGCGCCAGCCCCCGTCGACCTTCGTCGCGGTGACCTCGGGGTTGGCGGCGTCGGAGCCGCGGCCGGGCTCGGACAGCCCGAACACGAACATCCGCTTGCCCTCGGCGAGGTCGCTGAGGTGGGCCTGCTTCTGCGCCTCGTTGCCGGCCAGCAGCAGGGGCTTGGTGCCGAGGGAGTAGGCCGCGCCCGGGGTGATCGCGGCGGAGGGGCAGTCGTAGGCGAGGGCGAGGCCCATCAGCACCAGGTCGAGGTGGTCGCCGCCCTGGCCGCCGTGCTCTTCGGGGACCGGCAGGCCGAACAGGCCGAGCTCGGCCATGTGGGCGATGGTCTCGTCGGGGATCAGGCGGTGCTCGCGCTCCCAGCCGAGCACGTGGGCGCCGACCTCGCGCGCCGAGAAGTCGCACAGCGCCTGGTAGAAGTCGTAGCGGGATTCATCGATCAGGCTTTCGAGGTAGACGTCCATGCGGCGCGGCATCGGGGGCTCCTGGCGGGGGGATGGAAGCGCCCATTCTACCCGCCGGGCCGGGGATTGTCACCCGCCGAGGCGGGTCCGCATCCGGCAGGCGACGGCGGCTCCCTTCCGCTGCCCGTCCGATGATGCGAGAATCGGCGCGGGAGGAGGATCCGATGCGAACGACCCTGTGGATGCTCGCCGCGCTCGCCTGCGCCGGCTGCTGGAGCGACGACCCCGGCCCCGAGCCCGCCGCCGCATGGTTGCCCGCGTTGCGCGCCGCCCTCGGCAACGGGGCGAGCCTGCCGGCCGGCGCGACCCACGCGGAGCTCGAGGCCGCGCTGTGGAAGCTGGTCGCCGAGGACAGCGCGCTGGTGACCGCGGCCCTGCGCCGGCTCCCGGAGGTCTGGGACGGCGGTCCGGGAGCCTCCGAGCCCGCGCTCCTCGCGGTCCTCGAGTCCCCGCGCGCGGAGGTCCAGGCGGCGGCGATCGCGACGGCGGGCGCGGCGATCGCGAGCGACAGCAGCGCGACGGCGACCCGCGCCGCCCTGCTCGGCCTCGCTCGCGCCCACCCCGCCCTCGGCGCCCGCTTCGCGGCCCAGGAGGCGCTCGCCGCCCTGCCCCCCGCGCCGGACACCGGGCGGCTGCTCGTCGACGCCCTCGGCGACAGCGCGACCGTGCTGGTCGCGAGCGCCCTCTTGCGGCTGTCCGGGCGGGTCCACGCCCTGGCCGAGCGCGATGCCGTGCGCGCGGCCTGCGCGCGGCTGTCCGACCACACCGATCCGGGCGTGCGCGGCGCGGCCCTGGCGCTGCGCTCGCAGCTCGTGACGGGTGCGGAGAGCCGCGCGGCGCTCGGGCGGGATCTCGACGCGAGCCTGTCCGATCCCCACCCCTACGTGCGCTCCCAGGCCGCGCTGGCCGTCGGGCGCCTGCGGCGGAAGGCGAGCCTCGAGAAGCTGATGGAGCTGGTCCGGGACTCCGCGGACAACGCCTACCGCCTCGACGGCTTCACCCTGCTCGACGGCAGCCCCGGCGCGCTGGAGTTTCCGGGCTCGACCTGGCGGCGTGTCGACGACGCGGCCCTCGAGGCGCTGTCCTACCTGTCCCTCGCCCTGGCCGAGCCCTTCAGCTACGGCGACGTGCGGGCCGACCAGGTCGAGCGCGACATCGCCCGCCAGGTGATGCTCGCCGAGCTGTGGTACGAGGACGTCTCCGACCCGGATGGCTGGTAGGCCCGTGGCTGCGCGCGCGGACTCCTCCGGACCCCTCGACCACGCGCTCGAGGAGCTGCTCGGCATCGCGGCCCTGCGCGGCGCCTCCGACCTGCACCTGGTGCCCGGCAGCCCGCCGATGTTGCGGGAGCTCGGGGCCCTGGTCGCGCTCGAGCACCCGCCCCTGGCGGCCGCCGAGCTGATCGACCTCGCCTCCGGGCTGCTCAGCCCCTGGCAGCTCGACCGCCTCGAGCAGCGGGGCGCCCTCGACACGGCGGTCAGCGCGGCCGGCGAGCGCTTCCGCCTCAACCTCTTCCGCACCAGGGCCGGGCTGAGCTTCGCCTTCCGCCGCCTCGACCAGAACATCGCGAGCTTCGAGGAGCTCGGCCTGCCGGAACGCATCGCCGAGCTCGCGGAGCTGAGCGACGGCCTGGTGCTGGTCTGCGGCCCGACCGGCAGCGGCAAGTCGACCACCCTCGCCGCGCTGCTCGACCGCATCAACCAGACCCGGGCGCTGCACATCCTGACGGTCGAGGATCCGGTCGAGTACGTCCACACCAGCGCCCGCAGCCTGGTGCAGCAGCGGGAGCTGCACAGCGACGTGCCGAGCTTCGCCCTGGCGGTCGAGTCCGCCCTGCGCGAGGATCCCGACGTGATCCTGGTCGGCGAGATGCGCAGCCCCGAGACCCTGCGCGCGACCCTGACCGCCGCCGAGACCGGGCATCTGGTCTTCTCCACCCTGCACGCCTCCGACACCGTCGGCGCCGTCGAGCGCTTCGTCGGCGCCTTCCCCCGCGGCGAGCAGGACGCCGTGCGGCTGCAGCTCTCCCTGGTGCTGCAGGCGGTGCTCGCCCAGCGCCTGCTGCGCGGCGAGGGCCGGCGCTGGCCGATCG
>JAUIEM010000512.1 GCA_030428695.1 bacterium
GCGCCCGCCAGCTCAGCGATCTCGCCGGTCCGGCCTACGCGCAGATCAAGCGCGCCCACCGCGCCCCGATCGTCTCCCGCATCGCCGCGGGGGAGGAAGCGGACACCGAGGCCTGGCTCGACACCTGGTTCTCGCCGAAGGCGCGGGAGCGCATCGCCCAGCTGATCGCCGATCTCGGCTGAGAGCGGGCCTGGCCTACTTCTCGTATTGCCGGTGCCGCCGCTTGGCGAGCAGGATCAGCACGTAGTCGTGGATCGCGAGCTGGTCGAGCTCGCGCATCTTCTGGAAGTGCACGCCGACGCCCGCCTGCTCGCCGCTCTTGCGCCAGCGCACCTCGGCCTCGATGCGCAGCCGCGAGCGGAAAGGCAGGAGGGGGAAGCTCAGCTCGATGCGCTGACCGACCCGGAAGTCGTCCGCGGTCTCGATGAAGGCGCCGGCGGGGCCGAGGTTCCCGAGGGTGGCGGCGAGGACGGTGCCATCGCGGACCACCTTCGCGTCGAGCTTGACCGCGGCGCGGTCGGCATGTCTGCGTTCGTTGGCCACCCTATCCCCTCAGCCAATGGTCTGCCGCCAGCGCGAGCAGCGTCAGCGCCCAGCCCCACACCACCACCGTGGTGAGGCTTCCGCGCCACCGATCGAGCCCGCGGCGGGGTCTGGACGCCCCGCTCACTTGCGGTCGAGCTCGACGTACAGGATCGTCCCGCCGACGATAACGACGGGGAGAATCACCAGATTCAGCACCGGCACGCTGATCAGAAATCCGCTGACGACGCCGAATCCTATAACCTTTCCCAGATTGGCATTCAAGAGAGAAATCTTCTCCCCGAGCCCGTAGTCACGCGGGATCATCGACAGGCACAAGCAATCAAAGCTCAACCACCACGCGGCAGCGACGAAGTAGACCAGCGAGCCGATCACCGGGATCAGGTGCAGCACCAGACAGCCGACGGAGAGCACCAGCACCATCGACATCTCGAGCAGCGCCCGCAGGGTGCTCCACACCAGGCTCTGCTTCTCGCGCTTCCCCTCGACCCGCTTTCCGAGCAGCAGCACCTCCGCCCGGCCCGCGAGCGGCTCACTCAGCGGCCAGGCCACCAGGGGCCCGACGAACACGAACAGCACGCCGACCAGCGCGCACCACAGCAGATAGCCCAGCCACGCCAGCCAGGCGATGTCGATCAGCGCGTAGATGCCCCAGACCACGCCGTAGATCGGGTAGTAGACCAGCAACAGCGGCCAGTTCAGCCAGCCCCACTCCGGGGTGTACTCGAGCATGCCCCGGCCGTGGACCAGGAAGAGCACCGTCAGCGCGCTGAGCAGCACGACGTTGACGAGCATCGGGACGAGCGCCGGCGGCACCAGGCGGGGATGCTTGAGGAACATCACGAGGCCGCGCAACGGGTAGCCCGCGCCCTTCAGCAACTGCGCGACGAAGCCCTCCCGTCGCCCCGTCCCGGCGAAATCGCGCCCGCAGACCGGACAAGGCGACATCGGCGCCGGCTGGGTCCAGCCGCAGGACTGACAACGTGCCATGGTCGCTCCCGGGCAAAAGCGCGATTGTAGAGGAAGGCGGCGGCCGGCGCCAAACCCGCGGCGCTATTCCTTCGCGGCGAAGCTCCGCTTGCCCCGCAGAAAGCGCAGCTTCCACCCCGGCTGATGCACCGGGATTTCGTCGCGAGGGCCCGGAGGCCGCTTGAGATCGGGCGCTTCGAGTCTTCGAGCAGCGGAGCCGTTTGTCATGGCGGGCACACCGGCCCAGGTGAGCAGCGCAGAAGGCTCGAAGTGCCCGAGATCTGCGGCATCCGGGTCCGCAGCAGGAATCCACCCCGGCCGATCACGTCCTCGGCCTCGAAGTCCGTGCAGGTCTGCGGCGGAGGCGGCTCGCCCGGCGCGACCCGAGGGCGGAAGCTCGCCCCCGGATCGCCCTCCAGCTCGGCTCCGGCGACCGTCTGCCAGCGGGTGATCAGCTCCGTCGCTTCGTCCAGCGAGGGATGGTGCTCGTCCATGCAGGAGAGTCTACGCCAGGCGCGCGGGCGCTGCACCCTGGGCCGGCCCGGAGGGCGTCGCGCGGGCGACGACGCTGGCGCGCCGGCAGGCAGGCCAGGGAGCCTGCTGCGTCGGTCCCCGGCCCAAGACGGGAGGGGGTGAAGAGGTCGTCTCACGAGTCCAGGGCGGGGAAGCCCCACCCTCGCGCCACTCCGTCTCCGACGACAGCCCCTACGGCATCACGTCCGAGCGCCGCATCGGCTGGCGGCAAGCGCTGTCGCGGTAGATGATCGCGTAGGTGTCGCCGCTGTCGCGGGCGTTGCCCGTCGCCTTGATGCTGCCGACGCCGTCCTTGATCGTGACCGTGCGCACGCCGCCGATCTGCTCGTCGGCGTCCCAGATACCGGACAGTTTGTTGCCGGAGGTGTCGTAGTCGTAGCCGCTGTCGTTGTCGAAGAACTTGAGGTAGACCTTGTCGAATCCGGCCGCCAGGAAGGTCAGCTTGTTGCCCGACCACTTGAGCTGGGAGACGGAGTAGTTGCCCTTGCCCAACGAGCCCTGGATCGCGTGGACCCGTGCGTGCAGGTGGTGGAGGCGCTGCAGCTTCTGGTGCAGGGTGGCGAGCAGCTCGAGGCCGGGGACCAGCTTGTCGAGCAGCTTGACGTACTCTTCGACGAAGGCGACGAGCTGCTTGACGAAGGGGTCGACCTTCTCGCTGATGTAGCGCTGGATGGCCGACAGGTCGATGCCGAACTGCCGCAGGATCCAGTCGATGCCCTTCTCGAGCCAGGCCTTGAGCGCCTCGAGCCCGATCGCCTTGAGCACCGCCTTGATCGCCTTGCCGAGGTACTCCAGCGGCGCGAGGATCGCGCGCAGGCCGCCGATGACGGTCGCGCCGGTGCTGACCAGCGATGCCCCGGAGGTCACTGCGCCGAGCACCTTGTCGACTTCCTTGTTGTACTTGCTCAGCTCGGGAACCAGCGCCAGCAGCTCGGTGTTCAGCTTCTTCATCTCGGCGATCGTCGGCGCCATGTCGCCGCTCGCGGACGCTCCTTTGACCTGGGAGCTGTACTTGTTGAAGAAGGCGATCTGCTTCTCGCACAGAGCGACCATTTCCTTGATCGGCTTCTGGACCTTCTTGACGGCGCTCTTTGCCTTCTTGAGCTTGCCGTCGGCGGTCTTGAGCAGCTTTTTGACCTTCTCCAGCTTCTTCAGGGCCTTCTGCAGCCCCTTCAGCACAGGCTTGAGCGCCTTGGCGATCGCGCCCCCGATACCGGGCACGTAGCTGATGACGTCGATGACGGTCTTCAGCCGGTCGACGATCTTCTGGAAGTCGTCGATGATGCTCTTGACGTTCCCCGGCAGGTTGAGGAAGTCGCTGACTCCCCCCATCTTCTTGTCCAGCTTCTCCAGCTCAGGCTTGAGTTTGTTGGCGACATTCCGGGTCTGTTTCAGCGTCGCAAAGACGGTCATCGCTCCTCCTGTTCCCCACCCTTTTGTACCCCTGAGTGTACCCCGGGGACTGCGAGTCCCCAAGGGTCTGGCGGTCCTCCTCACGACCTGCGGAGGCCCGCTCGCGGCCGCTACTCCCCCGCCGCGCGGATCGCCTCGAGCAGCGCGTGGGCTTCCTCCGGCCAGGGCTGCTCCAGGGCGTCGAGCCAGCGCTCCGCGGCCCTCCGCCGTGCCACTGCCTCTTCCCCCTCGCAGGCCGCGCTCGCGCGCAGCTCGATACCGGCGAGGGCGAGCAGGAAGTCCGGTGCCGGGACCTGGGCGACGAGCTGCTCGAGGATGTTGCGGGCGTGGGCGAAGGCGCGCCCCGCCGCCGCGGGATCCTCGCGCAGGCGCTCGCAGTCGCCGACCAGGGCGTGCAGCTCGGCGACGAAGGACCAGGCGTCGCCGGTCGGGCTCTGCTGTGCCCATCGACGTCCCGCCACCAGCCCGCGCTCGAGCAGGCCGGCGGCGTCCCCCAGTTGGTAGCGGCCGAGGGCGAGCCGTGCGGCGTTGCCGGCGGCCCAGGCCCAGTGGCGCAGCTCTTCGCGGGTCGGCGGCTCGGAGAGGCTCCGCTCCCGCGCGTCGAGCGCCGCCTCGAAGGCCTCGCCGGCGATGGCGAGGGCGCCTTCGGCTTCGGCGAGGAAGGCCCGTCGCTCGCAGACCAGCGCATAGGGAGCGAGCAACGCGCGGTCCTCCGGACGCTCGACGAGCAGCGCGGCGAACAGCTCCGCGGCGTCGGCCAGGCCGGCGCGGGCCGCGGCAGGGTCGCCGCACAGCTCGGCGCAGAAGGCGAGCCGCGCCAGGCACAGGGCGTGCTCGAGGTCCCAGCCGTTGCGCCCGGACTCGAGCTCGCACAGGGTGGCGATCGGCGTCAGGGCCTCGGCGTAGGCGGCCCGCGCGGCGGCGAAATCCTCGGCCTCGAGATGCAGCTCGCCCGCCCGCCAGGCGATGCTGTGCTCGAGGTAGAGCAGCTCCGCGGCGGGCGTGTCGGCGCGGGCCGCGAGGATGGCCCGGGCGCGCTCGACCGCGGCCAACCCCTCCGCGATCCTGCCCTGGCGTTCGCGCAGGCCCGCGAGGGCGAGCCAGTAGCTCGCGTGGACCTGGTCGATGCGCGGCAGGGAAGCGCCCGCGGCCAGCATCCGCTCGAGCGCCGCGGCGGCCCGCTCCTCGGCGTAGGCGCGCAGCTCCGGGTCCTCCTCCGCCGCCTCGGCGACGGCGAGGCCGGCCTGCCACAGCTCCTGGGCCAGCGCGGGCTCGAGCCCGGCGCCCTCGCCCTGGTCGAGCGCCTCGAGCCCGTAGCGCAGGGCCTGGTCCCGCCGGCCGAGGGCCACGCTGAGCCGCGCCAGGGTCGCGTAGGAAGCGAGCAGCGCGTCGCCGTCATCGCCGCTCGCCCCCTGGACCTCGAGCAGCGCGACGCGGCTGCGCGTCTCCTCCCAGGCGGGCTCGAGCTCTCCCGCCCACTCGGCCTGCTCGGCCGCCGCCTGGTGCACCTGCGCGAGCAGGGTCGCGCGGTCGGGCAGCGCGGGTGGGAGGCTCCGGGCGACCGCCAACGCGCGCCCGACATCCGCCCCCGCCGCGGCGAGCTGGCCGACCCTGCGGGCGGCGGTGGCGCGCAGCAGCAGCGCGCGGCAGCGGATGCGGGAGAGCGCCTCGCTGTCGTGCTCGCCGGGCAGCTCCTCGAGCAGCTCCAGGGACCAGCCCGCGTCCTCGGCCGCCCTGCCGAGCTGGCCCGCATCCAGCCGTCGGCCGGCCCGCTCGACGGCGAAGCGGGCGAGCAGCGGTCGCACCTCCGGGGCGAGCTCGGCGGCCCCGAGCCGGAGCGCGTGAAGCATTTCCGCCGCGGCGAGCTCCGCCTCGGCGTCCTTGGGCTGCTCGAGGCGGGTGTGGACCGCGGCGAGCTGGGCATGGAGCAGCAGCCGCTCGGCGTCGACGGTCTGCGCCGGGCGGAAGCCCGCGGGCAGCCCCTCGAGCGCGGCGCGCGCGGTGCGCAGGGCGGCCAGGGCGCGCGCCGGGGCGTGCTCCCGGACGGTCCAGGCCAGCCGCGAGGCGGCCTCGAAGCGCAGCCAGCCGGCGGGGGCTCCCGGCTCGTCCGCGAGCGCGGCCAGGCACGCCCGGAAGGCTTCCTCCGCGCCGTCCGTGTCCCGCTGGCGGAAGGCGAGCTCCCCGGCGAGCAGCGCGCGCCGCCCCCGCAGCACGACGGCATCCGC
>JAUIEM010000513.1 GCA_030428695.1 bacterium
CTCTGAAGCGAAGTTGTCTTTCCTACTCAGCTATGAGCGAGTGAGGAGTGTGGGGCGCAAAGTGTGGGATGGAGTTTGCCGGCAGGGTGGGACACGACACCCTGCCCGAATCTACATTCACTGGAGCCCTGTCATGTTAGGGAAGCGGGAGTTATTGAGATACTGGACTGACCAAGGTGTCTACAAGTACGACGTGGCGTCGTTTTTGGGGATGAACCTGCCGAAGGAGTCTCTGCATCTGCTCACAGAAGTTGGAGTACCCAAGAAGGAGCTCGTCTACGGCATCAGATTTTCCGACTCCCCGGAGCGTCTTGACTTGCCACATTTCACGGGGCTCGTCGTCGGATCACAGTTGGGAGAGCGCCCCATCTGCCTCATGAGAGATACTGGACATCTGACGATGATCGAAGACGACGTCGATGAAGGCTACATCTTCCTGAATAGCGACATCGTCAGGTTTGCGAAGTTCTACATGTGGGTAGCCGAGATTCAGGAGCACTGGCAGCAATGGGAAAATGAGAGGCCAGGCATTCATGACCTTCGAAGCCGAGTCTGCGCGATGCTCGACACGGCAGAGCAGAAAATGCGCGAGCTCGACCCACCCGCAATGGAGTACAGGACGCACACCTCATGGTGGCACATCGTCATGGATGAGGCACGAATGAACGTTACGTGACCACGATCATCGCATCGATACGACGGCCCAAACGTTGCCCCTCCGCGACTAAGAGACTACCGAGTTCTCCAATCGGAACGCGCTCGCGTTGGTGCCTCATACTGACTTCAGCGTATGTTCTGTCCCGTGAAGGCCCGACCTCCGCAACCCGCCCCCTCCACCTTGACGCGCCCCCCCCCGAGCCCGTAGGCTCCGTGGCTTGTCATGCACCACCGCGTGTCGGCCCACGGCACGCGTGCCCGACCCAGGGAGGTCCCGATGCGGATCGCTCTCGTCGCGTCCATCGCCGTCCTGCTCGCGCTGCCCCTGTCCGCCCAGGACGCGCCCGACCCCGAGGAGCCGGTTCCGAGCGAAGGGGAGGAGGAGGTCGTCGACGACGACCCCGGCGAAGACCCCTTCGAGGGCCTGCAGTACAGCGGCGCGAGCCAGTATCCCCAGGGCGGGGGGACCGGCCTGACCTACGGCAACTTCGGCTTCACCAGCTACGGCAGGGTCGGCTTCATCTTCGACGACGACATCGAGACCGGCAACGCCTTCAACGTCGTCCGCAACGGCCAGCGCTGGGAGGAGGCCCCGTACCAGGAGCTCGGCTTCTACTACCGGGACGTCATCGAGGGCCTGCCGATCTTCTTCAAGACCACCCTCGCCTTCCGCCAGGATCTCTTCCACTTCAACGGCGACTTCGACATCGACGCGGCCCTGCGCGAGCTCTACATCGAGGTCTACCCACACCCGGACGTCGCGATCTGGGTCGGGGAGCGGCTGTACCGCGGCGACGACATCTACCTGTTCGACTTCTGGCCCCTCGACGAGCTCAACACCCTCGGCGGCGGCGTGTCGTGGACCTTCCTCGAGAAGAACCGGCTGCAGTTCCACATCGGCGCCAACCGCCTCGAGGACGAGAGCTTCTTCCAGTTCCAGCAGGTCGAGGTGCCGAACGAGGACGAGCCGGGCACCAACGAGCAGGTCTTCCTCGACCGCAACCGCATCATCCTGTCGGCGACCTACACCCGCCAGCTGCCGTGGAACCTGCAGACCAAGGTCCACCTCGAGTACACCCATCTCCCTTCCGGCGACCGCCAGCTCGAGAACGGCACCCTGCAGGAGCTGCCGCGCGAGAACGGCCTGCGGGTCGGGGGCCAGCTGAAGTGGAACTGGGGGGACGGCAGCTTCACCAACCTGTTCGTGACCTACGGCCTCGGGCTCGGCGCCTACGACGAGCTCGAGATCCCGTTCGGCTTCGACCAGGAGCTGAGCATCGAGGACAGCGAGTTCGTGCTGGTCGGCGTCGGCGGGGCCTGGAACACCGACTACTTCGCGGCCCACTACGGCAGCTACTTCCGGACCTTCGAGGACTCCGACGGGGTCGACGACGCCGACGACGTCGACGAGTTCATCGTCGCCGTGCGGCCGGAGGTCTACCTCGGGGCCTACATGCGCCTCGGCCTGGAGGTCAGCTACCAATGGTCGGCGCCGGGGGGCGTCTTCGCGGAGACCGGCTCGGAGGAGAATCCGCAGGTCTACGCGATCACCCCCTTCGTCGCGGTCAACGCCGGCAAGGGAGCCTTCGCGCGGCCCCAGCTGCGGGCCTTCGTCGGCTTCCGCGGGCTGAGCGATGCCGCGCAGATCTCCCTGAGCCGGAACCGGCGCGAGGAGCTCGACAGCGAGGAGCTCGTGTTCGGCCTGTCGGCGGAGTGGTGGTTCTGAGGAAGCGGGGACGCAGGGCCCGAATAAACCTTTACGCGCCCTCCTGCACACGGCACACTTGGGCCATCAGCCAAGGTGTGGAGGAACGGCGTGGGAACGCGCGCGCACAGTAGTCTTTGGTTGTCGCTCGTCATCTCGCTCGGCCTCGGCCTCGCCGCGGGCTGCAACTGGGACAGCAACGGGTCGACCGACGGCTTCTCGGCCGGCTCGGGGGGCAGCTCCGGGAGCGGCGGGGGAAGCGGGAACACCGGCAACGCCAGCAACACGGGGAACACGGGCAACACCGGCGGCTCGCTCTCGACGGTGCCGGCGCTCAGCAGCCCCGGCCCGGACGCCCGCGGCCTCAGCCTCGAGCCCCTGCTCGTGTGGCGCGACTGGCCCGGGATCGGCAACCTCAGCTTCGACGTGCAGGTCGCGACCGACACCGGCTTCGTCGCCCTGGTCCACGACCAGAGCGGGCTGTCCGGGCTGTCCTTCCGGGCGACCGGGCTCAGCGCGAGCAGCACCTACCACTGGCGGGTGCGCTCCCGCCACGGCGGCACGCTCAGCCCCTGGAGCGCGCGGCGCAGCTTCGCGACCGGCGCGGCGACGGCTCCGCGGCCGGTGATCTACCAGCTGGTCGTGCGGCACTTCGGGAACACGACGGGGGCGAACCAGACCGACGGGGACATCGCGACCAACGGCGTCGGCAAGTTCGCGGACATCGACGAGCGCGCCCTCGAGCGGCTGCGGGCCCTCGGCATCACCCACGTGTGGCTGACCGGGATCCCCCAGCAGGCGACCGCGACCGACTACAGCGCGTACGGCCAGCCGGCGGACGATCCGGACATCCTCAAGGGCCGCGCCGGCAGCTTCTACGCGGTCAAGGACTACTTCGACACCTGCCCGGACTACGCGACCGATCCCGCGGCCCGCATGTCCGAGCTCGGGGCGCTGATCGGGCGCATCCACGGCGCCGGCATGAAGGTGCTGATCGACCTGGTGCCGAACCACGTCGCGCGCTCCTACGACTCCGACCTGCAGCCCTCCTCGAACTTCGGCAGCAACGACGACCAGAGCCTGTTCTTCGACACCGGGAACAACTTCTTCTACCTCGCCGGCGGCCAGCCCCTGGTGCTGCCCTCGACGAGCTGGACCTTCCCGGGCATGAACGGCGGCTTCGCCCCGGAGAACGGCCAGCCGGGCGCGACCGCGCGGGTGACCGGCAACAACTCGATCACCCACACGCCGTCCGCCTTCGACTGGTACGAGACGGTCAAGCTGAACTACGGCTACGACTTCAGCACCGGTACGGCGTCCTACACGCCGATCCCCTCGACCTGGACCCTGGTCGACCAGATCATCGCCTACTGGCAGAACCTCGGCGTCGACGGCTTCCGCTGCGACTTCGCCCACTACGTGCCGCTCGAGTTCTGGGAGTGGGCGATCGCCAACGCCAAGGCGCGGGCCGCCTGTTTCTTCGTCGCCGAGGCCTATGAGGGCACCGGCGACGCGGTCCCGGGCTTCTCGCTGCAGGCCCTGTGCGAGAAGGGCTTCGACGCGGTCTACGACGACGGCACCTACGACTCGCTCAAGCGCATCTACAGCGGCACCGGCGACAAGAACACGCTCGACGCGACCCTCGGCGGGGTCAACGACTACATGCGCTCGCGCCTTCTGCGCTACCTCGAGAACCACGACGAGCGGCGCATCGCCTCGCCGGTGGTCAGCGGCGGCAGCCCGGACGACTCCGGCTTCGGCTCGATCGCCGCCGGACCGCACCTCGCCCCGATCGCCTACCTCGTCGGCTCCGGCCCGCTGCTGGTCTACAACGGCCAGACCGTCGGCGCGACCGGCGCGGGCACCGAGGGCTACGACGGCGACAACGGCCGCACCTCGATCTTCGACTACTGGCGCATCCCCGCCCTGTCCGCCTGGGTGAACAACGGCGCCTTCGACGGCGGCCAGCTCAGCGACGCCCAGCGCGAAGGGCACGAGTACTACCGGCGCATCCTCGCCCTCGCCCAGCACCCACTGGTGCTCGCCGAGCGCTACTACGGCCTCGACTTCGCGAACAACGGCGACCCCGACTACCCGGGCGGGCTCTACACCTTCGTCCGCTACGCCCCGGGCGGCGGCGAGCTGTTGCTGGTCGTCGCGAACTGGGCCCTGACCGGCTCGAGCGGCAAGGTGCGGGTGACCCAGGACCTCGCCGAGGTCCTCGCCGGCCTGCCCCTGAACGTGCAGGTCTCGCGCATCTTCGACGAGACCGGCGACAACGCGATGGTGCCGGTCGCGAGCCTGAGCCGCGACGCCCTGATCAACGACGGCTTCCCCGTCGACGTCCCCAACCAGGCCACGCGCGTCTATCTGATCGCCGCGCCGTAGATTCCACCTCAGAGGAGTATCGAGATGGTATCCAGGAAGAGCCTGTTGTGCGCCCTGCTGGCCGCGGCCCTGGTCGGCTGCAACGAGCGCGACAGCAACACCACCGAGGTCGGGCTGGTCAGCAACGAGACCCTCGACTGGCGCGACGAGGTGATCTACCAGATCATGACCGACCGCTTCGCGGACGGGGACGTCAACAACAATTACGACGTCGACACCTCGGCCCTCGCCCGGTACCAGGGCGGCGACTGGGACGGCGTCGTACAGCGGCTGCCGTACCTGCAGGAGCTCGGCGTCACCGCCCTGTGGATCTCCCCGGTCGTGCGCAACGTCGAGAAGGACGCGGGCATCGCCGGCTACCACGGCTACTGGACCCAGCACTTCCTGCGCACCAACCCGCACTTCGGCGACCTCGGGGCGCTGCGGCGGATGGTCAACGCCTGCCACGGGGTCGGGATCAAGGTGATCCTCGACATCGTCTGCAACCACATAGGCCAGCTGTTCTACTACGACATCAACCTCAACGGCGTGCCCGACGAGTCGCTCGCCGGCTCCGGCACCAGCTCGCCGCTTACCCGCGTCACCGAGTACGACCCCGACTGGCAGGCCCAGGGCGTGCAGGTCAACGTCGGCGGCCACACCTCCGGGCCGGCGCCGGTCAAGTGGATCGACGACCCCTCGATCTACCGCATGGCGCCCGAGCCGGCGGTGTTCGCGAACCCGGAGTGGTACAACCGCATGGGCCGGGTCGTCGACTGGAACGACCCACAGCAGGTCGTGCTCGGCGACTTCCCCGGCGGCCTCAAGGACCTCGACACCACCCGCCAGGACGTGCGTGACGCGCTGATCGGGGTGTTCCGCTACTGGATCGAGAACGTCGACTTCGACGGCTTCCGCATCGACACCGTCAAGCACATCG
>JAUIEM010000031.1 GCA_030428695.1 bacterium
CCGCCGCGGGCGACCCGGAAGCCGGTCATCACCTCGTCGAAGATCAGCAGCGCACCGTTGGCCGCGGTGATTTCGCGCAGGCTTTCGAGGAAACCCGGCACGGGCGGGATGCAGCCCATATTGCCGGCGACCGGCTCCACGATCACGCAGGCGATGCTGTCCTTGTAGGTCTCGAACGCGTTGGCGACCGCTTCCGGATGGTTGAACGGCACGGTCAGCGTGTTGGCCGCCACGGCGGCCGGAACGCCGGGTGAGTTCGGGATGCCCAGGGTGAGCAGGCCGGAACCGGCCTTCACCAGCAGTGAGTCCGAGTGGCCATGGTAGCAGCCGGAGAATTTGAGAATCATGTCGCGGCCGGTGTAGCCCCGGGCCAGCCGGATGGCAGACATGGTTGCCTCGGTGCCCGAGTTCACCATCCGCAGCTGTTCGATGGAAGGCACCATGTCGATCACCAGCTCGGCAAGGTCGATCTCGAGCGCCGTGGGCGCGTTGTCGTCGCTGGGCACCGGGGCCTCCGGCGTCCCCGGCGGGGCGGCCCTCGGGATGATCCCCGGCGTCTCGAGCATCCCGGACTCGCCGGTGCCGGATCCCACCGAAAGCTTCTGACCGACCAGCGGCAGCATCGCCGGGCTGCGGGAGTTGGCGAGCGCCGCGAAGCCGAGGGATGGCTCGACCGTGCCGCCCTCGAGCCCGGCGATGAGATGGGTGACCAGGCGCGGGCTGCCGCCCCGCCGGGCGACGGCGCCGATCGCGAGCAGGGCGGTGCCGCGCAGCTCCTCGGCGGGGCCGGCGGAGAGCGCGAGCAGGAAGTCCTCGACCGCGGGGCTCGCGTCGTCGAGCTGCCCCATCGCGGGCAGCACCGACAGCAGGCTGGCCGGGTGCGGGCGCGCCGCCGCGACCTCGAGCAGGGCCTGGCCCGCCTCGCGGTGGCCGGCGGCGCCGAGGGCGGCGATCAGGAAGTCCTCGGCCTCGCTGCCCGGAACCTCGCGCAGGATCGGCGCGACGATGCGCAGCGCCTCGGACGGCGCGAGCCGCAGGCGCGCCGCCAGCCGTTCCAGCAGCTGCAGGCGCGCGTCCATCGGGCCCTGCAGGGTCTCCGGCAGGCGCGCGAGCAGCTCCTCGACGCGCGTGTCCCCGGCCAGGGCGCGGTCGGCGGCGAGGGGGTCGGGCGGCCGGGGGGCGAACAGCTCCGTTCGCGCCCGCTCCTCGAGGGGGGCGGGGAGGGCGCCCGTCGCGCGCTCGAGCAGGCCGAGGGACAGGGTCGTGCGGGCGTGGTAGACCTCGGCATCGAGGAGCCGCACGGACAGGGAGAGCTCGGCCTCCAGGCTGTCGAGATGGCCGCGCGCGTCGTCGAAGCGGGCCTCGATGCGGTCGCGGTTGCTCGCCCGCAGGCGCGGGTGCTCCAGGGCGGTGAAGGCGCGGGTCTTGGTCAGGGTGAGGCTCTGCTCCTCGAGGCGGGCGCGGTACTGGCCGAGGTAGCGGCCGACGGGGCTCTGTTCCTCGGCCGTCCAGTCCGCGCCGCGGCCGGCCGGCACGGCGACCTGGCAGCTCGCCAGGATGTGGGCGAGGATGCCGTAGGCGGGCTCATCCCGGGCGCACGAGGCGGCCAGGCTGAGCAGCCTGCCGTCGGCTGCGAGCTGCAGCTCGGCTCCTCGCCGCAGCTGGGCGTCGAGGGCGGAGCCGGGCCGGGCGCGCAGCTCGGTCCCGGACATGCGCCACAGGGTCTCCCCCTCCAGCCAGGCGCGGACCCGGATCCCGTCCGGGTCGCTCGCGCGGACGGCGAGCAGCAGCTGGCCGTCGAAGGCGATGCCGAGGGAGTCGGTGACGCCGGTCTCCGGGTCGAAGAGCGCGCCGCGGACGCCGATCGCGCTGTCGAAGCGCAGGCGGTAGCGCAGGATCTCCCCCGGACGCAGCCGGTAGCCGCGGCGGGCGAGAGCGGGCGGGGACGGGGCGACGGCCGGGTCGGTCCGCGTCCCCGGCGGCGTGGGCCGGTCGCCGCCAGCGTCCGGCGGTGATTCCAACAGCAGCAGCAGGGCCCCCGCGGCGAGCAACCCCGCCAGCAGCAGGCCCGGGATACGCATCATCTGCATCGCGGTTCCTCCGTGGCACCGCGTCGGGACGCGGTGCCGGTGTTGCGTCAGTCGCCGACGGGGAGCTCGAAGCGCCAGCTCTCGCGGAGCAGCGGCAGGGTCTCCTCGAAGACCTTGCCCTCGATCTTGTACAGCGGGCCTTCCTTGCCCTTCAGCTTCTCCCAGCTGAACTCGAGGGAGCTCGGGAAGTTGACGATCGGCGGGCCGACGTAGCTGAGCAGATACCAGTAGGGGGTGAGCTTCTGCAGCTCGACCAGGGCGTCCTCGGGCCCGTCGAGCGCCGCCTCCCACAGCACCGAAGGGTCGGTGAGGGCGCGCAGGGAGATCTCCGAGACGGCCGAGCCTTCCAGGGCGAAGAGCTGGTTGTCGTGCTCGTAGCTCAGGTAGCTCTTGGCGTGCAGCTTGCACTGCGCGTCGAACAGGTCGGCGTTGAGGTCGAAGGTCCACAGCCCGACCTTCAGCTCCATCAGGAACTCGGGGATGTACTCCTTGGCCTTCTCCTCCAGGCCGAGCGCCTGCAGCAGGGTGCGCACCCGCACGAGCACCTGGGCGTGGCCCTGCACCCGGGCGAGGGCGTACAGCCCCTCGACCGTGTAGTCGCCGGCCTGGCGGGTCAGGGTGTCGACCTGCACGCCGGTGACGGCGAAGCTGACCTGCGGGTCCGAGACGCGGGCGGTCGCGAGCACGCGGGCCTTCGCGCCGAGGTAGGCCGAGGCGGTCACCTTGACCTTGAGCGGCACGAAGAGCACGGTCAGATGGTCATCGATCAGGGTGTCGGACTTGTGCCAGCCGCGATCGAGCTGCTGCGAGAGGGTGGTGCGGGCCGACCACTGCTCGGCGTACAGGCTGGTGCCGAGGAAGTCGACGCGGGCGCCGGCGCGCACCTGGTCGCCGGTGGCCTGGGCCGTCAGCTCGGCCGAAGCGACCGTGCCCTGCCGGCCGAGCACCAGGGCGTCGGCCTGGAAGCTCGCCTTGTAGGAGAGGGAGCCGACCTCGACCGAGGTCTCTTCGCGCACGCCGACGGCCATGCCGATGTAGCGGGCGGAGCCCAGCTCCTGGCTGAAGCTCGCGGTGTAGGGCTTGTGCAGGGGGCTGGTCGGCAGCCCGGGGCGCGCGCCCTGGGCCGGGAGCAGGCTGTCGAGGTCGGGCAGCTCGCTCGGCAGCGTCTCCGGCAGGGGCAGGGCGCGCAGCGTCGAGGCGCGGACCCGCGCGGCCTCGGCGCCGGCCTCGGTGGCGTCGACGGCGTCGGTGTCGAGGAGGTGGGCCGTCAGCGACCCGTCCGGGGCGATCCGCTCCGCGGCGTGGGCGGTGTTCGTGTAGCCCTCGACCAGGGTGCGGTAGGTCGCCGACTCGATGCGGCCGGCGTGCTCGAGCTCGATCGTGGCGTCGGGTCCGACCTCGACGCCGCCGAGCGTCAACGCGATTTCTCCGCCTTCGGCGTCGCTTCCGCCGAACAGGCCGAACAGCCCGTCCAGGAATCCGGCCTGGGCGGGTGTGGCGCAGAGGAGCGCGAGCGCGATCCACAGTCCTGCAACACAGGGCGTTTTTTGTCTCATGATCGTCTCTCTGTGTAATGGGATGCTTACGTTTTTCTTCCGCAAACCTTTGGTGCACAATGATAAGCGTCATTGTGAATCCGAAAGGTTGCGTATAGATGGGGCGATCGGGAAGGCCCGTCAAGGTCTGGGTGAAAAAATTGGCGGAAGCGAGGGGGCGCAAAGAAAGTGTGAGCCCTGTTCCTCCCCCAGGAGAAGGAGACACCCACGGGAGGAGCCAGGATGTCGAACGAAGTCGTCATGGAGCGGTCCAGGGCCCGCGTCACGAGCCGGGACTTCAACGTCGTGATCGTCAAGGGGGCCTCGACCCTGCGGGTCGAGGTCTTCACCATGCACCAGCCGCCGCGCTCGCGCCTGCGGCCGATGCGTGTCGAGCTGCATCAGGCGCTGGTCGAGGCGTGGAACGACAACTTCTACACCAGCGCGCACACCGTGGCGGCCGATGCCGGCATCGAGGCCGGGGCCGAGCTGACCCTGCCGGCCGGACGCTACCGGCTGGCGGTGGTCCTGCCCTGGTACGAGGAGGTCGTGCGCGAGGGGGCGGAGATGCTGACGCTCGACCCGGGACAGACCCGGGTCGTCGACATCGAGCTCCGCAAGCTGCGCGCGGTGAAGCTCAAGACGGAGGGTCGTGTCGAGACGGTGGCCCTCGACCACGGGTACTGCAGGGCGAGCCCGGACGGCCCGGGGAGCTCCCGCTACTCGATCGAGCTGATCGCCTTCGACCGCGGCGCCCGCTGGCCGCGCCGCGAGCATCTGGCCTGGCTCCAGGCCCTGAAGGACCAGCTCCGCCGCGACCACGCACGCCTCGAGCACCTGAAGGCGGGCAAGCCGATGCAGAAGTGGCGGGAGCGCTTCGCCGAGCGCCCGATCACGGCGGCCCGTGACTGGCAGCAGGGCATCACCCTGATCCAGGGCAGCGCCTCGGTCGAGGGCAAGATCGAGGCGAACCAGAAGCTCTCGGAGAACCGCGCCGTGGGGGTCGCCCGCGCCCTCGACATCCTCGATGTGCGGAGCCGCACGGAGCTCGTCGATCCCGCCGCGGGGGGTCCGACCCGCTACGACCTCGCGCGCAGCGACGGCAAGGGCGAGCAGCCGAGGCCGATCGACGGCGAGCCGCTCCTCCCCTCGATGGTGAAGTCCTTCCCCGAGTTCCGCCGGGTCATCGTCCACGCGACCTCATCGGATCTTCCCTTCTCCGGGCACTACCCGGAGCCCGAGCTCGAGGTCCGCGTGCGGCGGTGGTTCCCGACGATCCTGGACATCCCGAGCCCCTTCGACGCGGACTTCGACGCGCGCATGGACAAGCTCGAGGCCACCGACCTGCTCTCGAACGAGAGCGTGCTCTTCAGCGGCACCGCCGCGGAGCTCACCAACCTGCGCCTGAAGCACGGCGGCGCGTTCACCCAGATGCTGAGCGTGCGGGTGGAGGTCACCAACCTGCTCGACCTGCCGCGGGACGTCCAGTTCGACCTCGAGCGCCTCGACTTCGCCTCCACAGGGGAGATCGAGGCGGAAGATCTGCGCGCGTCGGTCCAGCGCTTCGACCGCAAGTTCCGCGCGACCGTCGACGGCGGCATCGCCTTCACCGAGATCGTGCTGCAGCTCTTCGACTGGGGGAAGGGGGAGCTGCGCATCGACGCCTCCTTCAGCAGCTCCTCGGACGGCTACGCCCACCACTCCCTGTTCCGCGGCCTGCACGTCGGCTTCGAGGTGCCGCGGCCGCAGCTGCGCTGGGTGCTCGACCCGCCCCAGCAGACGAACCTGCACATCGAAGACGGGCGCTGGCGGATGGAGCACAACCGCGTGGTCACCGGCTACCTGACCCTCGACGAGGGGGCCCTCGCGTTGAGCCCGGACAAGATCTACCTGCACACCCTGCGGGCCATCGACCGCAAGGGCGTCGAGGAGGACGGGGTGTACTACGCCAACTCCTCCTTCGGCCAGGGCCAGACCCTCGAGGAGCAGAAGCGCTTCGAGCGCATCGAGCGGGTCTGTCTACGGCGCTACTTCCGCTTCGTGGCCGACGGCAACGCCGGCACCTACGAACTGCGCGGAGGGGTCGCCAACGTCGATGACACCAAGTCGGCGCCGGTCCTCGGCCAGCTGATCGATGTGGTCGACGGCGGCCCCGCCAGCCCTCTCGGTCTGATCGCCTACAGCAACGAGAAGGGGCGCATGCAACGCATGTGGGAGACCGTCGACAAGGCCACCTCCGGCCAGGGCGACGACGGCATGCCGAACTGGGTGTTCCTCGTGAAGGCCCTCCTCCCCGAGCCCTTCGACCTGCTCGACCAGGTGATCTTCTTCATCGGCGGGCTCAAGACCGTGTGGGCGAACTTCGAGCGCAGCGACATCTACGTGACCAGCCTCTTCCAGGGGGTCGCCCAGGCGACGACCGACATCCTCGCGCTCGGCCTCTGGAGGTTCGGCAACGAGAAGGCCCGGGAGGTGATCTGGAAGCGCCGCCAGGGGCGCGAGTACGCGCGCTGGGACGGGCTGCAGCCGGTGGTCGGCGACCGCGAGAAGCAGACCACCTGGCTGAAGCGGATGATCGAGATGGAGCAGCGCGGCTGGGACTACGCGACCCAGTGGGACAACTACCGCTGGGAGAAGCAGACGCAGGCGCAGTGGCAGCACGGCGCCTGGCCGAAGATGATCGAGAAGCTGAAGGCGCAGGCGAAGAAGTGGAAGAAGACGGACGTGCACGATGCCCCCGCGCCGCCCACCATCAGCCGCGAGGAGCTGATGGGGAAGGTCTGGGCGTCGCTCCAGAAGGGCGCGGGCTTCGAGCACCTCAAGTCGCGCTCCCTGCGACGGTACGAACCGACCCAGACCTTCGACCCGCTGTCCGCGCGCGTGCCGGACAGCCACGCCTACCCGGAGCGGCCCGCGTTCTACAAGGGGTACGGCCTGTAGACGACTCCCCGTAGGCAGCCGCGACGTCCGCAACCCTGGGCGTCGACGCCGCGCATCTCGCGCCGGCCGGGGAGGACGCCAGCAGCCGGCCCTGACATGCCAGGCATCGTGCCGAGCCGGGCGTGAGGAGGGCTTCCGCCGCCTCGCCGTCGGCCTTCCCCGGCTGCTGTTCCGCAGCGACCTGGAGGGCGGGCGCCTCGAGCTGCTCAGCCTGGTCCCGGGCCAGGGCCTGTCGACCGCGACCAAGCGCCTGTCCCGCGGCTGAGCGGGCGTTTCATTGCAGCCCTGCGCCGCCCCTACGGTCAGCCGCCCGGGGGCAGGCCGAGGGTCGCGACGCGGTAGAGCGCGCTCAGCCCGACCTCGGCGCAGGCCGTCTCGAGCATCGGGGCCGCGGCCGGGAAGTGCTCGACCAGGCGGGCCAGGGTCGCGCGGGCGGAGCGCTCGAGCTGCGGGCGCTCGCCGGCGTCGCAGCCGTCGAGGGCGGCCTCGAGCGCGGCGACGTAGGCCCGCACACGTCGCTCGACGTCGGCGCCGGCGGTCAGCGCGGCGCGCGCGGCGGCGGCGTGGTCTTCGAGCGCGAGCTCGGCGGGGGGCAGCCGGGGGAGCCAGGCGGCGGCGCGCGCGAAGTCGCGCAGGTCGACCGCGAGGCGGAAGGCCTCGAGCGCCGCCCGGGGTCCGTCCACCGGCGCTCCGTCCCGGATCGCGCGACGCAGCCGCCAGTCGCGGTCGCGCGCGGCGCTGCGCAGGAGGCCGGCCCGGGCCTGGGGGGCGAGCTCGGCGGCCCGCAGCAGGGGGCTGTGCGGGTCGTCGCCGAGGCTCCGGGCGCAGAGCGCCTCGACCTCGTGGAGCAGGGGGGCGTAGGCCTCCGCGTAGGCCGCCGGCAGGGCGGCGAAGCCGCGGGCGAGCTCCGGCCGCAGGCGTGCGACCGCCGCGGTGTCGGCGGTCAGCAGATGGCGGTGCAGGGTCAGTACGACGAGCTCGAAGGCCGCGTAGGGAGGGCCGGCGGAGGCGACCACGCGCAGGCTGTCGAGGCTCGCCGCGAGCGGCTCCGGGGCCTCGAGCTGCAGGTGGAGGAAGGCCCGGGTGCGGTGCACCTCGAAGCGCGCCGCGGGGCTGCTGGCGGGGAGCCGCTGGAGCGCTGCCTCCGCGCGGTCCTGGAAGCGCCGCGCGGCGCCGAGGAAGTTGCCGGCGAAGAGCTCGAAGGCCAGCCGTGACCAGCGCCGGGCGAGGGGCTCGCCGACCTCCGCGTCGGCGGGCTGCTCGAGGTCCGCGAGCCGCGGCAGCTCGGCGCTGAGCAGCGCGAGGAAGGCGTCGCCCGTGGACGCGCGCAGCGCCTCGGCGAGGGCGCCGAGCCAGTAGAAGCGGGCGCGCGCGCTGGCCGGGCGGTGCTCGAGCCAGCGGCTGGTCTCGCGGCGGGCGAGCGCGGTCAGCGCGGCCCGTTCCTCCTTCGGCAGCTCCGCGGCGAGGTGGTCCGCCAGGCCACTGCACAGCTCCTCGGCGCGCGCGTCGCGGAAGTCGCCGGCCTGATGCACGCTGAGCACCTGCCACAGCAGGCGCCGGTCGGCGGCCGCCTGGGCGCGGTCGCCGAGGCGCTCGGCGAGCGCGGCGAGCTGCCGGACGCACTGCTCGAGGACCTGGCGCACCGCGGGCTCGGGGTCGTGGCGTAGGAAGCCCTCGGCCCGCTGCAGCAGCTCGATGAGCGGTCGGCGCGCCTCCTCTGGCCGCGCTCGGGCGAGGAGCTCCGTGTCGAGCCGGGCGATGTCGAGCTCGGCCAGGGCCAGCCGCGACCAGCGCTGCCGGGGCAGCTCGCGCGCGAGCAGACGGCGGGCCGCCGCGAGCTCCGCGCGGGCTGCCTCGAGCGCGCCGACCTCGGCGAGGCCCGCGCCGAGGTCGGTGACGAGATCGATGCGCAGGAGCCCCTCGTCGGGCAGCCCCTCGGCCGCGATCGCGACCGCCCGCCGCTGCCTCTGGAGCGCCTCGGGAGAGGGCCCGTCGAGCTGCGCGCGCAGCGCGAGCGCGAGGGCGAGGTTGCGGAGGTCGTCCCGGCTTCCCCGGCTCTGGAGCGGCTCGAGCTCGCCCAGGGCGCGGTCGACCCGCGCGCTCGCCTCGCTGCCGCGGTCGAGCTCGTGCAGGAACTGCGCCCCGAGCAGCTGGCACTGCGCGGTCAGGGAGCGGGCGAGCGCGCGGAAGTCCTCGCGCGCGAAGCGTCCGCGCTCCAGCATCACCTGTGCGGAGTCGAGATGGAGCAGGGCCCGCTCCGCGTCGAGGTCGAGGATGCCGACACAGCCGCCGAGGATCAGCTGCACCTGGGCCCCGATCAGGCGAGGCTCCGCGCGCCTGCGCTCCGCGTCGAGCATGCGCTGGCAGCCCGCGCTCACGGCCCGGAGCAGGCGGCGGTCCTCGGCGTCGAGGGAGCGGCGCCGGTTGAACATCCCCTGCAGCTGGGTCATGAAGTTCGCGAGCACGGCGTAGGCGGTCTGCCGGCTCTCCTCCGCCTCGCCGAGCGCCATCCGCAGCTCGACGCTGACCTGCTCGGCGTCGGCCCGCGCCGATGTCGCCCGGCGGCGCTCCTCGGCTTCGGCCTCGCGGGCCGCATCGACCGACCAGAGGGCGGCGACGAGGACCAGGGACACCAGGCCGAGGGCCCCGGCGACCGCGACGAGCCGCGCGCCGTGGCGCCGGCCCCAGCGGGCCAGCCGCTCCGGCGCCGTCTCCGGCCGCGAGGGCAGCGGCCGGTCTTCGAGGAAGGCCTGCAGGTCGGCGGCGAGCGCGGCCGTGTCCGGATAGCGCCGCTCCGGGTCGAGGGCCAGGCCGCGCGCGCAGATCTCCTCGAGCGCGCGCGGCAAGCGCGCGTCGTGGCGCCGCAGGGGCAGCGCGGGGAGCGCGGCGTCGTCGGGCTGCGGGCGCTCCGCGCACAGCGCGTAGTAGAGCGTCGCGCACAGCCCGAAGACGTCGCTGCGGGCGTCGACCGCCGCGCGCTCGCCGCGGGCCTGCTCCGGGGCCATGAAGCCGGGGGTGCCGAGCACGGTCCCGTCGCGGGTCTGCGTCCCGGACGGCTCGAGCAGCCCCTCGGATGTCGCCTCGAGCGCGCGGACCAGGCCCCAGTCGAGCACCTGCACCTCGCCGAAGCGGCCGAGCATGATGTTCTGCGGCTTGAGGTCGCGGTGCAGCACTCCGCCTTCGTGGGCGTAGCCGACCGCCCGCGCCACCTCGAGCAGGATCTGCACGACCCGCCGCACCGGCAGGGCCGGCTCCGCTCCCTGGCGTCCCGCGCGCAGGCGCTCGGAGAGCGTGCGGCCGGCGATCAGCTTCATCGTGAAGTAGAGCGGGCCGTCGTCGAGCTGTCCGAGCTCGTACACCGGCACGATGCCCGGATGCTGCAGCCGCGCAGTCGCCCGCGCCTCCTCGCGGAAGCGCTGCAGCGCGCGGGAGGAGCGGCGCTCGGCGCGGACGACTTTGAGCGCGACCTCGCGGCCGAGGTGGCGGTCGTGCGCGCGGTAGACTTCCCCCATCCCGCCCCGCCCGAGCAGCTCGCGCAGCTCGTAGCGCTCGGACGGCGCGGCGGCGTGCACAGCGGTGATGTCGAGCTCGACGTCTTCCTGCAGGGCCGCCCCGTGCAGGAACGCGCGCCGGGCGCCGCGCAGGAGTCGGGCGTCCTCCTCCTCCCCCGCGCCGAGCAGGGCGCCGTCCGACATCGGGTCGGTCGGATCGTCGTCCTCCGGATCGCTCATCCGAACAGCTCCTCGAGCTCGGTGGCGAGCTCGTCCGCGCTGCTGACCTGCTCGCGCAGCTCGACGCGCAGCAGGCGGCTGAAGTGCTTGCGCGCCCACACCAGCCCGTGGCGCACCTGGCCCTCGTCGAGCGCGAGGGCGGCGGCGAGCGCGGCATGGCTCGGGCGCTTCCCATCGCACAGCTCGTAGCGGGCGAGCAGCTCGGCCCGCGCGGGCCAGCCCTTGGCCGCGGCGAGGCGGCGCAGGCGCTCGAGGGCCGCGTCGACCACGGCCCGCGCCCAGGCCAGGTCGAACAGCGCGGCCGGGTCCTGGCAGGCGCGGTCGACCGGGTCGAAGCCGGCGTCGGCGAGGCGGTCGAGGGAGAACAGGCCGTCCGGGCGCCGTTTGCGGGCGTTGCGGGCGCGCTTCTGGTTGAGCAGGAAGTTCTTGAGCGAGGCGCGGACGAAGCTGCGGAAGCTGCCCTTGCTCTCCTGCACGTGGCGGAGGAAGTCGCGCTCGAGGAAGCCGAGGAAGTAGGCCTGGGTCAGGTCCTTGGCGTCGTCGGCGGTGTCGCTCCAGCCGTGGCGGATGAAGGTGTAGACCGGGCGCCAGTAGCGGCGGAACAGCCGATCCAGCCGCTCCTGCAGGGCGCTGTCCAGCTCCTGGCAGGCGCGGATCTGGCTCCACGGGGTGTCGGGAAAGGACGTGCTTCCGGTCTCGAGCGCACCCGCCATCGCTGCCTCCGTCCCCACACCCTACCACACCGCCGGTAGAGGGCCTCGCATCCCGCGGTGTGGCCTGCCGGTCCGAAGAAACTTCCCGGAAAAAGTCGACGGGCCGGCGCGAAGCCGTGCTCAGGCCTGTGACGCGCTCGATGTCCGGGCGCACAGGAGGAAGCGAGAATGACGTCCCCCCGATCGACCATCGTGCTCTGCATGTGCCTGGCGGCGCCGCTCTTCGGTCAGCTCGTGGTGCAGAACCCGCAGCTCGACGTGAGCCAGACACTTCAGAACGTGCAGAACCCCGGCCTGCCGCAGCTGTCCGGCTCCTCGTCCCTGATCAACCCCCAGAGCCAGGCGCCGCAGCTGCTCGTCACCCAGGGGCTGCGCGCCTTCGGCACGCCGGGCAGCGCGCCGCTCCAGACGCGCCTGCGCGGCGGCGCGGTCCTGCCTGGGCAGACGCTGCGGAACCTCGCCCAGCCGCTGCAGACGCTGCAGGGCTTCGCGCAGCCCTCGGCGGGCGCGGCGCAGGCCCTTCTCGAAGTGCGGGAACAGCGGCTGGCGCAGGTCCTCGCGGAGGTCGACGCCGGCCTCGCGATGTTCACCGACCCGGACGGCCACACCGTCGCGCTCCTGCACGGTGCGGCGACGCCGGGGACGGTGCTGCGGGTCGAGCTCAGCCCGCAGGGCAGCGAGACGCGCATGGTGACCGGAGCCATCAGCGTCGCGACCTCGCTCCATATCGGCCGGCAGCAGCTCGCCCACTTCGCGGGCCAGGCGGACCTCCTGCTGCAGAACATCGACGGCGACAGCTCGTTCGCGGTGTTGCCGGTGCAGTCCAGCGACGCGCGCGGGGCGGTCCTCACTCAGGAGACCAGCCTGTCCAGCGCTGCGATCAGCCTGATCGACGCCGACCACGACCTGCAGGTCAGCCTCGCCGAGCTCGAGGCCGTCGGCTCCGCGCTCACGACAGTGATGTCGAACCATCCGGCCTTTCCCGGCGCGCTCCTGGAGATCGCCAGGACCGGGCTGCTCGCGGATACGCTGCACTCGCGCGTGAGCTCATTGCAGTCCCTCGGGCTGGCGACGCCGCCGACTTCGCTGGGCGTGCTCGGCGGTTCCAACATCTCGTCGCTCCCCACCAACACCTCGCTGCACGGCCTCGGGCTGTCCGCGCTGTCCGCGACGTCCTCCGCTCAGCCCTGAGCGGCCGCCTCGCCGCCCCGGCCGGAGGAGATTTTTCCGCCTTTCCCGCGTCGAACCGGATCTGGGAACCCGGGCTCTCCGTACTCCCGGTACAACCTATCGATCCGGGAGACCGATCCCATGCGAGAAACCCGCGTCCGCAAGGGCGAGCCGATCCGTCTGAGCACCGGCCGCAGCCACCGCGTCATCGTGCAGGGCCAGCCCGCGGCCCTGCGCCTGGTCGACAGCGTCAGCGGCGCCCCGCTGGCCGAGATCGCCTACCGCGTAGCGGGCAGCGCGCTCGAGGGACGCAGCGACGCCGAGGGCTGGATCCGCCGCCCCGACCTGCCGGCCGACGCGGCCGCGCGGCTCGAGATCCTGCCCGCGATCTGGGAGCTGCCCGAGGTCGGCGACGCGATCGCCGAGCCCCCGCTGCCCGACCGCGAGGTTCTCGTTCCCGCACCGGCGCCGCTGCCCGCGGTCGAGGATCTCCCCGCCGTGCTCGGCTGCAGCCTGCGCTGCAGCCCCGCGCTCGCCGGCCCTGGCGAGACGGTCGCGATCACCGTCGAGGTCGCGGGGCGCGGCAGCGTCCAGCAGCTGCGCCTGCACGACGAGGAGGGCGCGGTCCTGGCGGTGGTGCCGGTCCGCGAGGGGGCCGCCCGGTGGCAGGTTCCCGACACGGGCGACGACTGCGCCCCACGGCTGGTCTCCTTCGACTACGACGCGGGCGACGGCTGGCAGCCCGCGGACAGCCTGCAGGGCTTCTGCGCCTACCTGGAGGAGAGCCGATGAGCGACCCGACCCCCGTCAACCTGGCCGACGACCACTACCAGGCCGTGCTGGCCAGGCTCGAGAAGACCCTGCGGGACAAACGCGTCCAGGACGAGGCCGGGGGGTTCGAGAAGCTCGTCGGGCTCTTGAAGACGGACTACGCCAACGAGAAGCGCAAGCTGGCGAAGGTGTTCGCGGAGGCCCAGGGCTCGACCGAGCTCAAGCCCTACGAGCGCTTCGACCCGATGCTGTACCTGCTGCGCGATCTGCTCGACGGGGTGCAGGACGGCTTCGGGCTGCGGCCGACCAAGCTGGGCAAGAAGGGGGGGCTGAAGCTCAGCAAGCTGTCGACCGCCCTGGCGGCCTTCGCGACCGCGGTCTACAAGAAGGTCGAGCAGAAGGGGGAAGCGGATGCGAAGGAGAAGGAGACCGAGCGCCGCCTGACCCTCGACATGGTCGAGCTCTTCTCCTCACACCTCTCCGGCTGGCTGCGGGCGCGCAACAAGGCCTACGAGCGCGCGGCGCCCGGCGCGAAGAACCAGCGGAAGAGAGACCGCCAGCAGCGCCGCACCGGCAAGGCGAAAAACAAGGCCGCGCTGATCGAGGCCGTGATCGACTTCATCGTCACCGGCCTGACCCTGCCGGGCCTGGTCGCCGCCGTGCAGATCGAGAAGGACAAGACCCGGCGGCAGGCCCACTGGGGCAAGGTCGCCCAGGCCGCGCTGAAGATGGTCACGGCCGTCTACCAGCTGGTCTCCTGCCTGTGCGGCAACTCCGCGCTGGTCGAGCAGCTGCTGGCCGGCCTGCGCAGACAGGACGAGGCCAACGCCCTCGCCGCGCTGCAGCGCAAGCGGCGGCTCTTGCCGCTGACGATGGCGGACAAGTCCGCGGAGGAGCGCCAGGCCGAGGACGCGCGGCTGCAGAAGGAGATCGCCGACTTCGACAAGCCCGCCACGGTCACCGCGCGGGAGCACGCCCAGAAGGGCTCCGCAGCCCAGGCCGGGAGCGCCGTCGGGGAGGTCCTGGCGGGGCTGGCGACGCTGGTCGAGAAGGTGATCGCCGCCCACGCGGCCTACCGACGCTGGCGGCCCGCCGATCCGTCCGGGGGCGGGGAGTGGGTGCTGAGCGGCTTCAAGGACAAGCTGAGCTGGACGGCCGTGATCGACAGCGCTCCGGGCAAGGCCGGGGTGTACACGGGGAAGCTGGTCGCCCGCGGCCTGGACGTCGTCGATCCGAAGAAGGCTCCCGCCAGCGGCTGCGCGGCCGAGGAGACCCTCGGCACGCTCGAGATCACGGTCGAGGACGGCGCGGCCCGCGCGAGCTTCACGCCTGCCCCCCGGAAACAGCCGCTGTTGCGGACGCCGTACCTGCTCGCGGCGCAGACCGGCGTCGCGCTGACCAGCCACTCGACGACCCGGCTGTCCGGCAGCTTCCAGCTCGCCAGCCCCAAGGGTCAGACGCTGTCCGTGGTGCTCGAGCGGCAGACCGGGGCGAGCCAGTGTCTCGAGTTCCTCACCCACGGCGTCGAGGTCTTCACCGCTCTGTTCGGGCTGATCCCCAAGGCCTACCGGGACGCGCTGCAGGGCAAGCTGGACGACCTGCTCGCGCCGCTCCTGCAGAAGATCAAGAACGCGTTGAAGTTCCTCAAGTACGTCACCCTGCATCCGAGCAAGAGCAAGAAGGGCTATCTCCTCGAGCTCGGTTTGAACATCCCCGGCGGCGGGGTCGGAGGCCAGGCCTACAAGCTCAGCGCGACCTGGAACCTCAGCCGCATCGTCGACGCCTGGTTCTCGAACAAGGCGCCGAAGCCTCATGAGCCCTCGGCCTACGCCCCCTGCGCCGCCGCGGGCACGATCCCGCTGCCGCGGGGCTTCTCGCTGTCGCTCGGCTGGGACCGGCTCGAGCTGGAGAAGGGTGACAAGGTCGGCGGCAAGGGCATCGAGGACAGCCTGCCCGCGGACATGCAGGCCCTGTTCAATCAGATGCTGTACGGCGCGGACACGCCTCCCGCGGCGAAGGACAAGCGCTGGGACATCGACATCCTGCCGCCGACGGTCGACCTGGGCGGGGGCGAGAAGCTGCCGAGCCTGAAGATGCCGCTGGTGCTCTACCTGACCAAGGTCGGCGACTACCATTGGAACAGCAAGCTGACCGTCACCCTCGAGCTGAGCAGCATGCTGGTCCTGCAGCTCGTGCCGGGGGTGCGCCAGTGCCTGCTCGCCTGGGAGGTCGGCTACGCCGTCGGCACCCTGATCCGCCAGGGCATCCTGCTGATCCCCGGGGCGAAGGCGTGGAGCGACGGCATCAGCGAGAGCCTCGGCAACACCCTCTACGACACCCGGCACAAGCGCGCCTGGGTCTGCCAGGGCACCGACCTCTACAAGCTGCACGCCAAGCGCCTCTTGACGCGGCTGGAGCTGATGGTCCTCGACTACAAGTTCCTCAACTACCACACCCACCACCACACCGAGCGCGTCGGCGTCTCGGCACGCCTGAACCGGCGTCGCTACGATGGCCTGGTCGAGGCCATCCGGGAGCAGATCGACCACCTGCTGGTAGCCCGGGACCGTCAGAGGTACGCGGACCGCCTGCCGAAGCTGCGGCCGCGCAGGAAGCCGAAGAAGGGCCAGGCGCCGGTGTTGCGCATCCAGCACTACCTCGAGGGCTACGTCTTGTTGTGGGCGCTCGGTCAGGCGGGCGAGGGCTGCGAGCTGATCCCGCTGTTGGACGAAGCGGCCGAGCGCGGCGAGCTGCCGCGGGCGCGGGTCCACATCCTCAAGGCCTGGATCAGCGGAAAAGCGGACAGCGCCTGGCTGAAGGCGCTCGAGCCGACCATGCAGCGGGATCGCGAGCACGTCCAGGCCCGCTTCAAGGGCCACCGCGGCCAGGAAGAGAACCTCGAGGGCGCGCTGGCGACCCTGGAGATCGAGCATCGGCACTGCCGGGACCTCGCGCGCTGGAACAAGGCCCTGAGCTTCGAGAAGATCGCGCAGGTGATGGGCTCGATCTGGAAGTTCGACGGCAAGACGAGACATGCCCGGGGTTTCTCCGTGCAAGCCGCCAACGACGGCGCCTTCTACGCGGTCGTCGCCTGGGACAAGGCCTACGACCGGCCGACCATCCGACTCGAGGCGAAGGCGGCGGCGGGCACGGAATGGACCGTGATCCACCGCCACGTGCCCGGTGACGGGCGGCGCAGCATCGAGGGCTTCGGGTGGGGCAGCTCCTCGACCGGCTGGCAGGCGGCCCTGGTGCCGGTCGTCGCGGCCGCCGCGGATCACGTCGTCGACATCCGGGCCGTGGCCGACGACGAGCCCTTGCCGGCCAGGACGGTCCAGCTCGACCCGCACAGCGGCGCGTTGGTCAAGCCGCGGCCCGGCTACCACGCCACCCTGGAGCACACCCGCCAGCGGGCCGCGTACGAGCAGTTCCAGCAGAAGCACGGGCCCGCCGTGCGCATCTGGGCGGTACACTACGGGGGCTGGACGGCCGCGCTGCGCCGCAACCTCGCGCAGGCGGAGGAGCTGTACAACGAGCTGCAGGACTTCTACGTCGGCCGGCTCTCACGGTCGAAACAGGCTCGTAGCAGGGAGCTCTGCGCCGCGATCTTCCGCAGCGGAGCGCGGGCCTTGCGCCTGGCGGAGTTCCTCGCCGCAGGGGTGCCGCGCTCGCCGCTGGTGCAGCCCTCCTCCAAGCTGTGGCATCACGACCGCAGCGAGCCCTTCGATCAGGAGCGGCGCCGCGCCCGCTACTTCCTCGAGCATCCCCTGCGCTACCCGCACAAGACGCACGAAGAGAAAGAGGCCGTGTATCGGGTGACGCCCGAGTCCCTGGGCTTCGACGCCGCGCACCCTGCGTCGGACTGGAAGTACTACAGCCAGCAGCCGATCCCCGACATGCCGAGCTTCGTGCCGAGCCCGGAGTGAGGGGAGGCGGCTTTCTGCTGCGGCTCAGGGGGCGTGGTCGACGAAGAAGCGCGCGCCGAGGCTGACGGCGGGAAACACGACCGTGCCGTGCTCTTCCTCGGGGAACTCCCGGAACAGCACCGTCAGCCCCGCGCGCCCGGCGAGCCGCGCGGACAGCGCCCGGGCGTTCGTGACCATCCCGCGCGAGACCAGCAGCGCCGCGCGGGCGGCCGGTACGCCGGGGGCCGCCTCCTCCTCCCAGGTGCCGCAGGTCAGCAGCAGCCGAGGGCCGTCCTCGTCGGGAGGACTCGCGAGGAAGGCGTCCGCCCGCGTGAGGGTGGCGCGGTCGGCCCACCAGATCGACGGGCTCGACGCCAGGTAGGTCTGGAAGAGCCGCGGCCGCGAGAACAGCACGTCGAGGACGAACAGCCCGCCGAAGGAGTGGCCGAAGAGCGCTTGCCGCCGCGGATCGACGGCGTAGCGCCTGGCGATGGTCGGCATCAGCTCGAGCTCGATGAAGTCCATGAAGGCGGTGTTGCCGCCCGTCTCGAGCGCGGCGAAGGCGGGCGGGAGCGTGCGCAGGAAGTCCTCCGACGCCGGACCGACCAGGTCGAAGGCGCGCCGCCTGCGGAACACGGCCTCGTCTTCCTCGGGGTAGCCGATCCCGACCACGCAGATCCCCGGGACGGGGGGACGCAACGAGCGGCAGGCCTCGCGGACGAGGGGAAAGTAGCGGTGGGCGTCCGTGACGTAGAGCACCGGACAGCCCGGCTCCGGGATCGCGCCCTCTGGAGGCGCGACGAAGATGCGGTAGGTGCGCCCGGAGCGAGCGACCATGTCGAGCTGCTCGGTCCCCGGGAGGTCGACGCGCGCGTCCCGCGCACCGTCCTGGACGGTGGCGCAGGAGGGCAGGAGCAGGCACAGCGCCAGACCGAGCAACCTGCGCTTCATGACCCGCCCCTGCCCCGCTGCAGGAGCGTCAGGGGCCGCGTCCGGGCGATGGAGAGCGCCGGCCAGAGCGCGGTCAGCCCGGACAGTCCGAGCGCGAACACCAGGCCGATGAGCACCGGTAGCACCGGCAGCGCCAGGGGCGGGTGCATGCCCCCGAAGAAGCTGATGTGCTGGGAGTAGCCCGCGCCGCACCAGCCGGCGAGGACGCCGAAGGCGACGCTGAACACGCAGGCGATCACGCCGATCAGCAGGCCCTCGGCGACGATCGCCCGGATCAGGCTGAAGCGGGTGAAGCCCAGGCCCCGCAGCACGCCCATCTCCCAGTAGCGGGCGCGCACCGAGGCGAGCATCACGTTCAACACGCCGAAGCAGGCGACGACCAGGGCGATCAGCGGCAGGACGCTGATCACCCAGAGCCAGCGCCCGGCGGTCTGCAGCGTCATCGCGCGGATCGCGTCGGCCGTGATGACGCGTGCGTAGGGGCTGCCGTCCGTCACGATGCCGGCCGTGGCCTCGCGCCCGAGGAGCGCGCCGTACAGCTTCGCGGCCTCCGCCTCGATGCGCAGGGGATCGGCGCCGTCGCTGAAGCCGAACCAGACGTGCGAGGTCCGCGGCAGGTCGAAGTCCGCGGCGACGGCGGCGTAGCCGGCGAAGATCAGGGCCGCGGCCCGGTGGTTGCGCGTGCGGAAGGAGGTGTGCTTGGTCTGCCAGTGCCAGCCGGGCAGGCGGACGGCGCCGACGATCTCATAGTGGACCGGCTGATCCGGGGCCTCCGGGGGCACCATCGCGAAGGAGTCGCCGAGCTGCAGCCCCGCTTCCCGCAGGAAGTGGTCCGGCACCACGCAGGCCCGGCCTGCCGCGAGCCGCCGCGCGGCCTCCTCGGGGCTGCCTTCCACCCAGTCGAAGGGCAGCAGCGGCCGCGCGCCGAGCAGCGCACGCGCGGGGTCGACGCCCGCGATCACGACGTTGTTCTGGCGGACGACGGAGGCGTTCTCGGCGCTGCCGGTGATGTCCTCGGCCAGCATCGGCTGCTCCACCACCACCGGCAGGGTCCGCGCGGGATCGACGCCGGGCAGCCGGCCGACCTCGGCGGCCTGCGCGGGGGGGACGCCATCGGGGCTGAAGTAGACGATCGCGTCCGGCACCCAGGCGCCGGGGACGAAGGCGCCGAGCATCGTGTGTCCCCAGACCTGGACGGCGACGAACAGGCCCAGGCCCACCGTCATCGACAGCGCCGCGCCGACCGTCCGCCAGCGGTGGCTGCTGACCTGGCTGAACAGTAGCCGCGGCTGGATACCGAGCAGCCGCGCCAGCAGCGGGCCGATGGCGCGGTCCGCGAGGCTGACCACGGCCGGCGCGAGCAGCAGCAGGCCGGCGCACATGCAGCCGTAGCCGACGGCCATCGCGAGGTAGATCCCCGCGTCGAAGTCCGGGGGAGCGAGGAAGGCGAGGACGGGGTTGACCGCCAGCAGGCCGAGCCCGAGCCCGGCGGCGCCACTCCAGGCGCGCCCGGGGCCGGAGGAGGCATCGCCGAAGTCCCCCGCCAACGCGTCGACCGGGCGGACCCGGACCGCGCGCCAGGCGGGCACGGTCGACGCGAGCAGCGCCCCGCCGTAGGCCGCGACGGTCGCGAGCGTCAGGCTGTGGCCGCCCAGCGTCGCGCCGTGGCGCAGCAGGCCGCCCATCCCCTGCTCGAGCGCCTGGAGCGCGCCGTAGCCGAGCGCCAGCCCTCCGGCCAGGCCGATGCTGGCGAGGAACAGGCTCTCCAGCACGACGAGGCCGACGACCTGGCCCCGGGTGAAGCGCAGCGAGCGCAGGATCGCGAACTGGCGGATGCGCTCGCTGACCCCCATGTTCAGCGTGCAGAAGATCACGAGCAGCGACACCAGCATCGAGAGCGCGGTCGCCGCGTAGGACTGGAGCTTGATGTTCTCGGCCGAGGCGCTCTCGTCGAGGGCCTCCTCGATGTCGAAGGCCTCCTGGAACTGCAGCGGCGTCGCGAAGCCGCTCAGCCGCGGTCCCCAGGCGAAGCGGAAGGTGTTGACATCGACCTCGTCGGCGACCGCGACGCCGGCGAAGTTGATCACGACGGGCGAGCCGTGCAGTGACGCGGCAGCTTCCATGCGCACGAAGACGTCGCCAGCGCCGGGACAGAGGACCTTCAACGCGGTGTTGTCGTAGGCGACGACCACGTCCGGCGCGTCGAGCACGCCGACCACCCGCAGGAGCTGGCGGTGCCGGCCCTGCCCCGCGAGGAGCTCGCCGCCGACGTCGACGCCGAGCCGCGCCGCCGCGTTGTCGCTCAGCACCGCCTCGCTCGCGGCCTCGATCCACCGTCCGCGCAGGATGGAGAACGGCGCCTCGGCTACGTCGGTGGCGAGGATCATCGGGTCGGGCAGCGGGCGCTGCGGCCCGGAGGGCGCCGCCGGCTCGGGGACCCCGGGCCCGCGGGTCTTGACCGCGACCGGCGCCCGCTTCGCCCCCATCGGCTCGACCGCGGTGACCGCGGGGTCGGAGCGCAGCGCGTCCAGGGCGTCGTCGGGGACGGCGATGGCGGTCGCGGAGGCGACCGCGGCCACCGACAGCTCGTAGCGGCCGAGGCCCCGCTCCGCGAAGTTGTCGAAGGTCTTGAGCAGCGCGTCGTAGCCGCTCGCCACCCACACCACCATGCACACGGAGCAGACCGTCGCCAGCGCGGCCAGGCCGTTGCGGACGGGGCGCGCGCGGAGGTAGGCCCAGGTCAGGCCGAGCACCTTGCCCATCAGGAGGTCTCCACGGGGAGGCGCAGCGCCTCCTGGTAGCGGTTCATGATGGTCTGCGGGTCCTGCGTGTCCCCGGTGGGGAAGTCGGTCAGCTCCGCGCCGTCGCGCAGGACGACGACCCGGTCTCCCCACATCGCCACCGACGGCTCGTGGGTGACGACGACGATGGTGCGCTTCTGCTCGGTACACAGCGCGCGCAAGAGCGCGCAGATCGACTGTCCGGAGACCGAGTCGAGGCTGCCGGTCGGCTCGTCGGCCAGCACGATCGAGGGGTCGGTGATCAGCGCCCGCGCGATCGCGACGCGCTGCTGCTCCCCGCCGGACAGGGCGTCGGGCCGATGCGCGCGGCGCTCCTTGAGGTCCAGCCGCTCGAGCAGGGCCTCGACCTTCGCGTCGACGTCCGGCACCTCGCAGGCCGGGAGGCGGATGTTGTCCTCGGCCGTCAGCACCGGGATCAGGTTGAAGGCCTGGAAGATCAGGCCGATGTGCCGCCCACGGAAGCGGGTCAGCCGCGCGTCGGAGAGCGCGGCGAGGTCTTGACCCGCGACCGCTACGCGGCCTTCGTCCAGGTCGGTCAGGCCCGCCATCGCGTGCAGCAGGGTGCTCTTGCCGGAGCCGGAGGCGCCCATGATCACGACGAGCTCGCCGGCCTCGACCGTCAGGTTCACGCGCCGGAGCGCCTCGACGCAGGTGTCGCCGCGGTGGAAGCGCTTGACCGCGGACTCGACCTCAAGGGGAGGGGGCATCGGTTGTCCTCACTGGGCCAGACGGCCGGCCTGGATGAATTGCAGGGGCTTCTTCCGCGCGACCAGCCACGCGGGCAGCAGCGCCGCCCCGACGCAGACCACCAGCCCGACCGCGAGGCCGATGCCGATGCCGGTCCAGGGGACGACCAGGTCGGGCGTGTGCCCGGCGAAGAAGAAGAACAGGCTCGACAGGCGCGTCCCCGCCCAGCCGAGGGAGACGCCGGCCACCACGCTGAGCAGGGCGGTCGCGACCCACAGCTGGAGGGACTCGCTGAGGACCAGCCGCATCAGCTGCCCGCGGGTCATGCCGATCGAGCGCAGGATGCCGAACTGCCAGGAGCGCCCGCGGACCGAGGCGAGGATGGCGTTGCACACCGCCAGCGATGAGATCAGCAGCATCACCAGGGGCAGGATGGTGAACGACCAGATCGTGCGGCCGCCGTGCCCGGCGAGCCGGGTGCGGATCCCGTCGCGGTCGGTGATCGTGATCGCCAGGAGCTCCGCGGGGTCGACGCCCGCCTGCCGCGCCAGCGGCGCGATCCGGGGCAGGGCCTGCGTCAGGGCGAGCGGCTCGACCGCCGCCTCGAGGGCCGACGCGACCGCGCTACCGAACATCCCTCGAGCCCCGCCCGGTCCGGTCGGGGCGGGCGGTCTGGCGGTCGCCAGCGGGCCGTCGGGGGTCAGGTCGAACCAGAAGTGCTTGACGCGGTCGAGGGCGTAGTCGCGCGACGCCTGCTCGAAGTCGACCAGCAGCAGGGCGACGGCGCGGATCGCCCGCGAGCGCGCGCCGGACATCTTGGTCAGCCAGTTCCAGCCGGGCATCGAGGCGATCGCCGCGACGGTGTATTCGACCTCCTGGCCGTCGCCCGGCCGCACGACGCTGAAGCTGTCCCCGAGGGCGAGGCCGCAGTGGGTCGCGAAGTGGTCGGGGATGACGCACCGCCCCGGCTGCCGCAGCTCCTCGACCAGCCCCGCGCGGTCGCCGGCCTCGAGCTCGAGGTCGAAGAGCGGGTCGGAGCCGCCGAAGGCGCGCGCGGGGTCTACGCCCATCACCAGCACGTGCTGCATGTCGTCGTGGATGTGCGCGAAGCCCGGGCTCTCGAGGGTGGCCTGGCTCAGCCGCGGCTGCTCGGTGATCGTCGGCAGGAAGCGCGCGCCGTCGACGCCGGGGATCTCCGCGACGGCGTCGACCGCATCGAGGGTGACCCCGGCCGGCTCGAGGTGGACCTGCATGCGCGGGAGCACCTCGGTCGGCATGAAGGGCACGAGCATCGAGAAACCCCAGACCAGGCTGGTGATGTACAGCGCCAGCCCCGCCGACAGGGCGGTGGTGGTGCCGACGCTGCGGCCGAGGTTGCGGCTGAGCTGTTGGCGCAGGAAGCGCCGGTCCAGCCGGAACAGACCCGCGGTCGCCGGTCCGAAGAGCCGTTCGCTCAGCTTGATCACGAGCGGCGTGAGGAACGCGAAGCCGAGGATCATCAGCAGCGAGCCGAACACCGGCGTGTAGAAGCCGACCCTGTCGCTGTGGAACAGGCCGAGCACCTCCCGGACCGGCTCATGGCGGCCGAGCATGACGATGGCCGGGTTGACGACGATCAGCGCGAGGCCCGCGACGGTCAGCCCGACGGGGATCTGGCGCGCGGGCTTCTGGCCGACCCCTCTGAGCAGGTCGATCGGCTTGCTGGTCGTCACCTGCCAGGTCGGGCCGAGCGCCGCGAGCAGGCTGCCGACCAGGGTGCAGCCGAGGGAGATGCCCAGGATCATCGGCGGCGGAACGAGACCGTCCATCAGCTGCGGGGCGAGCAGGTTCGTGCCCGCACTGAGCAGGATGTTGCCGAGCAGCCAACCGACCAGGCCGAGGCTCAACGCCTCTCCGCAGACCAGGACCACGGCCTGCGTCCGGGACAGGGCCAGAGCCCGCAGGACCGCGAACTGGCGCAGGCGGGCGCGGGCGCCGACGCTGACCGACAGGAAGATGACGAAGCCGACCACCAGGGTCCAGAGGAAGGTCGAGGAGGCGTTGAGCATCGCCCCCATCTCGCTCTCCTCGTTGCCGATGAAGTCCTGGGCGTCACCGACGGTGCTGCGCAGCTCGGCCGGCGGGTAGGCGCTGTAGCAGCGGTCCTCCCAGCGGTCGACGAAGGCCTGGACGTCCGCGCCGTCGCGCAGGGCGAAGCCGACGAGGTTCGGCTGCTCCGCGAGGGAGCCGAGCGCGGCGGCCTGGGACCGGTGCACCCAGATGTCCGCGTGGTGGGGCGGGGGCAGGATGGGAAGCCGGGGGCCGGTCCGCTCCGCCAGGCGCAGGATGCCGACCACGCGGAGCCGTAGCGGCGCGGCCGTCTGCGTCACCACCAGGCTGTCCCCGACCGCGAGCTTCGCGCTCGCGGCGAAGGTCGAGGAGACGACCGCCTCGGCGACGGTCGGGTCGGCGCCGAGCCAGGCGCCCGCCTCCAGCGGCTCGGAGGGCTGGGGCGCGTCGCTGCCGATGACCCGCGTCCCGCCGAGCGGACCCCGCCCCGGGGGCAGCGGGGGGTGGACGACGCGGGCGTTGTAGACCGACACGGCGGCGTCGGCATCGGCGACCGCCTCGTCGGCCCGCATCGCGGCGACGAGCTCCTGGGGGAGGACCTTCCCCCCCATCGTCCGCGGCAGGATCAGCGCGTCGAAGCGTCCGAGCTGCTGCGAGTTCTCGAGCATCCGCTGGTGGGTGCTCGACAGGGACATCAGGTTGAAGCCGACCCCCGCGACGGCGATGGCGACGGCGAGGGTAGTGGTCAGCAGGCGCCCGCGTTGCCGGCGGGCCTGCGCGAGGATCAGCAGCAGGATCGGTTTCATGCGGGCTGACCCTCGGCTTCGCGCACCCGCAGCTGATCGAGGTAGTGCTGGCCGAGCTCGCCGACCGTGCCGAAGCGCTCCTTCGGCAGCTCTTCGATCAGCGCGCCGTCGCGCATGATCAGGATGCGATCGGCGAAGTGGGCCACGGCGGGGTTGTGCGTGACCATCAGCACCGTCGAGCCGTTCTCCCGGCAGGTGGAGGTCAGGAGCGCGCAGAGGCTGTGGCTGTTGCCGGTGTCGAGGTTGCCGGTCGGCTCGTCCGCGAGGAGCAGGGCCGGGCCGGTCACCAGGGCCCGCGCGATCGCGACCCGCTGTTGCTCCCCGCCGCTCATCGCGTCGGGCAGCCGGCCGCTGGCATCCTCGATGCCGAGGGCCGCGATCAGCGCCTCCGGCTCGCCCGCCTTCAGGGCGGTGCCGCCGAGCATC
Organism: bacterium; assembly: GCA_030428695.1. Next base: position 24,576 of record JAUIEM010000031.1, read on the forward strand.
GCCGGCAGGACGATGTTCTCCCGGCCGCTCAGGTCGGGGATCAGGTTCGCTGCCTGGAAGACCAGCCCGATGTGCTGGCGGCGGAAGAGGGTTCGACGCGACTCGCTCAGCCCGAGCATGTCGAGGCCGTCGATGCTGATCGCGCCGTCGTCGGGGTCGGTCAGGCCGGCGATCAGGTGCAGCAGCGTGCTCTTTCCGCAGCCGCTCGGGCCCATGACGGCGACGAGCTCGCCGCGGGCGACCGTGAAGGAGACGTCCGTCACCGCCTGCACGGAGCTCCGGCCGTAGGGGAAGGACTTGGTCAGGGCGCTGACGCGCAGAAGGGGATCGACAGGTTCCGGGCTCATCGTGGCTCTCGTCTCCCAGGCGTTGGTGGAAGCGCCCACGCAGGCGACGCTCGCGACCCGCTGTCGAAAGGGGCCGCGAGCGGCGACGCGCGCACCGGACTCCGCATCGCGAAGTCCGGCCCCGCGCGGGCGCTCCGGATCAGTTGCGGTTGGTGCGTGTCGCCCAGCTCTGTGCGAGGTGCGCGTTCTTGCCCGTCGGGTCGAGGATCGCGACCGGGTAGGGCGGGGTCGTGTCGGTCGGCGAGCCCGAGCGGGGCATCGCGATGACCAGCAGGTAGCGGTCGTAGTGGCCGTCGGTGACGATCGGGCTGATGGGGATCTCCTCGAGGCCGCCGAGCTGGTCGCCGATCAGCGTGCAGTCCTTGCCGATGCCGAAGACGAAGAAGCGCTTGGTGTTGAGGGCGTTGTCCCGACCGGTGTCGCTCAGGGTGAAGCCGCTGCGGGGGAAGTCCGTGGTGTCCGCCAGGTCGACGCCGAAGTCCCGGTACAGGAGCATGCCGCTCTGGGGCGTGGTCGGGCTGACCATCGCGACGTAATCGCCCGCCGCGAGCTCGCGCTCTTCCTTCACGTAGTTCTCGTGGTTGAAGCTCGCGAACTTGTCGGTGTCGTTGTTGATGTCCATCACCGTGGTCAGGCCGGCCGCGGCGAGCATGTCGACGTCTGCCTGCGAGAGGACCTCGAGGATCAGGGCCTGACCGTAGCCGTCGGTGCAGTGGTCGTGGATGCCCTTGAAGTTCGCGCCGGTGTCGAGGACGCCGTCGTCGTCCGCGTCGGTCCCGAAGTACATGATCTCGGCGACGTCACCCGCGTCGAAGACACGGCTGGCGCCGGCGGTCACATCGGTGCTCAGGAGGGAGTCGACCCGGTTCGGGATGCTCCCGCTGTGCAGGGTGCTGTGGGTCTTGACCGCGGAGGTCGTCCGCTTGATGTTCGCGATGTTGAGCGATTCCTTGGCTTCTTGCTCCGAACCGGACAGGAGCTGAACCGCAAGGGCGCTGATGAACGCGATGATCGAGACGACCACCAGCAGCTCGATCAATGTAAAGCCTCGTTGGGCGATGGTCTTGTTCATTCTGAAGAACCTCTTGTCTTTCACAGTCCACAAAATCCCTGCGGACAAACCAGTAGCGTCTACCTTCCGGACGTCCCCCCGGTAGGTACTGTCTATCGAACTGCGTTACGCTGCCCCGACAACTCCCGTTGTTTGTTGAAGTCCTGGAGAGTCCCTCGTCAATCCCTTCTGGCTCGGAGGGATGGCATGCGACACTCGCTCTGGAAGATGATTTCCTGGAGCGATGTCGCGTTTCGTTGCGCAGGCAAAGCGCTCCATCAACAACCGTGCCATCGTGTTCTGCAGATGAAGAGCGGTATCGTCGCGATTGCGCGACAGGTGGTGAGGTGTTCATGGTGTTTCTTGCTATTAAAGTTTCTGCTTTTCAGTCGCGATGGATGTTCTGGACCTCTTCAAGTTCCGATCTTGTTGCTCTGTCAGGTCGAGCTGCTGATCAGGAACTGATCGGGTGGTGGTTACTACGTATCCGGTGGCCACTGAGATCCCCCGGGGCAATGCCTGTCCCCGATGGCACAACACTTGCAAACACCCCGGCCCGCTCTGCAATTGCCCTGGTGTGCACCCCGTGTCGAATCTGCCCCGCGAGTTTCGAGCCTTCACGCTCCTCGAGATCCTGTTGACGGTCGTGATCCTCGCGACCGTGGCGGGGCTGGTCCTGATCAAGCTCGACGGCGTGAGCGCGACCGCCCAGGATCGGCTCTCCCGGAGTGATCTCGTGCACCTGCGCGCCGCTCTGCTCCGCTTCCACGACGACACGGGCTGGCTGCCGCGGCAGGGCCCCTTCGCCCTGAGCGCGGACGGGGGAGAGGTGGCCGAGCCCGCCGAAGGCGCGGACTGGTTCCGCTGTCCGGCCAACCTGGTGCAGCTGCTCGAGGAGCCCCGCGACGCGGCGGGAGACCCCGTGTTCCCCTGGAATCCCGACAGCCGCCGCGGGTGGCGCGGCCCCTATCTGCAGCGTGAGGCCTTCCGCCAGGTCGACCTCTCCTCAGGCCTCGGCGAGGACTCCTCCGGCTCGTTGTCCGGCGGAGACCTCGTCCCGCGCGTCATCTGCGTGCTGGATGCGCACCTCCGCCCCTGCCCGGCGAGCGGCCTGTTCAGAGCCTACACCGCTGGCGGGGAGGCGCTGGCGGAGGCCGGCCGGCCGGTCTTCCTGTTCGCCTCCGACGACACGGCCTGGCTGCAATCGTGCGGGATCGACGGGGAGCTGAGCGTGGCGGAAGGAGCCGACGACCCCGTCCTGGAGCTCACGCCATGACCGCCCGCCCCGGCTTCACCCTGCTCGAGCTGCTGGTCGTCATCCTGCTGCTGTCGGCCCTGGCGCTCAGCCTGTCGAACTTCCTCGTCAGCACCGATGACCAGCTCCGCTACGACGACACGAAGAGCCGGCTCGAGGCGATCCGTCAGGCGACCCTCGGCACCGAGCGCGTCCTCGCCGGGCGGCCGGTGGTGTCGGGCTTCGTCGCCGACATCGGGCGGCTCCCCGACAGCGTCGATGAGCTGCTGGAAGCGCACGGCCTGCCCGCCTTCGCGTACGACCCCGCCACCGGCCTGGAGGCGGGCTGGCGCGGCCCCTACCTGCCCGGCCTGCCCGAGCTGACGACCGGGGAGCGGGCCTGGAACGACGGCTGGGGGCGGGCGTTCACCTTCGAGCGCCGGGCAGGGACGGCGGGCGACACCCTCGTCGTCTACAGCCCGGGCTCGCCGTCGGGCGATTCGACCTACGCCCGCCCGGTCCCCCGCCCGGATCATGCCCTGGTGCTGCCCGAAGACCACGCGCTGCGCGCCAGCACCGTGCGGGTCGCGCTGGTCAACCGCACGGCGGCGCCGCTCTCCTTCTCGGGTGGCCACGAGCTGGCCTGGGCGACGGCCGTCGACGGGGCGGTCGCCTGGCCCGCCGCCGCGCGCAGCCAGGCGCTGAGCCTGTCCCTGACGATCCCCGCGGGGGACGAGGCGTCGGTCGCCTTCAGCTTCAGCCCCCCGCTGGTGCTTCCCCAGGGCCTGCGCGCCTTCGCGATCTTCCCCGCCGGGAGCGCGACGCCGCTGTCTCCCCTCCACGTGCTGCCCGTGGTTCCCCGGACCAGCCTGCAGGATCAGCGCTGCGTGTGGAGGTGAGCGCGATGGCGAAGAGAGACCCGGCGCCGACCCTGGCCATCGCCCTGTCCGGAACTTCCTGCGAGGCGGCCCTGGTCTCACTCGACGGCGGCCCGACGGTGACGGCCGCGGCGACCGCCGAGACCTCGGTCGACGCCCTGAAGAAGGCCCTGGCGACCCTGGCCCGCAGCGCGTCGCTGCCGGCCGCCGCCGTCGTCGCCTCGGACCGGGTGCACGGGCTGTGTCTGGTGCTCCCCGAACAGGCGCTGGATGTGCAACGCTGGACGAAGCTCCTGCGCTGGGAGACCGAGCCGCTGCTGGCGTCCGTCCGGGAAGAGTCCGCGGGGGAGACCGCCGACGGCGAGCTGTGCTTCGGCTGGAGCGAGGGGAGCGGCGACGCCGGAAAGGGGCATCGCCTGGTCGCGGTCGTCACCCGCACCGACCTCGACGCGCTGACACGCAGCCTGCGCGAGAACGGCCTGCGCCTCGGCGCCCTGTACCCCCTGGTCGGCGCGGCGGCCGCGGCGTGGGGCGGCGCGGATGGCGCCCTCGCGGTCGCGGACGGGGACACGATCGACCTGACGCTGCTGCGCGAAGGGCGCGTCGTGCTCGCCCGGCGCACGCCCTGGGAGGGCCCGACCCGGGCGGGGCTGGAGGCGCGCCAGGCCGGCTTCACCGAGCTCGTCTGCGCGGGCAGCCAGCGGGAACGCCTGCTGCGGGAGTGCGCGCCGGACATCCACAGCGTGCCCGCCCCGGAGAGCCCCGTCGCGCCCGTGCTCCTCGGGCTGGCGCGGCACGAGGCGGGGGCGACCCGCCTGTCGCTGCCGAAGGTCCGCCTCGCCCGCCCGCGCACGTCCTGGCGCCCCAGGGCGGAGCAGCTGGTCGTCGCGCTCGGGCTGCTGCTGCTCTTGCTGTACATCCCCTACCGCATCGACCTCGCCGACCAGCTGCGCGGCGTCGAGCCCGGGGCGCAGGCGAGCCCCGGGCAGGAGCAGAGCCGCCAGGAGCGCGCGCGGACCGAGCAGCTGCAACGGGAGATCGCGGCGCTGCAGCAGCGGCTCGGGCCCGTGGCCGACCTGCCGCGTCGCGCCCGCCTGGTGCGCCACGTCTTCGTCGCCCTGTCCGAGGCCCTGCGCAGCTCCAGGGTGCAGCTCGCCTCGGTGGAGGAGACCGACGACGCCGTGCGCATCGAGGGCGAGGGGGCGCGGGCCAGCGCCGTCCACCAGTTCGCCGCCGAGCTGCAGCGCCGCCTCGAGGGCTGGGAGCGGCGCGTGTCCACCCCCGCCCTCGAGCGCGACACCGAGCGCGGGATCTTCGCCTTCTCGCTGGAAATCAGGGCCGCGGGAGGGGCGCGGTGAATCTCCCTCGGGCCGCCCAGCTCGGCATCATCTTTGGTCTGGCCATCGCGTCGGTCGTGCTCTTCGATGCCCTCCCCACGCGGCGCCGCATCGCGGCCCTGGCCTTCGAGGCGGAGGCGCTGCAGATGCGCGGAGCGGAGACGCCCGACCGTCCGTCGGGGCCGTCGACGGCGGCGCTCGAGGCCGAGCTGCGGGCTCTGCGGGACGCCCTCGAGGCGGCGCCCGGGGACGGCGAAGACCTCGGCGCGGTGTGCGCCCTGGCGGAACGGATGGGGCTGGAGATCGGGGGCAGCCGCCTCGTCGATGCGCCGACCTCGGCGCGTTGCAAGGAGCTGCAGGAGGCGGGTCTGACCCTGCACGCGATGGAGCTCGAAGGGGCCTACCGCGCGTGGCTGGGCTTCGTCGACGGGCTGGCGCGCGCCGGCGCGCCCGCGGTGATCGTTCAATTCCAGGTGGAGCGCTCGACGGATGCCCGGGTCAAGGTTGCGATCGTCCTCGTCTCCCGCTCCTGAGGGCTGTATTCGGGCGACGAGCGACGCAGCCAGCGGCGACGAGGGCCAGCGAAAACGAGGATTTGTTCCCTGACAGCGCCTGAGGAAGACGTCCTGCCGGTCTGGTTCTCCCGGCTCCTGGTGCAGACCAGCGAGCGGGACGCGACCGACCTGCATCTGGCGGAGGGAGAGCGCCCGCTGCTGCGCATCCGCACCGAGCTCCGTCCCCTCGACGCCGAGCCCATCGGCCGCGCCGCGCTGCGGAAGCTGGTGGAGACCCTCGTCAGCCCCGCGCAGCTCGACCAGCTCGAGGGGCGGAAGGCCGCCGACCTCGCGCTGAGCCACACCGGGCACCGCTTCCGCATCCACATCTTCTTCGCGACCGAGCGCCTGACCATCGCGATCCGGCGCCTGGAGCCCCGCATCCGCGGCTACGAGCAGCTCGGATTGCCCGAGCCGGTCGCCCGGCTGACCGAGGTGGAGGACGGGCTGCTCCTGGTCGTCGGGCCGACCGGGAGCGGCAAGACCACCACCCTCGCGGCGCTGCTCGACTCCATCAACCGCACGATGGCGCGGCACATCCTGACGATCGAGGAGCCGATCGAGTACGTCATCGAGCCGCACCGGAGCCTCATCCGCCAGCGCGAGCTGTACAAGGATGTCCACAGCTACGACCAGGCCGTCCGCGAGGCGCTGCGCGCCGACCCCGACGTGATCCTCGTCGGCGAGATGCGCGACCGCGAGACGATGCGCGCGGTGCTCGCCGCGGCAGAGACCGGGCATCTGGTCTTCTCCACCCTGCACTCCAGCGACGCCGTCGTCGCCATCGAGCGCTTCATCGGCGCCTTCGACCGCGGGGAGCAGGACGGCGTGCGGGTCCAGCTCTCCCTGGTCCTGCGCGCGGTCGTCGCCCAGCGGCTGCTGCGCGGGGTCGACCGCCTGTGGCCCCTGGTCGAGGTGCTGCGCGTGACGCCCGCCGCGGCGAACCTGATCCGCGCGGGCAAGCCGAAGCAGATCCGCCAGGTGATGGAGTCGTCCGCCGCCCTCGGCATGCAGACCTTCGAGCAGGCGCGCAAGATCGGCATCGCGCAGGGCCGCTTCCGCGTCCCCCACGCCTTTCCCCCGGCGCGCGCCTGGGAAGGGAGGAGCTGAGGGATGCAGCCGAAGGTGCTGGTGGAAGCGGCCGTCCAGCGCGGCCTGGTCGATCGCGAGACGGCGCGCGCGGCGGCGGCGGAAGCGGCCCGCCTGCGCCGCCCGCTGCTCGAGCACATCGCGCTGCGGCTGCGGCTGCCGGCGCGCGCCTTCGCCCACGCCCTCGCCGAGCTGCGCGGGCTGGCCTTCGTCGATGCGGAGGCCCTGCGCCCCGACCCCGAGCTGCTCCAGCGGCTGCCCCGCATCCTCGTCCAGCGCAAGGGGATCCTCCCGCTCCGGGAGAGCGGCGAGGGCGTCGTGCTCGCCACCGCCGACCCCGATGACATCACCACCCTCGACTCCGCCCGCCGCGCCCTGGGCCGGGCGGTCGTCGCCGCGGTCGCCGAGCCGCGGGCCCTCGACCTCGCCATCCGCCGCGCCCTGTCCGACACGGCCGCGGCGCAGCCCATCGATGGCGTCGGCCTGCTCGACCAGGTGATGTCCGAGGGCTACGCGTCCGCCGCTTCCGACATCCACCTCGAGCCCGACGCGGACGGCTACCGGATCCGCATCCGCATCGACGGCCGCCTGCGCGACTTCTCCGCGGCGATCTCGACCGGTCTCGGCCAGGCGACGATCTCGCGCATCAAGGTGCTGTCCGGGCTCGACATCGCGGAGAAGCGCGAGCCCCAGGACGGCGGCTTCCGCTATCCCCTGCGCGTCCTCGCCGACATCACCCTCGACGTCCGCGTCGCGACCGCGCCGACCCGCTTCGGCGAGCGCGCGACCCTGCGCCTGCTCGGCGTCGCCGAGGTCCGCGAGCTCGACGCGATCGGCCTGCCGGCGGAGGACCTCGCGCGCGTCGAGACCTTCCTCGAGCGGCCGCGGGGCTTGTGCCTGCTGGCGGGGCCGACCGGCTGCGGCAAGACGACGACCCTGTACGCCGCCCTGCGCCGGCTGGTCTCCACGCACCGCAACGTGCTGACGGTCGAGGATCCGATCGAGAGCATCGTCGTCGGCACCTCGCAGCTGCAGGTCGATGCCGCCGGCAAGCTGACCTTCGCCAAGGCGCTGCGCTCGCTGCTGCGGCACGACCCCGACGTGCTGATGGTCGGCGAGATCCGCGACGCCGAGACCGCGGAGATCGCGCTGAAGGCGGCGCTGACCGGGCACGCGGTGCTGTCCTCGCTGCACACCAGCTCGACCGTGGGGGCGGTCACCCGCCTGCGCGACCTCGGCATGCAGAGCTACCTGGTCGCGGCCACCCTCGAGGTCGTGATCGCGCAGCGCCTGGTGCGCCGGCTGTGCGAGCGCTGCCGGGAGGCCGTCCCGGTCGACGCGCTCCTCGCCGGCACGCTGGAGCTCGACGCCGACGACGAGGCGCGCGTGTTCCGGGCCCGGGGCTGCGCCTGCTGTCTCGGCACGGGCTACCGGGGGCGGATGGGCATCTTCGAGCTGCTCCTCAGCGACCGCCCCTTCCAGGAGGCGGTGGCCCGGGGCGTCGCGGAGCCCGGGCTGCTCGACATCGCGCAGAAGAACGGGCTGCGGACCCTGCGCGAGCGGGCGATCGAGGCAGTGCTCGCCGGCGGCACCAGCGCGGAAGAGGCCTACACGGCCGCGGTGCTGTAGAGGGAGGGACGGCGGATGCACTTCACCTACACCGCGCTGGACGAGTCGGGCGCCGAGCGCTCGGGGCGCCTCGAGGGGGCGACGCCGGAAGAGGTGGCCTCGGCGATCCGCGGGCGGGGCCTGTTCCCCATCGAGATCAACGAGGTGGCGGCGACCCGGATGCCCCCGACCGGACGGCGCGGCTTCTATCTGCCCTTCGTCCGGCTGCGCGACCTCGCCTTCTTCTGCCGCCAGCTCGGGCTGATGCTGCGGGCCGGCCTGGGCTTGCACAGCTCCCTGCAGCTCCTGGCGCGCGGGGAGATCCACCCGCGCCTCGCGCGCGCCTCGGAGCGGATGGCCGCGACGGTGATGCGCGGCACCTCCCTGTCCGAGGCGATCGCCGCGCAGGGCCGTCTGTTCCCGAGCATGGCCGCCAGCCTGGTCGCCTCCGCCGAGGCGACGGGCGAGCTCGACGGCGCCTTCGCCAGCCTCGCCGCGCACTTCGACCGCCAGGCCGAGCTGCGGGCCCAGGTGATGTCCGCCCTGCTCTATCCGCTGGTCGTGCTGCTCGTCTCGATCGGGGTGATCGTGTTCCTGGTGGTGAAGGTCCTGCCGCGCTTCGCGGAGTTCCTGAGCAGCCGCGGGGCGGCGCTGCCCGCCGCGACCCGCTTCCTCCTCGAGCTCGGCGACTTCTTCCGCAGCCAGGGGGTGTTCCTCTTGCTGGGGGCCGCGAGCGTGGCCGCGCTGCTCTGGCTGGCCTGGGGACGGCCCCGCGGCCGGTCCGCCATCCAGCGCGTCCTGCTCTCCGTCCCCGTGGTCGCGGGGATCCTGCGCACCGGCCTGCTGACGCGCACCTTCGACTGTCTGGCGACCCTGCTGAAGAGCGGGCTGCCGCTCGAGAGCTCGATGCGCGCCGCCGCCATGGCCTCGGGCAACGCGGTGTTCCGGACCGAGCTCGAGCGCGTGGCGGGACGGGTCCTCGAGGGCGGCGCGCTGGCGCCGTCGCTCGCCGATTCGCGGGTGTTTCCGAAGATCGCCGTGCAGGTGGTCGGGGTCGGCGAGGAGACCGGCGCCCTCGACGAGGTCATGCGCGAGCTCGCCCGGTTCTACGACGCCGTGCTGACCCGCCGGGTGCGCGTGCTGTCGACGCTGTTCGAGCCGGCGCTGCTGCTGTTCGTCGGCGGCATCGTCGCCTACGTCTACTACTCGTTCTTTCAGGCCGTCTTCTACCTGTCGGCCTACCATTGAGAGGAAACCCCATGCGCGCAGCACTCCTCGTGCTCCTCTGCTCGTCGGCCGCGGCGCTGGCCCAGGAAGCGGCGGACAGCCTCGATGTCTCGCAGCTTCCCGACCCGTTCCACGCCGAGCTCCAGCCCGACTCGCTGGCCGTGCCCGCCGTCACGCGCCCCGTGCCGAGCCCGACGCTGCCGCGCATCGAGCTGCTGGTCTACCTCGAGGTCGAGGGCAAGCCCCCGCTGGCGATCATCGACGTCGACGGCCAGCGCCAGGTGGTCGAGCCCGGCGACCGGGTCTGGGTCCAACGTCGAGGGGAGCCCTTCGAGCTCTTCGTCGAGGAGCTCGCCGAGGGACGGCTGGTCTTCTCCGCGCCCGGTCTGTTGCAACCACTGGAGATCCGCTGATGCGCCGCCTCCTCCTTCCTCTCGCGCTCCTGCTGTGGCTGGCGACGCTCGCCCCGGCGGACGACGTCATCCGCCGGCTCGAGGCCGACCGGGCCACGGTCCACGAGGTGCTGCGCCTGTTCAGCGACCTGACCGGGCTGATCGTCGTCGCCAGCCCCCAGGCCGGGCAGACCGAGGTCACCCTGTCGCTGCGCAATGTCGATGCCGAGCTCGGGCTCGAGCTGTTGTGCAAGGCGGCCGGCCTGTGGCACCTGCGCACGCCCGCCGGGGTCCATCGCGTGTTGACCGCGCCCGAGTACCAGCGCGAGGTGGTGGTCGAGACCTCGGACACGATCCAGGTGTTCACGCTGCTGTACCCCCGCGCCGACGCGGTCGCGACGACCGTGCGCAACCTCTACGGCTCCCGCGTGCGGCTGTCGTACGGGCCGGAGGAGAACCTCTACGGGGTGTTCAACAGCAGCGGGGACAACAGCCTGCAGACGGGCAGCGGCGCGAACTTCCGCTCCTCGTCCTCGGGCAGCAGCTTCGGGCGCGGCGATGAGGAGTCGGGAGCCGAGCTGGCGGAGCGGGCGACGGCGGAGCAGCTCGCGGCGATGTCGGCGCGCGACGAGGCGCTGAGCGCCGAGGAGATCAGCGAGGCGCTCGGCAACGTGCTGCCGATCTACGTCACGATCGATCGCACCAACAACCTGATCATCGTGCGCTGCAGCGAGCCCAAGGTGATGGCGAGCATCGAGCGGCTGATCATCGAGCTCGACCGGCCGACGCCCCAGGTCCTGCTGGAGGTCAAGATCCTCGAGCTCAGCCTCGACGACAACATGAGCTCGGTCTTCGACCTCGACCTGATCGATGGCACCACGCAGGCCGGTCCCCCGACCTCGCAGCCGCGCAACCCCCTGCTCACCTCCTCCGGGACCGGCTACGAGACCGCTCTGGGGCTCGGCAACTTCCCGCTGCAGGGCGGCACACTCATCTACCAGTTCATGGACGAGCACATCCGCGCCCGCATGCAGCTGCTCAAGGGAACCGGCCGCATCCGCTCCCTGGCGACTCCCCTGCTGCTGTGCGCGAACGAGCAGCCGTCGCGCCTGTTCGTCGGCGAGGAGCGGCCGCTGGTGAGGAACTTCGACGTGCTGACCACGACGACCGAGGGGGTGACCACCGACCGCATCGTGCCCGAGGTCGACCTGCGGGACATCGGCAACACCCTGCGCATCTTCCCGAGCATCAACGCCGACCGCACCGTCGCCCTGCGCATCATCCAGGACGTGTCCTCCGTCAACATCGGCGGGGCCAGCCTGCCGATCCCGACCTCGGGCGGGGATGTCCAGGAGGTGCGGGTCGACACGGTGACCACCGCCAACATAGAGGGCACCGTGATCGGCCGCGACGGGCTGACCCTGGCCGTGGGCGGGCTGATCCGCAAGGAGGTCTCGCAGGTCGAGGAGGGCCTCCCGCTGCTGATGGACATCCCGGTGATCGGCTTCCTCTTCCGCGAGACCGAGGTCCGCGAGGTGCAGCGCGAGCTGGTGCTGTTGATCACCCCGCGCATCATCACGACCCCCGCCGAGGGGGAGGCGACCACGCGGGCGCGCCTCCAGGCGCTGTCCCTGCATCCCTACACCTGGCGCGGGGAGGACGGTGTCGCCCCCTTCGACCGCGCCGACCTCGACGAGAGCCCCGACCTGCTCCCCCTGCTCGAAGAGTTCCTCCACCCGATCCCGGAGCCGCTGCCGTGAACCTCCCCCGCGTCCTCGTCACCCTCGGCCTCTCCTGCCTGGTCGGCTGCACCGCCGTCACCCGGGAGCCGACCGCGTTCGCGCGGCCTCCGCTGCTCCTGCCCGCCCCGTCGACGGTCGAGGCCTTCCAGCTGCGGCTGCTGCACCACCACCAGGCCGGACGCAGGGAGTGCGTGCGGGCGCTGATCCGGGACTTCCCCGAGCCCGCCTTCGCCCTCTTCCTCGCCTCCACCGACCCCGGCACCCGGGCGGCCCTCGCCGAGCTGTGGCCGGACGGGCGGGAGCGGGGGGCGCTGCAGGCGAGCCTCGCGGCCGCGTCCCGCCAGCCCGAGCGGCATCGCCTGGCCCGCACCCGGCTCGAGGCGGGGGAGCTCGAGGAGGCGCTCGCCGTGTTCTTCGCGGTCGGCGATCCCGTCTTCGCCAACGAGGCCCGCCTGCGCGCCGGCTCGCCGCTGACGGAGGCGGCCCTGCGGCTGCAGCGCGCGCGGCTGCTCAGCCAGGCGGCGGAGGCGGGGCGGGTGCCCCTGCTCGAGGCCCTGCGCGGCGCGGTGGAGGCCCGGGCCATCGGCGCCCTGGCCACCTGCGTCACGTCACTCACCTCCTTCGCCGTCGCCGCGGACAGCCCGCAGGACTACCTCGCGGCCGCCCGCCTGGCCCTGCAGTGCGACGAGACGCTGCTCGCGATGCAGGGCGCGTACCGGGCCGAGGGCGTCGAGGGAAGCGAGCCGGCGCGCGTGCTGATCCAGTGCCAGCTGGTCGGCGGAAACCCCGCCGCCGCGCTGGCGAGCGCCGCCGCGGCGGCGGAGAGCGCGCGGTCGGACGCCGAGCGCGCCGCCTTCCTGGCCCTCGAGGCCGACGCCCTGTTCCGGCTCGGGCACCACGAGGCCGCGGGCAGGATCTACCGCCAGGCCGCCCAGTGCTGCGCCGCCGCCGGGGACCCCGCGGGCGAGCTGCGCGCGGGCCTCAACGCGGCGATGGCGGCGCTGCGCCTCGGGGAGATCGCGACCGCCCAGGCGGAGCTGGAGGAGCTCGAAGGTGCGCCGTCGCTGCCCCAGGAGCTGCACCTGTACGCGCAGGTCCTGCGCGCGCTGGCCGGCTGGACCCCCGAGGAGGGCGCCGCCTCGGCCCGCGCGGTCGCGTCCGCCGTCGAGCTGGCCGCCTCCCTCGGCCTGTACGCCTTCGTCGAGCGCTGGGAGCACCTCGAGGGCCGGCTGCGGCGGTGAGCGCCTGCATCCGGGCTCTGGATTGGCATCCGACCGGGCAGGCCCTCTGCGGCGACCGCACGAAGCGAGGCTCTTGCCGGGCGAGAAGGCCGGACGCGCGGTGTGCAGTCCCCCGGAGGATGAGGCCGTCGCCGACGCCGCTTGCCGAGCTCCCCGGAGGGCTGGTACAGTCGACGTGCATCCTCATCCAGGAGACCGGCATGCGCGCCGCCCCTCTGTTCCTGCTCTGCACCTCGCTCTGCTTCGCCCAGAACGTCACCGTCGGGGACTTCGGAGGTGCGGGAAACAGCACCAACGGCTCCTTCGTCGCCGGGGTCTGGACCCCGACCGCGGACTCCAACCTCGACTTCGCCGACCTGCAGCTCGCCCTCGACACTGCCGACGTGACGATCACGACCCAGGGCGCGGGCACGCTGGTCATCGAGCCGGTGTTCAGCTTCCTGCTCGCGACGCCGCGCAGCCTGACCCTGATCGGGGACAGCGTCGAGGTCGGAGGCGTCAACGATGCCGGCGGCTCGCTGGCCCTGACCCTGGACATCCAATCCGCGGGCGGCGTGACGAGCAGCGCGGCGGGGATCGACCTCGCCGGCGGCTCCCTCCTCTCCAGCGGCACGACCTTCACCCTCGGGTCGGGATCCCTGCAAACGCGCGGGGGCGCATTCGTGCTCGACCACACCGGCAGCGTCGTGATCGGGGCGGGCGGGATCGACACCGACGGCGGGGACTTCAGCTCCGCGGGGCCGGGGAGCTTCCTCGCGCAGGACAACGGGATCGACACCGACGGCGGGGCGGCGCTCATCGACCACGACGGCGATGTCGAGCTGGTCGACGGCGCCCTGGAAACCACCGGCGGCACGGCG